>NZ_CP102931.1:6707500-7007500 GCF_024734665.1 Variovorax paradoxus
CGAGACCCAGCGGCTCTACCTGGGTCAGTATGTATGCGTGATGCGGCGCGGCCATCCGCTTGCGAGCGCACCCCTCACGCTCGATGACTACTGCGCAGCGCGACACCTGCTGGTGAGTTTTTCGGGGAGGCCCTACGGTTTCATCGACCAGACGCTGGGCGCCTTGGGGCGCGAGCGGCGCATCGTGGTGACGGTGAACCAGTTCTTCACGGCCGGCCGGGTGGTCGCCAATTCAGACCTGCTGACCGTGCTGCCTCGTCACTTCGTGACGGTGACCGGCATCGACGATCAATTGGTGCTGCGCGACCTGCCGTTCGACCAGCCGCCGGTGCACGTGGATGCCATCTGGCACCGGCGCGCCCAGCATGGGCATTCACATGAGTGGCTGCGCAATGCGCTGTTGCGCTCGGCAGCCGCGGCTTTCGCCGGATCGGTCCTCGGGCAAAAGGTGCCTGGCTGACCGGGTTTGCTTAGCGAACGACGCTGAGCCAGGCGCTGGCTGCGGCGCGCAGTTCCTGCGCGTGGTGGGCTCCGCGGCCGGCGCGCATGTCAGCGCTTTCCATCAGCGCAGCGGCGTGGCTGGCCGGAACGTTGGCGCTGGAAGAACGGAAGAAACGGGCCACTTGGGCAATGAGGCTGAACATGACGGTACGCGGCTCGTGGCTGCGCTGGAGTGGTTGATGTTTCAAGAATAGGGGTTATCCCTAGTTAATCAAGCCAAACCTTATGCGCTTCACGCATGGGGCAATTCACCTAGACTGGCCCGACGATGAAGCTGCAACTGCTCTCCGACCTGCATCTGGAGTCCCATCCCCGCTTCCATGCCGAGCCCGTGCCGGGCGCCGACATGCTGATCCTCGCGGGCGACATCGGCTCCTACCAGCAAGGCTCTCGCCTGACCGACACCGACTTCGGCCTGGGCCGCTTTTCGCCCCGCAACGGCTGGCCGGTGCCGGTTGTCTATGTGCCGGGCAACCACGAATACGACAACGTCGACTTCGACGAGACCCACGACCGCCTGCGCACGCTCTGCGAGGAACTCGACATCCTCTGGCTGGAACGCGAAACCCGTGTGATCGACGGCATCCGCTTCGTGGGCACCACGCTGTGGGCCGACTTCGACGCACTGGCCGAACCCACCGACAGCCTGGCCGAGGCGCTCAAGAAACGCGGCAAGGCCATGCGCGCGGCCGATTTCTATCTTGAAAAAGCGGCCACCATGCGTAACGGCGAACTCTTCCTCTCCGCGCAGTTGCGCGACCAGGCGCTGGCCTGCCAGACCTGGCTCACGCAGGCGCTGGCCGAACCTTTCGACGGCACCACGGTGGCCATCACCCACTTTGCGCCCAGCCTCGAAAGTGCCGATCCGCGCTACGGCCTGACACCCGGCACGGCCGGTTTCTGCAATGCGCTCGACGAGTTGCTGCCCTATGCGAAGCTGTGGCTGCACGGCCACCTGCACTGTCCGTCGGACTATGTGAAGAACGGCTGCCGCGTAGTGGCCAACCCGCTGGGCTACGCACGCAACGGCGAACAGGAAGGCTACAAGCCCCAACTGCTGATAGACCTGCGCTGACCGGCCGCACCGTCGCGCAGACGGTAACGGCCAGCAACGCGTTCGCCACCACGGCTGTGTAGACTGGCCGAGCCCATCTCACCGATGGAGGAGAGCGCCATGACCCAACAGCAACAACAACGACGCAACTTCCTGCAGCAGACCGCCGGCGCCGCCGCGGCCACTGGACTGCTCTCCTTGTGGCCACGGGCCTTCGCCCAGGGACCGAACGAAACCGCCGGCAGGGCCATGGGCCAGCTGTCGATAGCCGAAATGTCGCGCCGCCTCGCCGCCGGCACCCTCAGCAGCAGCCAACTAGTAGAAGAAGCATTGGCCGCCATCCAGAACCCCGCGGGCGAAGGCGCGCGCACCTTCATCCGCGTGCACGCCGATACGGCCCGCGCCACCGCGGCGCGGCTCGACGCCGAGCGCAAGAGCGGCCGCCCGGCCGCCTCGCCGATCGCCGGCATCCCGATTTCGCTGAAAGACCTGTTCGACGAAGCCGGCATCACCACGCTCGGCGGCTCGATGGTGCTGGCCGGCCAGCCGCCAGCGACGCGCGACGCCCTCGTGGTCGAGCGACTGCGGCGCGCCGGCGCGATCATCATCGGGCGCACCAATACGGTCGAGTTCGCCTACACCGGCCTGGGCGTCAACCCGCACTACGGCACGCCGAAAAACGTCTACGACCGCGCGACAGGCCGCATCCCGGGTGGTTCGACCTCGGGCGGCGCGATCTCGGTGACCGACGGCATGGCTGCCGGCGCCATCGGCACCGACACCGGCGGATCGCTGCGCATCCCGTCAGCGCTCAACGGGCTGGTGGGCTTCAAGCCGACGCAGCGGCGCATTCCGCTCGACGGCGTGATGCCGCTGTCGACCTCCTTCGATTCGGCCGGCCCCATGGCCTGGACGGTGGAAGACTGCGCCCTGCTCGACGCCGTGCTGGCCGCCGAACTGCAGCGCCCGCTGCGCGTGTTGCCGCTGCGCGGCCTGCGCTTCGCGGTGCCCAAGACTTTCTTCCAGGACGATCTGTCGCCGCCAGTGGCCGCTGCCTTCGCTTCGGCGCTGGCCAAGCTCTCGGCCGCAGGCGCCACGGTCACCGAACTGCCGATGACCGAGTTCGCGAAGGCGCCAACCATCAACCCGCGCGGCATGATCACCGCCGCCGAGGCCTTCACCTGGCACCGCGACTTCATCAAGACAGGTGCCGCCAAATACGACCCGCGCGTGCTGGCCCGCATCAAGACCGGCGAAACCATCACCGCGCCCGACTATCTGCAGTTGCAGGCGCTGCGCCGCCAGTTCATCCGCTCGATCAACACCGCCGCCGTGGGCTACGACGCGATGCTGATGCCCACCACGCCCGACATCGCGCCGCCGATCGCCGAGGTGCTGAAGGACGATGACACCTACTACCGCATCAATGGCCGCATGCTGCGCAACCCCTCGGTGGTGAACCTGTTCGACGGCTGCGCGCTCTCGGTGCCCTGCCACGACGCGGGCACGGCGCCGGTCGGGCTGATGGTGGCCAGCATCGGCAACACCGATCACCGGCTGCTCGCGGTGGGCGCGGCGGTCGAAGCCGTGGTGACGCCGCGGCGCGCGCTCAGCAGTTAGCGCGCGGCCAAGCCGTCGAAGCAGGTTGCGAGCACAAGCTCGACGATCTGCTCGTCTGTCTGCAGACGGCCGGCCTTCAGGAAACCGAGCACCGGATCACAGGCGCGCGCGAACAACGTGTAGAGCACGGCGATCGCCGGCAACTTCGGGTTGAGCGAGCCGTCGGCCTGCGCGGCCTGTATCCAGCCGCCGAGTTGGTCGCTGATGGTGACCAGGCGGTCGAGGTAACCGCGGTTGTTCATCAGCGCAGCGCGCAGGCTCGAGTTCTGGTGCGGCAACGAAGGCATCTCGCCAGCCAGTTGCATCTGCATGGCCCAGCGCACCACGGCGCGCAGCTTGTCGACGGGCTTGTCCTCGGCCGGCACCGCGGCCAGGAAATCCAGCGTGCGCTGCATGATTCGCACCATCGCGGCGGCCGCCAGGTCTTCCTTGCTGGGAAAGTGCTTGTAGAGGCTGGCCTTGGCGATGCCAACCGTTGCGGCCACCTCGTCGACCGTCATCGATTCGAAGCCCTTCTCGGCGAGCAGGCGGTTCGCGGTCTGCACGATGGCCTCCTCGCGGGCCTGCAGCATCTGTTCCTTGAACGAGGTCTTGGCGGGGGCGGTGGCACTCATGCCGGAAATTCTAGTCTCGCCCGTCGCTGGGCAGACGGCGTGAATGCCGAAATACCAGCCAGTCTTATACAGACGCGCCGGTTTGCCCGATCTCAGGCGCCCCGACCCTTGGACACCAGGCGGATGCCCGGCATCAGCTCGGCAGCCAGCTCCGGCCGCTCGAGCGCGTAATCGAGGTTCATGCGCGCGATCTCGACGTGCTCCTCGCCCAGCGCCTGCGCCCGCGAGCCCTGCCCGCGCTCGATGGCCTGCACGATTGCGTGGTGCGTGCGGTGCGCCTGCCGCATCCATTGCTGGCCCTCTTCCATTGACGACTGCATCGGCAGCATCGCGCTCGGAGCGGCAAAGGGCTGGCCACCCAGCATGTCCATCACCCGCTTGAGCGCGAGATTGCCGCAGCCTTCGACGATCAGCTTGTGAAAGCGGTCGTTCATTTCGACGTAGGCCGCGTAGTCGTCGATCTCCATGCTGGGCTTGTTCACGGCCCGGTCGCCGTCTTCCAGGCACTCTTTCAGGTCGCGCAGCAGCTGGCGCGATGCACCGTCTTCGGCCAGCAGGCGCGCGGCGAAGCCTTCGATCACGCCTCGCACGCGGATCGCGTCGGCCACTTCCTGCGAGGTGAAGCGGCGCATCTGGTAGCCGCCGCTGGGCGATTGCTCGATCAGCCCTTCGTGCTCCAGGCTGGCCAGCGCGAGCCGCACCGGGGTGCGCGAGGCTTCGAGCTTCTCGGCGAGCGGGATCTCGGCCAGCCGCTCTCCGGGCACGAATTCGCCCTTGAGGATCAAGTCGCGCAGTTGCACGAGCACGCGGGATTGTTGGGAGTCCATCGGCGGATTCTAGGAGACGAGCCCGACACTGCACGCAGCATATTTATCCTGGCTCGCTTGTTGCATGCACATCTTCCCAACAAGTGTCAAAAACTGACGGCAACCTCAGCGTTTACCCTGATTTTTGCCTCTCACGGCCCCGAATCGGGGCGAAATCGCAGATGAAAGTTTGACCAGGATCGAGGATCACCAAGACAATGCATACAGTTGCATGCAATAGCTGCAAGCCTCTTTCCACAGTCCCCACGATGGAGCCCGCACGATGATCAGCGCAGAGCAGAACGATTTCATCACCCGCGTCGGACCCGGCGCGCCCGCCGGCAAGCTGCTGCGCCGCTACTGGCAGCCGGTGGCCCTGGCCGACGAGCTGGCGGGCCCGCGCCCGGTCAAGCCGGTGAAGCTCATGGGCCAGGACTTCGTCCTGTTCCGCGATGAAAGCGGCCAGCTCGGCATGCTCGATCGCGACTGCCCGCACCGCGGCGCCGACCTCGCATTCGGCCGCCTCGAAAACGGTGGCATCCGCTGCGCCTTCCACGGCTGGCTGTTCGACGCCAAGGGCAACTGCCTCGAAACGCCCGCCGAGCCGCCCACCAGCAAGCTGTGCAGCCGCATCAAGCAGTCGGCCTATCCGGTGGTCGAGAAAGCCGGCGTGGTCTTCGCCTACATCGGCGAGGGCGAGCCCCCAGCCTTCCCCGAGTTCGACTGCTTCGTCGCGCCCGACAGCCACACCTTCGCGTTCAAGGGCCTGTTCGAATGCAACTGGCTGCAGGCGCTCGAAGTGGGCATCGACCCCGCGCACGCCTCGTACCTGCATCGCTTCTTCGAGGACGAAGACACCTCCGGGAGCTACGGCAAGCAGTTCCGCGGCGCATCGGCCGACTCCGACATGCCCATCACCAAGGTGCTGCGCGAATACGACCGGCCCGACATCAGCGTGGAGCCCACCGACTACGGCTTCCGCCTGAAGGCGCTGCGCAAGCTGTCCGAAGACACCACCCACGTGCGCGTGACCAACGTGGTGTTCCCGCAGGCTTTCGTGATCCCGATGAGCGCCGAGATGACCATCTCGCAATGGCACGTGCCGGTCGACGACACGCACTGCTACTGGTACGCCATCTTCACCAGCTTCACCGGCCCGGTCGACAAGCAGCAGATGCGCGACCAGCGCCTGAAGCTCTACGAGCTGCCCGACTACACCTCGCGCAAAAACAAGCGCAACAACTACGGCTACAGCATCGAAGAGCAGCTGACCGAAACCTACACCGGCATGGGCGACGACATCAACGTGCACGACCAGTGGGCGGTGGAGTCGCAAGGCGCAATCCAGGACCGCACGCGCGAGCATCTGGGCAGCACCGACAAGGGGATCATTGCCTACCGCCGCGTGCTGGTGAAGGCCATCGAGGCCACGCTGGCCGGCGAGAGCGCACCGATGCTGATCGACGCCGCACAGGCCAGCGCGATGACCGGCCCGCCCTCCATCGACGGCATCGGCCGCAACGTCAGCGACGAGGCTGCCACCGAGGCCTACTGGCAAGAAGCCGACCGCGCGCGCCGCTTGAAGTCCGACTGGGCCTCCGCACGGCTCGCCGCCTGAGCACGCACGCCATGAGCAGCAGCCACACATTCGTCGACCGCTTCGGTCTCTGGTCCGACGACCAGCATGCGCAGGCCAGGGAGCTGGTGCGCCGCATCGATAGCGGCGAGGTCGACCTCGTGCGCTTCGCCTGGCCCGACCAGCACGGCATCCTGCGCGGCAAGACGCTCGTCGCCACCGAGGCGCGCTCGGCCCTGTGGGAAGGCGTGAACCTCACCTCCACGCTGCTCGCCAAGGACACCTCGCACAAGACCGTGTTCCCGGTGTTCACGCAAGGCGGCGGCTTCGCCATCGAGGGCCTGCAGGGCGGGGCCGACTTCACCATCGTGGCCGACCCCGCCACCTTCAAGATCCTGCCGTGGTCGCCACGCACCGGCTGGGTGATGTGCGACGCCTACATGGCCGACGGCAAGCCCTGCCCCTTCGCCACGCGGCAGATCCTGCAGCGCGCGGTGCGCCAGCTCGACGAGCTGGGTCTGGACTTCATCGCCGGCCTCGAAGTCGAGTTCCACGTCTTCAAGCTCGACGACGCCCGCATGGGCCTGGCCGATTCGGGCCAGCCCGGCGAACCGCCGCGCGTGTCGCTGCTGTCGCACGGCCACCAGTACCTCACCGAGCTGCGCTACGACCGCGTCGACGGGCTGATGGAACTGCTGCGCTCCAACCTCATCGCGCTGGGCCTGCCGCTGCGATCGCTCGAAATCGAATTCGGCCCGAGCCAGTTCGAGCTGACCTTCGGCCCCACCGCCGGCGTGATGCCGGCCGACACCATGGTGCTGCTGCGCAGCGCCATCAAGCAGATCTGCCAGCGCAACGGGCTGCACGCCACCTTCATGTGCCGCCCGAAGATTCCGAACGTGATGTCCAGCGGCTGGCACCTGCACCAGTCGCTGCGCCGCAAGAGCGACGGCGTCAACGCGTTCATGCCCGAAGCCGAGGGCCAGACCCTCAGCGAGATCGGCATGCACTACCTCGGCGGCCTCAAGGCGCATGCCTGCGGTGCCGCTGCGCTGGCGAGCCCCACCATCAACGGCTATCGCCGCTACCGCCCCTTCTCGCTCGCGCCCGACCGCGCAATCTGGGCCAAGGACAACCGCGGCGCGATGCTGCGCGTGCTCGGCGGAGTGGGGCAAAGCGCCTCGCGCATCGAGAACCGCGTGGGCGAGCCGACGGCCAACCCGTACCTGTACCTGGCGTCGCAACTGTTCTCGGGGCTCGACGGCATCCGGAACAAGACCGACCCCGGTCCTTCGGCCGATGCGCCTTACGAAACGCCGGCAGAGCAGCTGCCTCGCTCCTTGAGCGACGCCCTCGCCTGCCTGCGCAAGGACGAGATGCTCAACACGCAGATGAGCAAAGTCTTCATCGACTACCTCTGCCACATCAAGGAAGCGGAAATCGCCCGCTTCAACCTCGAAGTCTCGGAGTGGGAACACCGCGAGTACTTCGACATGTTCTGAAAACCATGCCCACGATCCACTACATCCTCAAGGACGGCACCACGCGCGAGGTCGACGCCAAGGTCGGCGCCAGCGTGATGGAGACCGCCATCCGCGGCAACGTGCGCGGCATCGACGCCGAATGCGGCGGCTGCTGTTCCTGCGCCACCTGCCACGTCTACGTGGACGACGCCTTCATCGACCTGCTGCCGCCGCCCGACGACATGGAGAGCGCGCTGCTCGAAGCCGTCGCGTCCGAGCGCAGGTCCGGCTCGCGCCTGAGCTGCCAGCTCAGCGTGACAGCGGCCTTCGATGGCCTCAGGGTTCGCGTGCCCGATACCCAGATTTGAAGGACGGCTCGGGCATCATCGCCCGCTTTGTTTGCATATTCGGTTACATGACAGCGGCGCCGACGTGGCGCATCCACTCCACCTGAAAGGCGTTTTCCCGTGAACCCAACGATGACCAAGAGAACCATCCTCTCGACCCTGCTGCTCGCCGGCTTCGGCCTGCTGGGCGCCACGGCGCACGCCGCCGACGAGCCGCTGCGCATCGGCCTCATCGCCACCTACTCCGGCCCGTACGCCGACTACGGCCGCCAGTTCGACGCCGGCATCGCGCTCTACCTGAAGGAACACGGCGGCAAGGTGGGCGGCCGCACTGTCGAGATCATCAAGAAGGACACCGCAGGCCCCGCGCCCGACGCTGCCAAGCGCATCGCGCAGGAACTCATCGTGCGCGACAAGGTGAGCGTGCTCACCGGCCTGGACTTCAGCCCCAACGCGTACGCCGTTGGTGCCATCGCCACGCAGGCGAAGATTCCGACCATCGTGATGAACGCTGCATCGTCGGCCATCACCACCAGCTCGCCCTACGTGGCGCGGCTGTCGTTCACCGTGCAGCAGGTGACGGACCCGATGGCGCGCTACATGCTCAAGGAAGGCATCAAGGACGCCTACACCGTGGTCGCCGACTACGCCTCGGGCGTCGACGCAGAAACCGCCTTCAAGAAGACCTTCACCGCCGGCGGCGGCAAGGTCTCGGGCGAAGTGCGCACGCCGATGAACAACCCCGACTTCTCGGCCTACGTGCAGCGCATCAAGGACGCCAAGCCCCAGGCCGTGTTCTTCTTCTTCCCCTCGGGCGTGATGCCGCCGGCCTTTTTGAAGGTGTGGAAGGAACGCGGCATGGAGCAGGCCGGCATCAAGCTCTACGCCACGGGCGAAGCCACCGACGACAGCTACCTCGACGCCACCGGCGACGTGGCGCTGGGCCTGGTCACCAGCCACCACTACTCGTTCGCGCATCCCTCGCCCAAGAACCAGAAGTTCGTGAAAGACTTCGCCGCCGACAACGGCGCCAAGCTGCGCCCGAGCTACTTCGCCGTGACGGCCTACGACGCCATGGCCGCCATCGACCTCGCACTGGCCAAGACCAAGGGCGACGCCAGCGGTGACAAGTTCATGGACGCCCTCAAGGGCCTGAGCTTCGAGAGCCCGCGCGGCCCCATCGAGATCGACCCCGCCACGCGCGACATCGTGCAGACCGTCTACATCCGCAAGACCGAGCGTGTGAACGGCCAGCTGGTGAACGTCGAGTTCGACAAGTTCGACCGCGTGAAGGACCCGGCCAAGGAAGCCGCCGCCAAGTAAGCCAGCCAGTCCGTCAGCCAGCAGGAAATTCATGGGCATCGTGATCTTCGATGGAGTGGCCTACGGCATGCTCCTGTTTCTCATCGGCGTGGGCTTGTCCATCACGATGGGGCTCATGAATTTCGTCAACCTCGCGCACGGCAGTTTCGCGATGGTTGGCGGCTACGCCGCAAGCGTGCTGATGAACCACTTCGGACTGGGCTTCGGCCTCTCTTTGGCGGCAGCCTTCGTGGCGGCTGCCGTTGCGGGCGCGGTGCTGGAGTTCGTGTTCTACCGACGGCTGTACCGCGCGCACCCGCTCGACCAGGTGCTGCTGTCGATCGGCGTGGTGTTCGTGTCGATCGCCGCCTTCACGTACTTCTTCGGCCCGACGATGCAGCCCTTCACGCTGCCGCCGGCGCTCGACGGGCAGATGTCGCTGCTGGGCCTTGAAGTGGGCCGCTATCGCCTGTTCCTGATCGTCTGCGGCGTGGCCGTGCTGGCCGCGCTGCTGCTGGGCCTGGGCAAGACGCGCTACGGCGCGATGGTGCGCGCGGCGGTCGACAACCAGCGCGTGGCGGGTGGCACCGGCATCAACGTGCAGCGGCTGTTCTTCCTGACCTTCTCTCTCGGCTGCGGCCTCGCGGGCCTCGGCGGTGCGCTGAGCCTGGGCATGCTGGGGCTGGAGCCGTCGTTCCCGCTCAAGTACCTCGTGTACTTCCTGATGGTGGTGTGCGTGGGCGGTGCGGGCACCGTCACGGGGCCGTTCATTGCGGCGCTGCTGGTCGGCATCGTCGACGTGGCGGGCAAGTACTACCTGCCTGAGGCGGGCGCCTTTCTCATCTACGTTTTCATGATCGTGATGCTGCTGGTGCGGCCGAACGGCATCGTTGCGAAGAAGGGGATCGCGTGATGTACAGCGTGCTTTGTTCGGGGAGCGCTCACGCCGACGGCGTGCTCTGCTCCGCGAATGTCCCCCGGCCTGCGGCCTCCTCCTTTATTTCGCTGCGCAGAGCACACCATCGACGTGATCGATGGACGCAGCGGCTGATCGGCCGGCACGACAGCCGGGCTCAATGTGTGAATGGCATCGGGTGCTCCCCGCAGCGAAATAAAGGAGGAGCCGAAGGCGGGGGACATTCGCGGAGGGGAGTACCCGGTGTCATTCGCACGCGCCCCGAAACTCAACGAGCAGGGCACCCAGGATGAAACCCGTAACGATGTCCCCCACGCATTTGCGCATCGCCGAAATCGCCTTCTGGCTGGCACTCGCGTCGAGCTTCTTCCTCCTGCCCGACAAGCTCACGCTGATGAGCCAGATCATGATTTTCGGTCTGTTCGCCGTGTCGCTCGACATGGCGCTGGGCTACGCCGGCATCCTCACCGTGGGCCACGCAGCCTTCTTCGGCGCGGGCGCGTATGCAGCCGGGTTGCTTGCCAAGTACGGCTGGAGCGAACCCTTCACCGGCCTGCTGTTCGCACTGGTCGTCAGCGGCCTGCTGGGCTACGCACTGAGCTACCTCGTGGTGCGCGGCGCCGACCTCACGCGGCTGATGATCACCATCGGCGTGTGCGTGCTGCTGTACGAACTGGTCAACCGGCTCTCGGGCCTCACCGGTGGCACCGACGGGCTGCAGGGCGTAGTCATCGCGCCAGTGCTCGGCCTCTTCGATTTCGACCTCTACGGCAAGACCGCATTCGGCTATGCATTCGGCGTCGTGCTCGCGATGTTCCTGCTCGTGCGGCTCGTGTTGCGCTCGCCCTTCGGCCTGGCGCTGCGCGGCATTCACGACAGCCGCAAGCGCATGACGGCCATCGGTTCGCCGGTGGAGGCGCGGCTGCGCATGGCCTATGCCTTCTCGGCCGCGGTGGCAGGCGTGGCGGGCGCGCTGCTGGCGCAGACCACGCAGTTCGTCGGCATCGAGTCGATCGGCTTCAACCGCTCGGCCGAAGTGCTCATCATCCTGGTGCTCGGTGGTACGGGGCGGCTGTACGGCGGGATGATCGGCGCCATCGTCTACATGCTGGTGCACGACTGGTTCGCGGACATGAACCCGCAGTACTGGATGTTCTGGCTCGGCATCTTCCTGATCGCGGCGGTCATGTTGGGCCGCGGCGGCATCATGGGGGCGCTCTCGCGTTTCGTCCGCACGGGGAAGGCGCGATGAGCTCCACCGCCACCACGCACACGCTGCGCACAAACGGCCTCGGCATCCGCTTCGGTGCCTTCCAGGCAGTGAGCGATGTGAACCTCTCGCTCGAACCCGGCGCGCGACAGGCGCTGATCGGCCCCAACGGCGCGGGCAAGACCACGCTCATCAACCTGCTCACCGGCGTGTTCAAGCCCACCAGCGGCAGCATCCACATGGGCGACCGCGACATCACGCGCCTGCCGGGCGACAAGCGCGCGCGCATGGGCCTGGCGCGCACCTTCCAGATCAACACGCTGTTCCCCAGCCTCACGCCGCTCTTGTCGGTGGTGCTGGCGATCAGCGAGCGCGAAGGGCTGGGCGCCACGTGGTGGCGGCCGCTCAAGGGCTGCACGGCGGTGTTCGACGAGGCGCATGCACTGCTCGGCACGCTCGGGCTCGACAGCCTCGCCGACGTGCCCGTGGCCGAGCTGGCCTATGGCAAGCAGCGGCTGCTGGAGATAGCGCTCGCGCTCGCGGCCAAGCCTCGCATCTTGCTGCTCGACGAGCCTGCTGCCGGCGTGCCTGAAGACGAGAGCGGCGAGCTGTTCGAGGCCATCGCCGCGCTGCCGCCCGACATCAGCGTGCTGTTCATCGAGCACGACATGAAGCTCGTCTTCCGCTTCGCGCGCCGAATCTCGGTGCTGGTGGGCGGGCGCATCCTGACCGAGGGCACGCCTTCGGAAATCGGCGCCGACCCGCGCGTGCGCGAGGTCTATCTCGGAAGCTCACACCGCCATCACCACCATGCCTGAAGCACTCGCCTTCGACCAGGTCACCGCCGGCTACGGCAACGCGGTCGTGCTCGACCGACTCGACTTTTCGCTGCAGCAGGGCGAAAGCCTCGCCATCCTCGGGCGCAATGGCGTTGGCAAGACCACGCTGCTCGAAACGCTGATGGGCAACACCCGCGTGATGCAAGGCGCGATCCGCTGGCAGGGTGTCGACATCACGCGCTGGCCTTCGCACCAGCGCGTGCGCGCGGGGCTTGGCTGGGTGCCGCAGGAGCGGGAGGTGTTTCCTTCGCTCACCGTCGAAGAAAACCTCACGGTGATCTCGCGGCTCGGCGGCTGGAACCTGAAGCGCGTCTACGACTTTTTCCCGCGCCTGCGCGAGCGGCGCGGCAACTACGGCAACCAACTCTCCGGTGGCGAACAGCAGATGCTCGCCATCGGCCGCGCGCTGATGACCAACCCCAAGCTGCTGCTGCTCGACGAGCCGATGGAAGGCCTCGCGCCGATCATCGTGGAAGAGCTGGCTGCAGCGATCCGCCGGCTGTGCGAATCGGAAGGCCTGGCGTCGATCGTGGTCGAGCAGCATCCGGTGCTGGCGCTGGAGATGACGCACAAGGCCATCGTTCTGGAGCGCGGCACCGTGGTGCATGCCGGGCCGAGCGCGGAGCTCGCGGCCGACAGGAACCTGCTCGAAGGCTTGCTCGGCGTGGGAATCGCCGAGCAAGCCTGATGGAGTTCAGCTCAGCATCTGCCCACGGCTGCCGATCACGGCCACGTCCACGAACTGCCCGCCTTCGCGGTTCGTGCGTCCGTAGTTGATCTTCACCCCGCCCAGGTCGAAGTTCTCGATGCTCGCCAGCCCCGACATCACCGACGCACGCGTCAGCGAACCACCGGCGCGGCGCATGCCTTCGGCCAGCACTGCAGCGTTCAGGTAGCCCTCCAGGCTCGTGAGCGAGAAGTCCTTGACGCCGTTGGCCACCATGTCGGCCTGGTAGCGGCGCACGATCTCGAACTTGGTCGAGTACGGCGACGGCACCACGATCACGAAGCCCAGGCCCTTGGCCAGGTCGCCCATCGCCGACAGCGCGCTGGCCGTGATCGACAGGCCGTAGGCCGAGCTGCTGTTGCCCGCCTCGCGCAGCGCCTTCAGAAACACCGGCGCGGTGCCGGCCAGCCCGACCACCACCACCTGCGGCTTGGCCTTGGCGATCGCCTCGGCGGCGGGGCCCACTTCCATGCTGGTGGTGTTGGGCGTGGTCGCAATCACCGCCGGCTCCAGCTTGGCCTTGGCCAGCGCGTTCTTGAAGGCCGCCAGCACCGACTGCCCCAGCGGGTCGTTCGAATGCACGAGGCCGATGCGGCTCTGGCCCAGCACGGCGGCGGTGCTCACGAGCTTGTCGACTTCCTGGTCGTAGTTGGCACGCACCCAGAAGGTGTTGGGCGAAGCCTTCTTGCGCAGCGCGATCGTGCCGGTGATCGGGCCGACCACGGCCATGCCGGGCACCGCGTCCATCACCTCGGCCGTCTGGCGCGTGCCCAGCGGATGCAGCAGCGCGAGCACCGAGCTGTCTTTCTCGAAGGCCAGTGCGTTGGCCTTGGCCACGTCGGGCTTGAAGGTGTCGTCGGCCATCACGAGCTCGACCTTGGTGCCGTTGATGCCGCCCGCCTTGTTCAGCGCATTGAAGAACGCGCTCGAACCCTGGAACAGCCCCTGCCCGTTGGCCTTCTCGACGCTGCTGTTGTCGAAGGTGGTGCCGATGCGCACCGGCCGGTTCTGCGCGAGCGCCGGAAAACCAAGGCCCGCGGCGGCGGTTGCTGCGGCCAGCCCGGTCAGCGCACGCCGACGGCTGGTGGAAAGCGGCGCAATCGACTCGCGCGGCACGGGAACGGTCATGATCGAAGTCTCCAGGAGGTAATGCGTTAGTGACAAAAACTCACATTCTTTCGAGGAATGTAACGCACTCACTCACCACCTGGGATGACAGCGGCGGCTACTTCGCTACAGCAGCTCTTCGCCCACGATGGGCAGCAGCAGCCAGTTCTTGAAGCGCAGCCAGAGGAACTCCCCGGGCTCGTCCTCGTGGACGATGTCGCCGCCAGCGTCGTCGTACTCCAGCCATTGCACGCGCCGGCCGTTGGGCCCGAGCCGCAGCCGGTAGCCGAGGTTCACGCGCTCGCCCGACATGAGCTTGTTGTAGTCCTGCACCAGCTCGGGACTGTCGATGACCAGGCCGATCTCGGTGTTGACGGCGGCCGAGCGGTGGTCGAGGTTCATCGAGCCGACGAAGAAGCGCTCGTTGTCGACGATGGCGAGCTTGGCGTGCAGCCGGCTGATCGACTTGCCGAAGTCGCCGAAGCGGCCCGAACTGCCGCTGAGCGTGGGCGCAATCTCGAAGATGGTGACGCCGATCTTCAGCATGTCGGCGCGGTAGCGCTCGTAGCCCGCGTAGGCCAGCGGCTCGTCGGTTGCGCCCAGCGAGTTGGTCACGACCGTGATGCGTCCGCCCTTGTCGATGCACGCCCGCATCTCCTCCATGCCCTTGGGGCCCGGAATGAAGTACGGCGAGGCAATGACGACCTCGCGCCGCGTGGCGTTGATCACGCTGAGCGCGCCTTCTGTCACGCTGCCGATGTAGGCCTCGTCGGCCTTGCGCGTGATCTTGTCGGGGTCGTCGATGAACAGCGTTGCCGGCGCCCAGTAGCGGTCGAGCTTGCCGGTGATGAGCTGCTCGCCCACGGGCGACTTGTTTAGCACGTCGCGCGGGCGAATGGGCACGTCGGGCACGGCCGTGCGCGCTATCTCGTCGAAGCGCCGCTGCGCCGCCTCGCGCGTCATGCCGCGCAGGGGCGCGATGCGCTCGATCGGCCATGCGTGTGAACTGTTCCAGTAGCGGTCGAAGCCTTCGGACATCTGCCGCACGACCGGGCCGCTGGAAATCACGTCCATGTCGATGAAGTTCGCGGCCGTGCTGCGCATGAAGTACTCGTTGCCGATGTTGCGGCCGCCCGACACGGCAAAGCTGTTGTCGGCCACCAGCAGCTTGTTGTGCATGCGGTGGTTGATGCGGCCGAAGTCGGTCAGCGACATGAGCAGCCGCGTGCCGAGCGAACTGGCGCGCGAAGGCAGCGGGTTGAACAGCCGCACCTCCACGTTGGGAAAGGCCGCGAGCGTGCCGAACAGCTCGTCTTCGCCGCCGGTGTAGAGGTCGTCCACCAGCAGCCGCACCCGCACGCCGCGCGCCGCGGCCTCGCGCAGTTCGCGCAAAAACAGCAGGCCGATGTCGTCGCGCTGCACCAGGTAGTACTGCACGTCGAGCGACTTCTCGGCATGCCGCGCGAGCGAGATGCGGGCATCGAAGGCAAACGCCGCCTCGGGCAGCAGCCGGAAGCCCGAGAGCGCAGTGGAATCGCCTGGCGCGTCTTTGGCCGCCAGTTGCCCGAGTTCTGTCTGCGCCACGTCGGTGAACGCCGTGACGTTCGCCTTCGGCTCGGGCGGCGGCAGGCTGACGCAGCCAGTGAGCCATATGGCCGCTAGGACGCTCAGGCAGGCGGCAAAACGACGGACGATGAGGGCGCGCATGGCCCGAACTGTAGCTCGCGGCGGGCCTGTATGGCGGCCCTATCATCGACGCGAAACAAAAGGAAAAGAAGCGTGCTCAACGGCTTGTGGCTTGGTTTCTTCGGGGTGGCGGCGCTGGCGGCGCTGGGGCGGTGGCTCATCGGCGGCGACCCGACCGTGTTCGCGGCGCTGGTCGAGAGCCTGTTCGCGATGGCGCGGCTGGCGGTCGAGGTGATGGTGCTGCTGTTCGGCACGCTCACGCTGTGGCTGGGCTTTTTGCGCATCGCCGAGGCCGCGGGGCTGGTCGGCTGGCTCGCGCGGCTGCTGGGGCCGCTGTTCCGGCGCCTCATGCCGGGCGTGCCGGCGGGGCACCCAGCGCTCGGGCTCATCACCATGAACTTCGCGGCCAACGCGCTGGGGCTGGACAACGCCGCCACGCCCATCGGCCTGAAGGCGATGCGCGAACTGCAGCGGCTGAACCCCGACCCGGTAACGGCCACCAACGCGCAGATCCTCTTCCTGGTACTTAATGCCTCGTCGCTGACCTTGCTGCCGGTCACCATCTTCATGTACCGCGCGCAACAGGGCGCGGGCGATCCGACGCTGGTGTTCCTGCCGATCCTGCTGGCCACCAGCGCCTCCACGCTTGTGGGGCTGCTCTCGGTGGCGGTGGCGCAGCGCCTGCGGCTGTGGGATCCGGTGGTGCTGGCCTACCTGCTGCCGGGCGCGCTGCTGCTGGGCGGCTTCATGGCGCTGCTGGGCACGCTGTCGGCGGCGGCCATCGCGTCGCTGTCTTCGCTGCTGGGCAACCTCGTGCTCTTCGGCGTGATCGTCGTGTTCCTGCTGGCTGGGGCGATACGCCGCATCAAGGTGTACGAGTGCTTCATCGAAGGCGCGAAGGAAGGCTTCGACATCGCGAAGAACCTGTTGCCGTACCTCGTCGCGATGCTGTGCGCGGTCGGCGTGCTGCGCGCTTCGGGCGCGCTCGACTTCGCGTTGAACGGCCTGCGCTGGCTGGTGAACGCGGGCGGCTTCGACGCGCGTTTCGTCGACGCCATGCCCACCGCGCTGGTCAAGCCCTTCTCGGGCAGCGCGGCGCGCGCGATGCTGATCGAGACCATGAAGAGCCAGGGCGTCGACAGCTTCCCCGCACTGGTGGCCGCCACCATCCAGGGCAGCACTGAAACCACCTTCTACGTGCTGGCCGTGTACTTCGGCGCCGTTGGCATCCAGAGAGCGCGGCATGCGGTGGCCTGCGCGTTGCTGGCGGAGTTGGCTGGTGTGGTCGCGGCCATTGCGGTGTGCTACTGGTTCTTCGGCTGAGCCTTCGGCTCCACGATCGGGAACATCGGCTCGAAGGTATCAAGCATCGAGAGCAATTCGCCCAGCTTCCCACGGTCGCCTTCGATCTTCACCTTGCCCGCCAGCACCGCAGCAGGAAAGCTCGTCTCCTTCAGCGTGACCGCATCGAGCGTGGCGCGGCTCAGCGTGACCGTGGCATCGGCTCCCGGCTGCTGGCCGGCGATGTGCGTGAGCGCGGAATTCTCCAGCGTCAGCACGAACTGCTGGTTCGAATCGGTGAAGTTCCAGTTGATGACCATCTTCTTGCCCTCGGCTTTGGCGGCATCGAGCCGCACGCCGAGGAAGTCGAAGAACAGGTCGTTGCTCACCGCCTTCAGCGTGTCGGCGTTGGAGCTGTTGCCGCCCGGAATTTTCGGCACGCCGTTGCGCAGCTCCATCGCGCCCACAAGGTACGCGCTGCGCCATGTGCCGGCCTCCGATTGGTAGCCCAGCTGTTCGAGCGCGTCGGCACCCAGCTCGCGGGCCGCGCGGTTGGCCGGGTCGGCGTACACCAGCTGGCTCATCGCGCTGGCCACCCAGCGGAACTCGCCTTTCTTGAAGTCTTCGCGCGCACGCGCCAGCACCGCGTCTGCACCGCCCATGTACTCGACCGTCTTCTTCGCATAAGCCACCGGCGGCAGCGGGTTCAGATTGGCGGGGTTGGCGTCGTACCAGCCCAGGTACTTCTGGTACACGGCCTTGGCGTTGTGCCGCAGCGTGCCGTAGTAGCCGCGCGCGGACCACTCCTGCTCCAGGCTCGCGGGCATGCGCAGCGTTTCTGCAATGTCGGCCGACGTGTAGCCCTGGTTGAGCAGGCGCAGCGACTGGTCGTTGATGAACTTGTACATGTCGCGCTGCTTCTTCAGCAGGTCGACGATGCGCTCACCCCCGAAAGTGGGCCAGTGGTGCTGGGCGATGAGCACGTCTGTCTTGTCGCCGAAGGCCACGCGTGCCTCGTCGATGTACTTCGACCACAGGTTGCCGTCGCGCACTTCTGCGCCTCGGATGGTGTAGAGGTTGTGCATGTTGTGCGTCACGTCCTCCGCCATGTTGAGCACGCGGAACTGCGGCAGGTACATGATCATTTCCGACGGCGCCTCGGAGCCCGGCACGAGCTTGAAGACAAACTGCACGCCGTCGATGGTGCGCTCTTCGGTCGGCTTGTCGATGGTGGCCGTGGGCGCAATCAGCGAGATGGTGCCGCGCGCCAGCGCCTTGCCCAGGCCCGTGTCGACCTGCCCGCGCGCACCCGGCGGCAGCAGCGTGCCGAACTGGTACTGCGAGCGCCGGCTCATCGCATTGCCCGCGAGGATGTTCTCGGCCACGGCCGTTTCCATGAAGCCCGAGGGCGCGAGCACCTGCACCTTGCCGGCCTTCACATCGGCCTCGTCGATCACGCCTTTCACGCCGCCGAAGTGGTCCGCATGGCCGTGCGTGTAGATCACCGTGCCCACCGGCTTGCGCGGGCGGTGCTGGTAGTAGAGGGCCAACGCGGCGCGCGCGGTTTCGGCGGCCAGCAGCGGATCGATGACGATCAGCGAGCTGTCGCCTTCGACGATGGTCATGTTGGCGATGTCGAAGCCGCGCACCTGGTAGACGCGGTCGGTCGCCTTAAACAGGCCATGGATCGCATTGAGCTGGGCCTGGCGCCATAGGCTCGGGTTGACGGTGTCGGCCGCTTCGTTTGCCTTCAGGAAGTCGTAGGGCTTCATGCTCCACACCGGGCGTGTGCCGCTGCCGGGCACCAGCGCGTCGGGCACGGTGCCGACGAAGCCGTGCATCGCATCCTCGAAGTCCTGCCGGTTGGCGAAGGGCAGCGTCTTCGCCATGTCGGCGTTGGCCTGCAGCGTGGAAGGCTCGGGCGCTTTGGGCGCGATCTGCGCGGAGATCGACGGGGCGCCGAGCGCGCAAGCCAGTGCGACGAGTGCAGCTGTGGAGAAGGATGAAGGGGTCATCCGGCAATTCTCCGAAGCGGCAGAAGCATTGGCAAATGCAAAATACGCGCTTTCTTTTTAAGTAAAACGCAAAATGCAGTTGCGCCAGCTCCAGCATCTTGTTGCCCTTGCCGAGCAGGGCAGCTTCGGCCGCGCAGCGCAGGCCGTGCATCTGTCGCAGCCCGCGCTCTCGCGCAGCATCGACACCCTGGAAGACAACCTGCAGGCGCGCCTGATCGACCGGGCCTACGGCACCGTGCGCTTCACGCAGGCCGGCGAGCTCGTGCTCGCGCGTGCCCGCGAGCTGCTCGCCGATGCGCAGCAGATCCAGCGCGACGTGCTGCAGCTCGAAGGCTTGGCCATCGGCAGCCTCGCAGTGGGGCTCGGCCCCTTCGCCGCGAGCACGCTGGGGCGCATGGCCTTGTCGCTGATGACGCAGCGCCATCCACAACTCCTGATGCGCATGGAAGTGGCCGACACCGCCACGCTCAGCGAGCGCCTGCATCGGCGGCAGCTCGACCTGTTCATCGCCGACACCCGCGACCTGAAGAAGCAGCCCGGTCTCAAGCTTGCGCGGCTGCCCGACCTGCCCGTCTCGTTCTTCGTGCAGCCGAAGCACCCGCTGCGCCGGCTGAAGCAGGTGACGCTGGAAAAAGCCATGCGCTATCCCGTGGCCGGCCCCAACCTTCCCGCCGAGGTGGCCGCGTATTTCGACAGCCAGATCCAGCGCGACGACCGCGGCGTTTTCAACGTCACCTGCGACGACGCCGGCACCCTGCGTCACCTGGCCCTGACCGCCAACGCGGTCATCCTCGCGCCCCACGCACCGGCCCTGAACACCGACACCAACGCCCTCGTGCCCCTGCCGGTGGTCGGCTTTGCCCGCATGCAGACGCACTACAGCCTGGTGACGCTTGCGGGCCGCACGCCCTCGGCCGCCGCCACCGTCTATACCCGCCTGGTGACAGAGTTGATGGGCCCGGTCAGGCAGCCCGCCGGGCGCTGAGCCAAAATGGCCCTCCTGCCGACCACCGCCCAGCCTCTTCGTGACCACTCCCCGCCGGGCCCAGCCGCCCTCTTTTTCGACCGACGAGTTTCGTGAATCGCTCGGCATGTTCGCCACCGGCGTCACCGTGGTCACTGCGCGCGCGGCCGACGGCACGCTGGTCGGCCTCACGGCCAACTCGTTCAACTCGGTGTCGCTGGCGCCGCCGCTGGTGCTGTGGAGCCTGGCGCGCGCGGCCGGCTCGATGCCCGCACTGAGCACCGGCTCGCACTACACGGTGAACATCCTGGCGGCCAACCAGAAGGCGCTGGCCGAACGCTTCGCCGCCAAGAACATCGACCGCTGGGCCGACGTGGCCTTCACCGAGGGCCTCGGCGGCGCGCCGGTGCTGGTGGGCGCGGCGGCCAGCTTCGAGTGCTTCAACCGCAGCCGCTATGACGAAGGCGACCACGTGATCTTCGTGGGCGAAGTGGAGCGCTGCACGCACGACGCGGGCGCCTCGCCGCTGCTGTTCCACGGCGGGCGCTTCTACACCGAGCATCCCTTGTAATGAACCGCCCTGCGCTCCTGTCGTCTGTCTTGTTGCTTGCCGCACAGACCGGCATGGCGCAGGAAGCGAACGGGCCGCTCAAGCAGAACTGGTTCGACGACCCGTTCTTCCAGGTGTCCGCGGGCCTGCCGGCCTGCGCCATGCCCGAGGGGCCGTTCTACACGGCCGAAGAGCGCCGCGTGCAGACCCATTCGCGGCTTGAGCGCGGCACCAGTTGCTGGCTGGCCGGCAAATGCACCGACAGCAACGCCTACCGCTACGACAAGCCGCTCGCGCCCAAGGTGCGCGCCGCGCTGCTCGCCGTGCCGGGGGTGAACAAAGGCAGCGTGTGGGTCATGATCCAGCGCCGCTGGGTGTACCTGCAGGGCTGCGTGCCGAACGCGGCGCTGGCGAAGAAGCTGGAACGCGCGGCGCGTGCATTGCCCGATGTGGAGACCGTGGTGCCCGACCTGATGATCGGCACACGGGGCAAACCGCCGTACCCGGTGCCTGACCGATAACCGCTCTCCCAGGTTCACGGGCCCTGTGCACGAGCGCGCATCATCACTAGCGCGCGTCGAGGTTGAGCACGACAACGCCGGCCACGATCATGGCAATACCAGCCACCCGAAGGAGCGTCATCGACTCGCCAAACCAGATGGCGCCGAGCACTGCGGTCAATGCAGTGCCGCTACCCGCCCACACCGCATATGCGAGCCCTGTTTCCAGGTGCCTGACCGAGATCGACATCAGCCAGATGGCAGTCGCATAGGAAGTCCCGACTACCAGAGACGGGACAAGGCGCGTAAATCCGTCCGCATGCCGGAGCGCGATCGTCCCGGCGACTTCTGCGGCAACACTGGCCGCAAGCAGCAACCAGGAGAAGGTTTGCAGGCCCACTGAATACCCCTCGGGCCCTGCATCTATACCGGATGCAGAGCCGAGCAAGGGGAAGCGGTACCCGGAACGAACGATCGAATGCTAACGGAGGCCTGCGACCGCCCTACCCGTTGACCACGAAACAGAGCACGGTCTCGGCGCTACAACGCCGATTCATGCCAGTGCCGCAGCAGCAGCCGTCCGATCGCGCTCACCACCAGGAAAAACAGAAAGCCCAGCAGCGTCGCCGCGATCACCTCGGCGAACAGCAGTGCCGTGTACATGCGCCCCTGCGCAAACACGATCTGCACGCCGAGCCCGCCTTCGGCATTGCCCGAGCCGATGATGAATTCGCCCACGATGGCGCCGATCACCGACAACCCGGCCGAGATGCGCAGCCCCGCGAAGATGTGCGGCAGCGCGCCCGGCAGCCGCAGCTTCCAGAACGACACCAGCCCGCTCGCGCGGTGCAGCGCGAACAGCTCCGCAAGATTGCGCGAGGTCGAGCGCAGGCCCAGCATCGTGTTGTTGATGATGGGGAACAGCGACATGATGAAGCTGACGATCACCACCGACAGCTCGTTGTAGCCGAACCAGAGCACGATGAGCGGCGCGATCGCCACCACCGGCACGGTCTGCAGCAGCACCGCATACGGGTATAGGCTGCGCTCCAGCAGCCGCGACTGCGCCAGCACTGCCGCACCCGCGATGCCAAGGAAAATGGCCAGCGCGTAGCCCAGCAGAGCCTCTTTCAGCGTGGACAGCGTCGCGCCCGCGAGCACGCCAGCGTTCTCGGCCGTGGCTGCTGCCACTTCCTGCGGCGACGGCAGCAGATAGCCCTTGCCCTGATAGACAGTGGCACTCAGCAGCCACCACAGGCCGATGGCGAGCAGCGCGACCACCAGCACGGGGGCGGCGTTGCGCACGAAGGCGGCGGCAGGAGAAGAAACAGATCGGGTCATCGTCATCTCTTTCACGCCACGGCTTGCGCGTAATGCTGCGCGCGCAGCACCGCCGTCACCTGGCCGGTGAGCGCCGCAAAGCCCGCGCTGGCACGCAACTCGGGCGCGCGCGGAAATTCGAAAGGCACGTCGATCACGTCCAGGATGCGCCCCGGCCGCGGCGACATCACCACCACCCGGTTCGACAGGTACACCGCCTCATGCACGTTGTGCGTCACCAGCACGCCGGTAAAGCCAGCCTGGCGCCACAACGACGAAAGCTCTTCCTGCAGCACGTCGCGCGTGAGTTCGTCGACCGCCGCCAGCGGCTCGTCGAGCAGCAGCAGCCCCGGCCGCAACGCCAGCGCGCGCGCCAGCGACAACCGCATGCGCATGCCGCCCGAGAGCTGGTGCGGGTACGACTTCTCGAAGCCCGCGAGCCCCACCAGCTTCAGCGCCTCGGCGGCACGCGCCCGGTAGCTCGCTGGCGCATGGCCTTCGAGCTCCATCAGCAGTTGCGCGTTGCGCTCCACGGTGCGCCAGGGCAGCAGCGCTGCTTCCTGGAACACGAAGGCGGTCTCGATGCCGTCGGGCCGCGTGCAACGGCCCGTGCTCGGCGCGATGAGCCCCGCCATGATGCGCAGCAGCGTCGACTTGCCGCAGCCCGAAGGCCCGACGATGGAGACGAATTCGCCGGGGCGCAGCGCGAGGTCGACCGTGCCCAGCGCCTGCAACCCGGAGTCGAAGCGCTTCGACACGCCCTCCAGCCCGACGGCCGCGCCGTTCATGGGTTGCAGCCCGGCACCAGCGTGCGGTCGTAGCCCTGCTTCGCGTCGAAGTTCGCCGGCAGGAAGTTGACGCTGCGCAGCTGGCCCGCCAGTTCGCTCCAGCGCGCGTCGGTCATGCAGCCGATGCGGCCGAGGTCGTGCGAGATCAGCGTCTCGATCATTTCCTTGTTGGCCGCGTCGTAGATCTCGGGCGTCATCTGCTTGTTCATGCCGGTGATCAGCGGCTTCAGCCCCGAGGGGTTGCGCACGTAGTTGGCCCAGCCCTTCTGCACCGCCGCGATGGTGGCCTTCACCAGCGCGGGGTTCTTGCGGATCATGTCGTCGGTGGTGAAGAGCACGTCGTAGGGCCGGTAGCCCAGCGAAGCCAGCGTGACCTGCTGCACCTGCACGCCGGCCGCGGCCATGCGCGCGGGCAGGAAGAGCGAGTAGCCCTGCTGCACCATCTTCGGGTCGTTGCGGAACAGGCTCAGGTCGCCGCTCACCGGGATCTCGCGCGTGCCAGTGAGCTTGTATTGCTTCTTCGTCCACTCCCAGTAGGCGTTGCCGATGTTCACCGCGAAGGTGCGGCCCTGCAGGTCGGCGATGGACTTCACGGCCGGGTCGGCGTGGTAGACCAGCGTGTAGGGCACGTAGTCGAGGTGCGCGAACACCGCGCGCACCGGCGCGCCGCGCAGGCGGGCCAGCAGCACGTCGTCGGCATTGCCGATGCCGAACTCGGCCTGGCCCGAGGCCACCTGCGGAATGGTCTGGATCTTCGGGCCGCCCTGCAGCACGCTGATCTCGATGCCGGCCTCTTTGCCGAGCTTGTCCTGCTGCGCCTGCCAGTAGCCAGCCTGGTCGGGTTGGGCGAACCAGTTGCTGAGGATGCGCACGGGCTTGGGTGCGTCTGCCGCCTGCGCGGAAAGCGGCAGCACCGCCGCCAGCGCCAGTGGGAATGCAATGCGAAGGGCGGAAGAAATCATGATGCGGAAACCTTGAGCCATGGAAGTTGCGCCGTGGTGTAGCGGAAGGTCTGGAACACGCTGTTCTGCCGGCCGGGCACGTACTTGCGCGCGGCCTCGTCCGGGTATTCGGCGAACCAGGGAATCACGTACTCCCACACCACCTCGCCGGCAGGCGTGACCTCGAACAGGCGCCCCGTGGCCGACTCGGTGACGTGCGTGTTGCCGTTGGGCAGGCGCTGCGCGCTGCCCATGTAGGCGGTGTAGAACGCGTTGACCAGCTCGTCCGCGTACTGCCACACGACCTCGTTGGAGGCCGGGTCGATTTCGAGAACGCGCGAGAACGCCACATGCTTGCCGGTGCGGAAGTTGCCGTTGTCGAAAGCAAGAATGTGGCCGTTGGCCAGCGCGACGGGCGCGTGCTGGTGCGACAGCACCGATGGTGGAATATGCAGCTTCACGCCGCCCGTGGCCTTGTCGACGCCAACGATGCCGGAGGTTGTGCGCAGGCTCATCAGCACCAGCCCCTCGCGCGTTACGTCGAGGCCATTCACCAGCGGCCAGTGGGTGCGGCCGAAGCCGGGGTGGATGGGGAAGTCTTCCGGCGCCAGGTGCTCCCAGGCCTTCCATTCCCACACCAGCTTGCCGTCACGGTCGACCTCGCGGATCACGTCGCCGTACATCGCTTCGTCGGGGCCGTGGGCGGTGCCACCCTGCACGCGTTCGGCGAAGCCGGCCGGCACCGGCGCGCAGCCGGCGTACAGCAGGTGGCCGTTGTCGAGCCAGCGGGCGTCGTGGTGGTGGGTCGGGTCTTCGAAGCGCCAGACGATCTCGCCCTCTGGCGTGGCCTCGTAGAAATCGCCGCCGTGCCACAGCGACCAGGCGCCGTAGATCTCGGGCGAGTTCGCGTGGTTGCCGTTGTAGCCGAGGTTGCCGTTCTTCAGGATCACCGCCGCGCGGCCTGGGCGCACCGGCATCTTCCACTGGTGCGCGACGCGGCCCTCGATGTCGATCAGGTAGACGTTGCCGTCATCGGTCTGCGGCGCGATCAGGGTGTAGCCGCCGGCGCTCAGCGCCGGGTCGTGGGCGATCAGGCCGGTGCCGCGGCGGCGCTGGGTGATCTGGTCGACGGTGGTGGTGGTCACGGAACGAACCTCGGGAGATTGAAGAATGGCGCGAATGTAGGCCGCATCACCCGTCAGGAAAATCTGTTTGTTTCGTACGGTGCGTATAGAAAATCCATACACTCCCCGCCACCATGCGCGCCATCTCCCAGACCTTCCGCTGTTTCGACGAAGTGGCCCGCCGCGGCTCGGTGCGCAAGGCCGCCGAGGCGCTGCATCTCACGGCTGCAGCCGTGCACCAGCAGGTGCTCAACCTCGAGGAACAGGTCGGCACGCCGCTGTTCGACCGGCTGCCGCGCGGCATGCAGCTGACCACGGCGGGCGAGATCATGGTGGCCGCCGTGCGGCGCGGGCAGCGCGACTTCGACAACGCGATGGCGCAGGTGGAAGACCTGCGCTCGCTGCGGCGCGGGCACATCAACCTGGCGGTGTCGCATTCGTCGGCCGAGCAGCTAGTGCCCGAGGTCATCGAGGCGGCCATGAAGAACTACCCGGGCGTGACCTACAGCGTGCGCTCGGGCAGCGGCGAGAACATCCTGAAGTGGGTGGCGAATGGCGAATCGGACATCGGCTTCTGCCTGCGCCGCAAGCCGCCGCCCGGCGTGGAGGAAATCCGCGCGTTTCCGCAGCACCTGGGCCTGGTCACGCCGCCCGGCCATCCGCTGGCGGCGCTTGGCAAGCTGCCGCGGCTGCGCGACTGCCTGGACCACCCGCTGATCCTCATGACGCCCGACACCGAGCTGCGCGCCATGGTCGACCAGATCGACCACCGCGAGCACCGAAAGGTGCGCCCACTGGTGGAAACCAGCTCGGTCGCGATGGTGCGGCGGCTGGTGGCCGGCGGCACGGGCATCGGCTTTCTCATTCCCGAGAACGTGGCCGAAGACGTGGAACGCGGCACGCTGGTGTGGACCGGCCTGGCCGACGCGGGGGCGCGCTCGTTCAGCTGCCTCTACCAGCGCGCGGGTCAGACCACGGCGGTGGCCATGGGCATGTTCCTGCAGTTCCTGGAGGCTGCGCTGCTGGCCATCGAAAAGCGCTTCGAGCAGCGCGCGCCGCTGCCTTCGCTGACCGCGTTCGCACAATAAACACGCCGGCACGATACGATCATCGGATGAATTCAGCGGCAATCCGCCGCGACTGACCGGCCCCGAATGATCCAGCGCAAGACCCACCTCGACTCCCTCGCCATCGGCCTGCTCATTGCCTGCTGCGCCTTCTGGGGCCTGCAGCAGATCCTCATCAAGACCACCGTGGCCGAGGTGCCGCCGATGTGGCAGGCCTCGATCCGCATGGTCGGCGCCACGGTGCTGCTGTGGCTGTGGTGTGTATCGCGAGGCGTGTCGCTGTTCGAGCGCGACGGCACGCTGTGGCCCGGTTTGCTGGCCGGCCTGCTGTTCTCGGGCGAGTTCGCCGGCATCTACCTGGGGCTGCAGCACACCAGCGCCTCGCGGCTCACGGTGTTTCTCTACACCGCGCCTTTCTGGGTGTCGCTGCTGCTGCCGCGCTGGGTGCCGGCCGAGCGGCTGCGGGGCTTCCAGTGGCTGGGGCTGTTCATTGCGTTCTCGGGCGTGGTGCTGGCCTTCAGCGAGGGCTTCGGCCACATGAGTTCGTCTCAACTCATCGGCGACGGAATGGCTCTCGCGGCCGGCATGCTCTGGGGCCTGACCACGCTCACGCTGCGCACCACGCGGCTGGCCACGGCCAGCGCGGAGAAGACGCTGTTCTATCAAGTGGCGGTCACGGCGGCGGTGTGCCCGGTGCTGTCGCTGGCGCTCGGCGAGCACTGGGGCTTTTCGTATTCCGCATGGGCCTGGACCTCCATCGGCCTGCAGACGGTGGTCGGCGCCTTCGCCAGCTACCTCGCGTGGATGTGGCTGCTGCGGCACTACCCGGCCACGCAGATGTCGTCCTTCACCTTTCTCACGCCGCTGTTCGCGCTGGTGTTCGGCGTGGTGCTGCTGAAGGAGCCGCTCACGGCGCAGCTGATCGTGGCGCTGGCCGGCGTGGCGCTTGGCATCGTGCTGGTGAACCGGCGGCCTGCGGTACAACGCTCGGCATGAGCAAGACCACAACGAACTTCCAGCCCGTTCTCGACGAGATCGTCGCCACGCTGCGTCCGCAGCTCGGCCAGGGCGGCACCGTCGCGAGCTACATCCCGGCGCTCGCCCGCGTGGACGCGCGGCAGTTCGGCATCGCGCTGCGTACCTGCCAGGGCGAAGAAGCCGGCGCGGGCGACTTCGAAACGCCCTTCTCCATTCAAAGCGTGTCGAAGCTCTTCACGCTCACGCTCGCCATGCAGCGCATGGGCGACGCGCTGTGGGAGCGCATCGGGCGCGAGCCATCGGGCAATCCGTTCAACTCGCTGGTGCAGCTGGAGAACGAACAGGGCAAGCCGCGCAACCCGTTCATCAATGCCGGCGCCATCGCGGTGGCCGACCGGCTGGTGAGCCAGGCGAAGGCCACCGGCGGCAGCGCCAAGGCCGACATCCTTGCGCTCATGGGCAGCCTGTGCGGCGAGCCCATCGGCTTCGACGACGAAGTGGCGCAGTCGGAGGCCGACACGGGTTTTCGCAACGTCGCGCTGGCCAACTTCATGAAGAGCTTCGGCAAGATCGACAACGACGTCGCGACTGTGCTCGACACCTACTTCCACCAGTGCTCGCTGCGCATGAGCTGCCGGCAACTGGCACGCGCCGCCGCTTTCCTGTGCCGCGACGGGGCGCATCCGATCGACGGCGAGCCCGAGATCACGGGCGAGCGGCAGACGCGCCGCATCAACGCGCTGATGCTCACCTGCGGCACCTACGACGCGGCGGGCGACGTGGCCTTTTCCATCGGCCTGCCCTGCAAGAGCGGCGTGGGCGGCGGCATCGTGGCGGTGGTGCCCGACCGGCTCACGCTGTGCGTGTGGTCGCCCGCGCTCGATGCCACCGGCAATTCGCTGCTGGGCATGAAGGCGCTGGAGCTGTTCGTGGCGCGCACGGGGCTGTCGGTCTTCTGATCGATCAGGCTGCCACGGCCACCGGCGCCGTGGCCAGGCTGCCCATGCCTTCCAGCGCGGCCTCCACTGCCTCATCGAGCGGCGTGTGCGGCTCGCGGCCGAGAAAAGCCACCAGCTTCGTGTTGTCCATGCCCACGGGCGTTTGCCACAGGTAGTGCATCTCGCGCATTTCGCGGAAGGTGGTGACGAAGGGCGAGGCCAGCGTCAGCAGCCACCACGGGAAGGCCGACACACTCACCTTGGCGCCGGTGCGACGGGACACCACCTTGCGGATGGCGTCGCTCATGCGCGTGCCGTCGGCGTCCCAATGGCCGGCCATGTGGAAGCGGGCAAAGGCTTCGAGCCGGTCGCGCCGCGCCAGCAGCTCGACCATGGTGCGGGCCACGTCCGGCAGGTACGACCACTGGTGGCCGATGCCGGCGCGGCCGGGATAGCTCACGCCCTTGACGGGCTGGCCCGCCTTCACCAGGCCCTGCGAGAACCAGTTGTTGCCGGCCTTCGGTCCGAAGAAATCGCCGGCGCGCACGATCAGCACGCGGGCACCCTGGCGGCTGGCGTCTTCGAGGCGCCTTTCCATCTCGACGCGGATCGCGCCCTTGCGCGTGGCCGGATGCTGCGGCGAGTCTTCGGCCAGCAGCGGGAAGGCATCGGGGCCGAAGTTGTAGACCGTGCCGGGCAGCACGATGGTCGCGCCTTCGGCCTTCGCGGCGGCAATGGTGTTGTCGAGCATCGGCAGCACCAGCTCCGACCAGCGGCGGTAGCCCGGCGGGTTGACCGCATGCACGATGACCGAGCAGCCCTTCGCGGCCCGCAGCACGGCCTGCGCGTCCATCGCGTCGCCGGCCAGCCAGGTTATGCCGTCCCTGCGCCCTTCGACTGCGCCGCGCTTCAGTGCGCGCACCTCCCAGCCCGCGTCGCGCAGCTGGTGGGCCACCTCGCCGCCGATGCCACCCGTTGCGCCAAGAACCAGAACCGTGTCGTTGCGTGCCATGAAATGCTCCAGAACAGTTGTCGATGGAGGAATTCTGGGTTCGGCGGGGTTCAATTGGAATTGCCGAACATGAGCTATCAGCCATACATTTATGTATGACTTCGAACATCGGCTGGGAGCTGTACCGCTCCTTCCTCGGCGTGCTGCGCGAGGGCTCCCTCTCGGGCGCGGCTCGCGCGCTCGGCATCACCCAGCCCACTGCCGGGCGCCACGTGGCGGCGCTCGAAGAGGCGCTGGGCGTGGTGCTCTTCACACGCTCGCAGACGGGGCTGCTGCCCACCGAGGTGGCGCTGTCGCTGCGCGCGCACGCCGAGGCCATGGAAAGCACCGCCGCCTCGCTGGAGCGGGCCGCCAGCAGCCAGGGCGAAGGCGTGCGCGGCGTGGTGCGGGTGTCTGCCAGCGACGTGGTCAGCGTCGAAGTGCTGCCGCCCATCGTGGCGCGGCTGCGCGAGGCGCATCCGGCGCTGAAGGTCGAGCTGGTGTCGACCAACCGCGTGCAGGACCTGCTTCAGCGCGAGGCCGACATCGCCGTGCGCATGGTGCGGCCCAGGCAAGAGCAGCTGGTGGCGCGCCGCATCGGCAACATCGAGCTGGGTTTCCATGCGCACGAAAACTACCTCGCCCGCCACGGCACACCGCGCAAGCTGGATGAGTTGGCCGCGCATGCGTTGATCGGCTACGACCAGCCCACGGCCTTCGTGCGCAACGCGGGCAAGTCGCTCAAGGGCTTCACGCGCGACACCTTTTCGCTGCGCACCGACAGCGACCTCGCGCAGCTGGCGCTGATCCGCGCCGGCGCGGGCATCGGCATCTGCCAGGTGGCGCTGGCCAAGCGCAACGCTGCGCTGGTGCGGCTGATGCCGCGCACCTTCTCGCTAAAGCTCGACACCTGGGTCACGATGCACGAAGACCTGCGCAACAGCCCGCGCTGCCGCGCCGCCTTCGACGCGCTGGTCGAAGGCCTCTCGCTCTACATCGGCGGCCCTGCGGCAGAGGCGAAAATGTCCCTCGCCAGACCAACGACACCCGAATGACCGACCCGACAGACTCCGACACCCTCCCCCTGCAGGAAGACCGCCTCTGGCGCGACGACCGCTGGACCGCCCGCATCATCAAGAACGAGGAAGACGACGGCTGGGCCGTCGAGATGACCCGCCACGGTGACCCCGAGCCGGCATTGGTCGGCCCCTGGACCATGGGCCGCGACAAGAAGAACCCGAAGCCGCTCGACGGCCCCGCCTTTTCCACGCTGGTGAAGACCGCCGCCGAAGTCATCCGCCGCCACGAGCAGCAGCTGCACGCCACGCTCAACAAGAGCGTGACCGTCACCGCGCGCAACGACCAGCGCATTCGCGTGGCCCTGAGCATCGTGCCCGACGAGGACAACCCCTCGGCCACGCTCACCGCCTATGACGACGCCGACGACTCCGAGCTCGCCAGCGTCAACGTGTCGCCCGCCTTCAGGCTCACCGCCTCCAGCGCCACCGCCTGGATCGAATCCGGCTACGCACGCCCCCGCTGAACGGAGCACCCACCGCAATCAGCGAAATGACGTATGTGCAGCCCGCGCTGAGTTGAGAACAATCGGCTTCGACGACACGAACCCGTTGCACCGCAGACAGACAGGCCCGAACCGGTTGAACCCCGGTTCGGGCCTTTTTTGTTTGTTTTCTTTCTCAATCATCCTTCAGGAGCAGCGTCATGAGACATGGTGATATTTCGAGCAGCAACGATTGCGTAGGCGTCGCGGTCGTCAACTACAAGATGCCCCGCCTGCACACCAAGGCCGAGGTGCTGGACAACGCCCGCAAGATCGGCGAGATGCTGGTCGGCATGAAGAAAGGCCTGCCGGGCATGGACCTGGTGATCTTCCCGGAGTATTCGACGCACGGGATCATGTACGACGCCAAGGAGATGTACGACACAGCCGCCACCGTGCCGGGCGAGGAAACCGCGATCTTTGCCGACGCCTGCCGCCGCGCCAACGTGTGGGGCGTGTTCTCGCTGACCGGCGAGCGCCACGAGGAGCATCCGAACAAGGCGCCCTACAACACGCTGATCCTCATGAACAACCAGGGCGAGATCGTCCAGAAGTACCGCAAGATCATGCCGTGGGTGCCCGTCGAGGGCTGGTATCCGGGCGACTGCACCTACGTCAGCGATGGCCCCAAGGGCATGAAGATCAGCCTGATCATCTGCGACGACGGCAACTACCCCGAGATCTGGCGCGACTGCGCGATGCGCGGCGCCGAGCTCATCGTGCGCTGCCAGGGCTACATGTACCCGGCCAAGGAACAGCAGATCATGGTGTCGAAGGCCATGGCCTTCATGAACAACACCTACGTGGCGGTGGCCAACGCGGCGGGCTTCGACGGCGTGTACTCGTACTTCGGCCATTCGGCGCTGATCGGCTTCGACGGCCGCACGCTCGGCGAATGCGGCGAGGAAGAGATGGGCATCAACTACGCCGAACTCTCGATGGGCCTGATCCGCGACGCGCGCAAGAACGGCCAGTCGCAGAACCACCTTTTCAAGCTGGTGCACCGCGGCTACACCGGCACCATCAACTCCGGCGACGGCGACAAGGGCGTGGCGGCCTGCCCGTACAACTTCTACACGAGGTGGATCAACGACCCCGAGGGCACGCGCGAGATGGTGGAGTCGTTCACGCGCAGCACGGTGGGCACGCCGGAGTGCCCCATCGAGGGCATTCCGAACGAGCCGGCCCAGCACCGATGAACGCGGCGGTTCCCGATCCGCTGGCCGCCTACCGCATCGAGACCGAGCCCTTCTACCGGCCCGCGGGCAACGAGGTGGCGCTGTACCGGCAGGCGTACCGCCACCGCATGCCGCTGATCCTGAAAGGCCCGACCGGCTGCGGCAAGACGCGCTTCGTGGAGCACATGGCCTGGGCGCTGGGCCGGCCGCTGGTCACGCTGGCCTGCAACGAAGACATGACGGCCTCCGACCTCGTCGGGCGCTACCTGCTCGACGCCAACGGCACGGCCTGGCACGACGGGCCGCTGACACTCGCCGTGCGGCACGGCGGCATCTGCTATCTCGACGAGGTGGTGGAAGCGCGGCAGGACACGACCGTGGTGATCCACCCGCTGACGGACGCGCGGCGCATCCTTCCGCTCGACAAGAAGGGCGAGTTGGTGCACGCGCACCCCGACTTCCAGCTGGTGGTGTCGTACAACCCCGGCTACCAGAGCAGCGCGAAGGACATGAAGCCTTCGACGCGCCAGCGCTTCGCGGCGCTGGAATTCGACTACCCAGACAGCACGCTCGAAGCGGAGATCGTGGCGCACGAGGCCGCCATCGAGCTCGACCTCGCAGCGAAGCTGGTGGCCATCGCGCGCTGCTCGCGCGAGCTGAAGCACCGGGGGCTCGACGAAGGCGTGTCGACGCGCATGTTGATCTATGCGGGCGTGCTGATCCGCGACGGCGTGACGCCGCGCGAGAGCTGCGAGATGACGATGACGCGCGCGTTGACAGACGACCCCGACATGGCGAGCGCGCTTCAGGGCTTTGTCGAAGCACAGTTCGGATGAACGCTGCGTTGTCGCTGCTGGCCCGTGGCCTCGCCGGCATCGATGTCGAAGTGCAGGCGCTGGCCGGAACGCGTGCCGTGCTCACCGGCAAGCGCCTGCTGCTGCCCGAAGGCGCGGGCGAAGAACGCCTGCGCCGCGCCATGGTCGCGCATGCGGTCGCGCACCTGCGCCACTCCACGCCCGCCCGTCCGGCGCGTGCGCTCAAGCCCATGGGCATCGCGGTGGTCTCGGCCATCGAGGACGCGCGCGTCGAACGCCTGCTGTGCCGCGACTTCCCCGGCTTGCACGGTTGGTTCGTTGAATCGCTGGCACCCGTGCCCGACCCGCTGGACCTGAGCTTCGCGGCGCTCATCGCCCGCATGGACCGCGTGCTGATGGTGCCCGCGTGGCAGGACGACAACCACTGGGTCAACAAGGCGCGCCGCCTTTTCGACGAAACCATCGCGCATGCCGGCCTGGAAAGCTACGACGCCTTCCGCGCCGTCGCCTCCATCCTCGCCAACGACCTCGGCCAGATGCGCGTGCGCTTCGAGCCCCGGGACTACACCGTGCCCGCGCCCTACCGCGACGACAACAGCTACCTCTGGGATTTCGGCGAGGCCGATACGCCGCCGGATGAGGCCATCGCGCTCCAGCAATCGGGCGCGCGGCCGCCACCGACCATGGGTACATCCAACGCCACGGACGAGGCGATGGAACTGGGCCGCTACACCTACCCCGAATGGGACCGCAAGCTGGAACGCCTGCGCCCCGACTGGTGCACGGTGATCGAGAAGCTGCCCGCATGGCAAGGCCTCTTCACACTGCGCGAGCAAGCCACGGCCGACAGCAAACGCATTCCTCCGCTTGCCCTGCCGCGCGCACGCCATCTCGACCGCACGCACCGGCTGCGCCGCCAATGGGAAGGCGACGACATCGACCTGAACGCCGCCATCGAAGTGCTGACCGACCGCCGCCTGCGCCTGCAACCCGACCCGCGCCTGTTCATGCGCCCCGGCAAGGGCCCGCGCCCATCGAGCCTGCTCGTGCTGCTCGACCTCTCGGCGTCGGCGAACGATGCGGGCCCGCACACCGTCTCGCTGCTCGACATCGAAAAGCGGGCCGCCCTGCTGCTCGCCGCATCGAACACGCAAGGCATCGACCGCCTCGCGATCCATGGCTTCTCGTCGAACACGCGCACCGAGGTCTATTACTACCGCCTGCTCGACTTCGGCCAGCCGCTCGACGCCGCATCGCGCGCCACCATCGATGCGGTGCAGGGGCGCTACTCAACGCGGATGGGCGCCGCGTTGCGCCATGCGACCTCGCATTTGCGCGGCGAGCCCGCGGGCCAGCGCGCGATCCTTCTCGTGACCGACGGTGCACCTTCCGACATCGACGTGCACGACCCCCGGTACCTGATCGAAGACGCCCGCCAGGCCGTGGCCGAAGCGCGCGAAGCCGGTGTGCACACCACCTGCATCGCGGTGGACGGCGCGGCCGATGCCTATGTGCGCCGCATCTTCGGCTGGCGCAACCACGGCATTGCCGACGACGTGCGCACGCTCCCCCGGCGCCTGGCGCGCATGAGTGCCCGGCTCGGGATGCTCAGGCCTGGCTGAACGCCGTCAGCACCTTCAGCACGCTCAGCGTCGCGCCGTCGAGCATCGCGTGCTGGCGATGCGCAATGCCCACGCGGCGCGTGAGCTTCGGGCTCACCGGCAGGATCTGCATGCGGTCGTTGCGCCCCGTGTCGGTGGACTGCTGCAGCGGCAGCAGCGCGGCGCCATAGCCGGCCGCCACCAGGCTGCGCATGGCCGCGTCGTAGTTGAGCTCGATGCGCGCGCGCGGCGCAAAGCCGGCATCGGCGAACCACTCCATCGTGAGCTGGTACATGTGCGTGGTCGCCTCATTGAAGATCAGCGGCTGCGTCGCCAGCCAGGCCGGCGTGACGCGCTTGGGCGCCTTCCAGCGCTGCGGCACGAAGGCCATCATGGGCTGCTCGCACCACGGCGTGACGACGATGCCGCGCAGCGGCGGCTGCGGAATGGCGACCAGGCCGATGTCGAGCGTGCCCGCCGCCAGCCGCTCCATGGCCTCGTAGGAGCCGCGGATGCTCACTTCGACGTCGATGCCCGAATGCTCCTCCCCCAGCGCTTCGAGCACCTGCGGCAGCAGGTCGACCAGCACGCCGGTGGAGGTGCCCAGGCGCACGCGGCCCACGCGCCCTTCGGCCTGGCGCTTGACCGCCTCGACGGCATCGTCGGTATCGCGCAGCAGCTTGCGTCCGCGCTCGACCAGCGCCGCTCCGGCGGCCGTGGGCGTGATGCGCCGGTTGCCGCGCACCACCAGCGGTGCGTCGAGGCGCGATTCGAGCTCGCTGATGTGCAGGCTCACCGTGGGCTGCGCCAGGTGCAGCGCCCTGGCTGCCGCCGAGAAGGTGCCGAGGTCGACGATGGCGATGAGGGTGCGCAGTTGATCGAGGTTGAGCTGTCGCATCGGGTCGCCTCAGTATCAGTAAAGGTGATGAGAAGTGTCAGGAATCTCAACTTCCACAATAGCATGCGTCGCCGGAAGATGAGCGCTCCCAACCAAGGAGCCCATCGTGACCGCGCCCAAGCCATCGTCTTTTCATCAACGCCTGATCCATGCCCTGCGCGGCTGGCGCCGCCGCGTGGTGAACAGCCGCCGCGCACGCGCCGACTCGCGGCAACTGGCCAGCATGAGCGACCACGATCTGCGCGACCTGGGCATCGGGCGCAGCGAAGTGCCCGAGCTGCTGGACCGCCATCGGCACTGATCAGGTTCTGCGCCCGATTTGAGGTTCAATTCGGGCGTGCCCAAGCCTGCTCTCCTTTCCATAGAACTCACCTCGCCGCAGTCGGTCAACGGCCGGCGCGCGGCCTTTCAATCGCTCTGGCTGCTGGTGCGCATGCAGCATGCGCACGACACCGGCGCCGGTGTCGTGCGGCTGGCCGACCTGCGCGGCGAAGTGTCCGACGCCAGCACCTTGCGCATGGTCGTGAGCCGCGCGTTCCGCGACTTCAAGGCCTGGAACATCGAGGTCGGCTGGGGCGAAGACACGCAGCGCGAGCCCCGCTTCCTGAATGCCGAGCGGCGCAGCCAGGGCCCGTTCTGGCTGCCCGCCGCCGAGGCGAAGCGCGTGCGCGTGCTGGTGCAAGGCCGCGCGGCCACGGCCGCCGAAGTGGCGTCGTTCCTCGGCCTGCGTTCGCGCAAGCCGCAGGCCGCCGGCTCGCCGCCACCCGATGCTGTGCATTTGCAGGACGCGGCCTTCTGGAAGCAGCTTGTCGCCTCGCAGCAGGCCGCGCGGCAGGGCCGGCTGATGGCGCCGGTGGCAGGCGGTAACGGCAACGGAAGCGCGCTCGAATCGATCCGCCTCGCCGGCACGCTGGCAGCCACCGACTTTCAGCGCGCGCTGGTCACGCTCAACGAGGCCATGCTGTGGCGCCGGCTCGGCGACAACGAGCAGGCGCGCAGGCGGCTGCAGGCGCTGAAGAAGCAGCGGCTCGCGCATCACGTGGCAGGCAACGACTACCTCGGTGCGATGGAATGCATCGTCTCCGCATGGTGTGCCTACACCGCGCGCGACCTGCCGCTGGCGCAGTCGCTGCTGGGCGGCATGGCCGAGGACGCAGCGCGCGGGCTGGTGCTGCGGCACCACCCCGACGTGCGCTTCGAGTGGTGCAACCTGTGGGCGCTGGTGTGCCGCTCGCGCGCGCTGGCGCTGTCGGCTGAAAACAAGCCGGCCGCCGCCGCGCTGGCCGAAGAATCATTGCGCCGCTTCGGCGAGGCGCTGGCCGCAGCCTTCGAATCGCACTCCTTCGACGCGGCGCAGCACGTGGCCGCCAACATGGGCATGGCCGCATGGCTGTTCGATCGCGTGGGCTTGTCCGATCTGCCCGCGCTCGCGCACGATGGCAAGGCCGACACCACGCGCCGCGCGGTGCAGTGGATCGCCTTCAGCGAATGGCTCTGCGGCCACACCGACGGCCAGGGCCGCTCGGCGTGGAACGCGATCTACCTGATGCGCATCGCGCGCGGCAACTGCCGGCCAGAGAAGCAGCCCACGCTCGCGCAGTTCCGTGCGCAGAAGCCGCTGGACCCAGCCGCCATCTCGAAGCTGGCCGGTCCGCTCGCCGATGCCTTCGACGCGACGAACTGGCCAGCGCGCTGGGTCGACGTGGCGCAGGCGCGGCTCGCCGACCACCAGGCGGGGCGCCGCCGCTACCCAGGGCTGCAGCACTGCAGCCTGCTGTTCGAACACGCCTGGTATGCGGCGCATGCGGGCGACCTGAAGGCGGCGGAACAGTCGCTGGGCCTGTTGCGCGAAGCGTTGCCCCAGTTGGTGCCGAGCGACCGCGCGTACTTCACCGAGTCGTGGAACGACGCGCTGCCGGCCGAGCTGGTGCTGGAGGCGAAGCCGCCGCGCCGGCCCGCGGCGCGGCGCACTAAATCGGCGCCCTAGTTGCAGGCGGCGATGGCGTGGGCGAAAACAGCGCTTCCCGCACCCGCTCGCGCAGCACCGGCAGCACATCGCTCTCGAACCACGGGTGGTGCTTGAACCAGCCTGTGTTGCGCGGCGACGGATGCGGCAGCGGAACAAAACGCGGCGCGTAGTCGGCAAAGGCCTCCACGGTCTCGGTGACGCTGCCACGCGCGGTCTTGCCGAGAAAGTGGCGCTGTGCGTACTGGCCGATGAGCAGCGTCAGTTCGACCTGCCGCATCTGCGCGAGCAGCCGTTCGTGCCACAGCTCGGCGCATTCCTTGCGCGGCGGCAGGTCGCCGCTGGCACCACGCCCCGGGTAGCAGTAGCCCATCGGCACGATCGCAATGCGCGTCGCGTCGTAGAACACGTCGCGACCAATGCCGAGCCATCGGCGCAGCTGCTCGCCGCTCTTGTCGTCCCACGGCACGCCCGTGCGGTGCACGGTCATGCTGGGCGCCTGGCCGATGATCAGCAGCCGGGCGCTCGCACTGGCCTGCACCACCGGCCGCGGGCCCAGCGGCAGATGCACCTCGCATGCGCGACAGGCGCGGATCTCGGCGAGCAGTGCATCCACGGTGCCTCAGCCGGCGAACGGGCGGAAGAAGGCGTTGAGCTCGGCGCCCGGTGCGGCATCTGCAAAGCCATCGAAGCGCCCCCGGTCGGCCAGCGTGCGCGCGGCGCGGATGAAGCCGCCCCAAGCCGCGCGCGCCATGCCGCCGCCCACGCTCACGCGGCGCACGCCGAGCCCGGCGATGTCCTGCATCGTGAGCTCGCTGGCCGCTCCCACCAACAGGTTGACCGGCTTGCCTCCTGCGGCAGCGACCACGGCGGCGATTTGCTCACGAGTCTTGATGCCGGGCGCGTAGAGGCAATCGGCGCCCGCGTTCGAGTAAGCCTTGAGCCGCGCGATGGCGTCGTCGAGGTCGGGACGCCCGGCAAAGAAGTTCTCGGCACGGCCCACCAGCAGCACGTCGGCGCCAGATGCATCGATGGCCTTGCGCGCGGCGCGCATGCGTTCGACCGCCACGTCGATGGCAAAGAGCGGATCGGCGGCATTGCCCGTCGAGTCTTCGATGGACAGACCCGCCACGCCTGTCTCGATTGCAAGGCGCACGCTCTCGGCCACGCCCTGCGCATCGGCGGCAAAGCCGTTCTCGAAGTCGGCGTTCACCGGCAGGTCGGTGGCCTCCACCAGTTCGCGCAGGTGCGCCAGGATAAGTTCGCGCGACATCGCCCCATCGGCCTGACCCTGCGACCACGCGAAGCCCGAGCTGGTGGTGGCCAGCGCCTTGAAGCCTAGGCCTTCGAGGAAGCGCGCGCTGCCCGTGTCCCAGGGGTTCGGAATGACGAAGCAGCCTTGTTCGTGAAGGGCGCGGAAGTCGGCGCGTTTTTCGGCGACGGAACGGGTCATTGCAGTGCCTCGGTTTGCTTTGCGGGAGTTGGAACGAAAGAAGGGTCGGTCAGGATAAGCCTGTCCGCGCGACAGCCTCGCCCGGCGGGTTTTGCAGCAGGTAGTCGATGAAGGCGCGCACCGCCGGCAGCATGCCGCGCCGGGAAGCGAACGCGGCCTGGATCTCGCTGGTCGCGCAGGCCCATTCGCCGCACACGCGCACCAGGCGGCCTTCGGCAATCGCATCGCGGCACATGATTTCGGGCAGCAGCACCAGGCCCATGCCCTGCTCGGCGAGGTGCCTGAGCGCGAACATGTCGTCGGTGACGAAGTGCGGCGTGAAGCCGAACTCCTGCACCTGCGCGCCGCGCTCCAGCGTCCAGCGGTAGCGGTCGTTCTCCGCGGGCAGCGACAGCACGGGCCATGCGGCCAGGTCGGCAAGCCCCTGCGGCGCGCCAAGCTGCGCCAGCAGCGCGGGGCTGGCCAGCAGCACGTCGACGGTGGAGCCCAGCGGCCGGGCGATGAGGCTGGAGTCCTCGAAGGGCGGGCGCCGCACGCGCAGCACCACGTCGATGTTCTCCTGCATCGGATCGACGCGCCGGTTGCTCACTTCCAGCTGCAGCCGCACGCCGGGGCAGGCACGCATGAAGGCCGGAATCAGCGGCGTGAGCCAGAACTGCGCGAGCGTGAACGGGCAGCTCACGCGCAGCAGGCCCTGCGGCTGCGAGGTGGCCTGGCGCAGCACGTCGAAGGCCTCGTCGCCCGCCGCCACCGTCGCCTGGCAGCGCTCGTAGAACTCGCGGCCCACGCCGGTGAGCAGCAGGCGGCGCGAACTGCGCTGCAACAGGCGCACGCCCAGCCGCTCCTCGAGCTGCGAGATGCGGCGGCTCAGGCGCGACTTGGGAATGCCCAGGTGGCGGCTCGCGGCGCTGAAGCCCTGCTGCGTCACCACGTGGGCGAAGAGCGCCAGATCGTTGAGGTCTTCCATGTCTCTCGTTCTGTTTTTCGTTCCACTGGCAGAACGATCCGTTCATGCCGGGCGAATTGTTCTGCGTTCGTTCCACCAGCATCATCGATCGCACCCCCTCGGTCAACCACCCGTTCCAGCACACGCCATGAAACTCGCCAGCTTCCACCACCGCGACACCCTTCGCTTCGGCGTGGTCCGAAATGAGGAAATCGCCGACCTGACGGAGCAGCCCGGCGCGCCGCGCGGGCTGCGCGAACTCCTCGCGCGCGGCGACGAAGGCATGGCGTGGCTGCACGCCGTGCTGGCGGAAGCACCCCGCGTGGCACTGGCCGGCGTGCGGCTGGCGGCGCCCATTCCCGCGCCGCAGAAGTTCCTGGGGCTCGGCGGCAACTACGCCTCGCACCTGGAAGAGGCCGCGAAGCTGGGGCTCGTGCGGGCGCCGGGCCAGGTGTGGTTCAACAAGCAGGTGTCGTGCGTGGCCGGCCCCTTCGACGCGGTGCACAAGCCCCGCGTGTCCGACCAGTTCGACTACGAGGGCGAACTCGGCGTGGTCATCGGCAGGCGCTGCCGCCACGTGCGCACGGAAGACGCGATGGCCATGGTCGCGGGCTACGTGGTGGTCAACGACATGAGCGTGCGCGACTGGCAGATGCGCGCGCCCACGCACACGCTGGGCAAGTCCTTCGACACGCACGGCCCCTTCGGGCCCTGGCTGGTGACGCGCGACGAGATTGCCGACCCGCATGCGCTGCGGCTGCGCACCTGGGTCAACGGCGAGCTGCGGCAGGACGGCAACACCGCGCAGATGATCCACCGCATTGAGGCCATGCTGGTCGAACTGAGCACCGCCTTCACACTGGAGCCGGGCGACGTGCTGAGCACCGGCAGCCCCGCGGGCGTGGGCGGGCTGATGGAGCCGCCGTGCTATCTGGTGCCGGGCGACGTGGTGCGCGTGGAGATCGAAGGCATCGGCCACATCGAGAACCGTGTGGTGGCCGAGCCTGCTGACTGAGCGTTGCGCCCCCAAAGAAAGAAGGAGACACCCATGAACGACATCGCAAGCCCGGTGCGCCCAGTGCGCCCGCTACCCGACTTCACGCGCACCGCGCTGAGCCCCGTCAAGCTGGCGCACGTGGTGCTGCGCGTGAGCGACCTGGCACGTTCGCGCGCCTGGTACCTCGACGTGCTGCAGGCCCATGCCGCGTTCGAGAACGAGATGCTGTGCTTCCTGACCTACGACGACGAGCACCACCGCATCGGCCTGATCGCAGGACCGGAGCTGAAACACGAAGCCGATGCGAGCACGGGCCTGGAGCACATCGCCTTCACCTACGGCTCGCTCGGCGAGTTGCTGGCCAACCATCGCCGCCTGGCCGCGCGCGGCATCCGGCCCTACTGGTGCATCAACCACGGGCCGACCATCTCGATGTATTACCGCGACCCCGACGGCCACCGGCTGGAGTTGCAGCACGACGTGTTCGAAACAGCCGAGGAAGTCAGCGCCTTCTTTGCCAGCGGCGCCTATGCCGAGAACTTCATGGGCGTGGTGTTCGACCCCGAAGCGCTGGCCGCGCGCTTCGAGGCCGGCGAGCCGCTGGCTTCGCTCACCGCGCGGCCCCGGCTGCCGACGGGCAAGGAGCCGTGGGACATGTTCGTGCCCTGAGCTTCGGCGCGCTCAGCACTCCACCACGTTCACCGCGAGGCCGCCGAGCGAGGTTTCCTTGTAGGTCGACTTCATGTCCTCGCCGGTCTGCTTCATGGTGCGGATCACGGCGTCGAGCGACACGTAGTGGCTGCCGTTGCCTCGCAGCGCCATGCGCGCCGCGTTGATGGCCTTCACGGCGCCCATCGCGTTGCGTTCCACGCAGGGGATCTGCACCATGCCGCCGACCGGGTCGCAGGTCAGGCCGAGGTTGTGCTCCATGCCGATCTCGGCCGCGTTCTCGACCTGCGCCGGCGTGGCGCCGAGCACCGCGGCCAGCGCGCCGGCTGCCATCGAGCAGGCAACGCCGACTTCGCCCTGGCAGCCAACCTCGGCGCCCGAGATCGATGCGTTGGTCTTGTAGAGCATGCCGATGGCCGCCGCGGTGAGCAGGAAGTCGACGATGCCTTCGTCGCTCGCCTGCGGCACGAAGCGCTGGTAGTAGTGCATTACCGCGGGCACCACGCCGGCAGCGCCGTTCGTGGGCGCGGTGACCACGCGGCCGCCGGCTGCGTTTTCCTCGTTCACCGCCATGGCGAAGGCATTGACCCAGTCCATCACCGCGAGCGGGTCGGCCGCACCGGCTTGCGCCAGCAACTCGCGGTTCAGCTCGGGGGCGCGGCGGCGCATGCGCAGCGGGCCGGGCAACGCATGCGCGGCCAACGGGTTGTCAATGCCGAAGCCGCGCTGCACGCACTGCTGCATCACGCCCCAGATGCGCAGCAGGCCGCTGCGCACCTCGGCTTCGGGCCGCCACACGCATTCGTTGCGCATGACCAGCGCGGCCACCGACAGGCCGCTGTCATGGCATTGCGCCATGAGTTCGTCGCCGGTGGTGAAGGGATGCGGCACGGCGGAAGCAGCCGCCACCGTCGCGGCCACGGCCTGCCCGCCTTCGACGACGAAGCCGCCGCCGACCGAGAAGTACGTGCCCTCGGCCAGCGTGCCGCCATCGGCCGCGAAGGCCGTGAAGCGCATGGCGTTGGGGTGTTCGGGCAGCGACTCTTCGCCGCGAAAGGCGATGTCGCGCACGCGGTCGAATGCGATGGGCGTGGTGCCCAGCAGGCTCAGCTGGCCGGTGCGGCGAAGCGCTTCGAGCCGCGGCTGCACGGTCTCGGGCCGCACCGTGTCGGGCGCGTCGCCGAAGAGCCCGAGGATCACGCCCTGGTCGGTCGCGTGGCCGTGGCCAGTGGCGCCGAGCGAGCCGAACAGATCCACATGCAGCCGCGCCACTTGCGCGAGCACGCCGCGCCGCTCGAGCGACTGCGCGAACAGCAGCGCCGCGCGCATGGGCCCGACGGTGTGCGAACTGGACGGGCCGATGCCGATCTTGAAAATGTCGAAGGCGGAGAGCATCAGCGCATCATGCTCTCGTCCGTTGATGCCGGCAGCTGCTGTTTGACCAGCGCCACCCAGTAGGCGGCACCCAGCGGCAGGATGGCGTCGTTGAAGTCGTAGTACGGGTTGTGCACGTTCGGGTCGTTCGGGCCCTCACCCGCGCCAATGCCGATGTAGGCTCCCGGGCGCTTCTGCAGCATGAAGGCGAAGTCTTCCGAGCCCATGGCGGGCGGGATGTCGGTGTGCACCTGCTCGCGCTCGACCAAGCTGGCCGCAGCGGCGATGGCGGCGTCGGTCTCGGCAGGCGTGTTGACCACGCCGGGATAGCCGCGGCGGTAGTCGAGCGCCACCCTGGCGCCGTGCGTGACCGCAACGCCGTCGCAGATCTGCTGCATGGCGGCCTGAGTCTGGTCTTGAATGACGGGGTCGAGCGTGCGCACGGTGCCGCGCAGCACTACGGTTTCAGGGATCACGTTCCAGGTGTCGCCACCGTGGATTTGCGTGACGCTCACCACGGCCGAATCGGTCGCGCCGGTGCGGCGGCTCACGATGGTCTGCAGTGCGTTCACCAGCTGGGCCGAGACAACCACCGAATCGATGCCGGTCTCGGGCATGGCGCCGTGGCTGCCCTTGCCAGTAATGACGATCTCGAAGGTGTCGAGAAAGGCCGTCATCGTGCCCTTGCGGATCGCGAACCGGCCACGCGGCAGGGCCGGAAAGTTGTGCATGCCGTAGACGGCGTCGGCCGGGAACTGCTCGAACAGGCCCTCTTCCACCATCACGCGGCCGCCGCCCTCGTTTTCCTCGGCGGGCTGGAACACGAAGTGCACCGTGCCCTTGAAGGGCTTGTGGCGCGACAGGTGCTCGGCCGCGCCGAGCAGCATGGCGGTGTGGCCGTCATGGCCGCAGGCGTGCATCTTGCCGGCGCACTTGGAGGCGTGCGCTTGCGTGCCCAGCTCCTGCATGTTGAGCGCGTCGAGGTCGGCGCGCAGCGCGATGCTCGGGCCCTCGCCGTTCTTCAGCGTGCCGACCACGCCGGTGCCGGCCAGGCCGCGATGCACCGTCAGGCCCATCAGCATCAGCGCGTTGGCGACGACGTTGGCGGTGCGGTGTTCCTCGAAGGCGGTCTCGGGGTTGGCGTGGATGTCGCGGCGCCAGCTCAGCATGCGGGCGCGGGTGTCTTCGTCGATGTCGGGGTCGCGGTACATGGCAGTTCTCTCGTGGGTTGTCAGTGGAAGAATTCGGCGATGAGGGTCGCACCGAGGAAGGTGCCAGCCGTGGCGGTGAGCGACACCACCACGATGCGCCAGCCCAGCTGGCGGAACACCGGCAGATCCTTCGCGACGGAGAAACCGGCCAGCGCCAGCACCGGCGTCGTGAAGGCGAGGAAGTTGAGCTTGGCGGTGATGGCGATGAGCGCGTCGGAGAACGGAAACAGCCCCGGAATGCCCACCACCGTGGCCACCACCGACAGCACCAGCACCATCGGCAGGCGCGGCATGAGGCGCTTGATGCCCTCGACCACCAACGCGATCGCCACCACGGCAGCCATGCCTTCGAGCGACACCAGCATCGGCACCTTGTAGGTCAGCGAATTGCCGATGAGCACGCCGCCGCCCACCACCGCCCAGGCGATGAGCGTGTCGCGCAGTGGCAAGGCACCGCCATGCGCCACGCTGACCTGCGACATGGCGCCCGTGCCTGCCGAGTCCTGCGCGCCGCGCTTCGAGAAGCGGCCCAGCACCGGCTCCAGCTTGCCGTAGAGCCACGAACACAGCGGCAGCGACAGGAACAGCGTGAAGTAGAAGCCCGCCACGGTGGTCAACAGGTTCGACGCGGCAGCGATGGCGGTGAGCTGCGGCAGCATCTCGGCCGGCTGCTGCGCGGCGATGGCGCCCAGCGCGGCGGCCATCAGGCTGCCCGAGCCCACGCCGGCGCCCATGGCCAACGAGCGCGGATCGAAGATGTGCAGGCTGGCAATGAAGCCCGCCAGCACCGCGATGAAGAGCGCGCCCAGCACCGTGCCGGTGATGTACTCGGCCAGCACGCCGCGGCCTTCAGGCGAGGCCATGCCGTACTTCTCTCCGATGATCACGAGGTTGCCCTCGCGGCCCACCGAGAAGGTGGCGCCCACGGCTTCGCGCTTGATGCCCAGCAGCAGCGCCAGCGGCAAGCCGAGGGCCAGCGTACCCAGCGCATGGCCGAACTCCTGGAACAGCAGCGCCCAGCCGGCCTGCTTGACCTGCGGCAGCGCGGCGCCGACCGTGAGGCCCAGCTTCACCACGAACAGCAGCAGGCCCGCATTCAGCAGGCCGCCGGCAAACGACTGCTCGGCGGTCGCCACCCGCGCCACGCCCGGCACACGGCTGTGCGCGATGCCCCACGCAGCCGCGATCAGCAGCGCCCACAGCATCGGCAGCAGCGCCACCTTGCCCGGGCCGACGCTGAACTGCACCGGGCCGATGAGCTCGGCCACGGCCACGATGGCCAGCGTGACGAGCGCGAGCCTGAGTTTTCCGGAGGCGCTGGAGGGCGCGGCGGCTGCAAGAACGGAAGCGGCAGAGGTCATGTGTGGGGCGTCTTTTCGTGGCGCAGTACCTGCGGGGTGCCGGCGAGTTTCTGCTTGTAGGTCTATTGCATCAATGACCGTAAATTGGGATATTCGATGCATCGAATGCAACACTCGTCACGAACTTCAGGAGACCGGGCCATGGACGACAAGCTCGACACGCGCCGCGTGCGCTACTTCATGCAGGTGCTCGACAGCGGCTCGGTGCGCGGCGCCGCCGACGTGCTCGACATGGACCCCTCGGCCGTGAGCCGCGCCATCGGCATCCTCGAGCAGGAATGCGGCGTGCCGCTGCTGGAGCGCCACGGCCGCGGCGTGGTGCCCACCGACGCGGGCGAGATGCTGGCCGGCTACGTGCGGCGCCAGAACAGCCAGAAGCAGCACCTGATGGCGCAGATGGACAGCATCCGCAAGATCGAGCGCGGCCACATCGACATCGTGGCGGGCGAGGGATACGTCGATTGGCTCATGCGCCACAGCCTGCGCAACTTCATGACCACGCACCCGAAGATCACCATCGACCTCGACGTGGCGAGCACCGACGAGATCGTGCAGCGCGTGATCGAAGAGCGCGCCCACATCGGCATGCTGTTCCAGCCGCCGAAGGACGATCGGCTCACCTCCCACCAGTCGCACTCGCAGCCGATCCAGGCGCTGGTGCTGGCCACGCACCCGCTCGCGCGGCTGGGCCGTCCGCTGAAGCTGGCCGACCTGCTGCCCTACCCGGGCGCCACGCTGCACCGCAACTTCGGCGTGCGCCAGCACATCGAGGCGGCCGAGGTCAGCGAAGGCGTGCGGCTGCCATCGCTGTTGACCACCACCTCGTTCAGCGCGCTCGGCCACTTCGTGTCTGCCGGGCTGGGCTACGCGCTGGGCACGCGCATCTCGCTCACGCCGAACGCCACCAACCCGGAACTGATCGAGCTGCCGATGAAGAACCCGCTTCTGTCGCAAGGGCGCTCGCACATCGTGTCGCGGCACGGGCGCATGCTGTCGCCGGCCGCGGCCGAATTGCTGCGGTGCGTGGTGGCGGACATGCGGCGGTATGCCGATTCGGCCGCCAGCAAGGAGAAGCCGGAGAAAGCGGAGAAGCGCGCGGCCTCGCGCGCACGAAGCACCGCGGCATGAGGCACGGCGTTGCGCGCCTCGCCCTTTCGGTGTTCTGATCGGCCCCCATGTCCTACGCCATTCCGCTTTTCATCCACCTGCTCTGCGCCGCCTTCTGGGTCGGCGGCATGGCGACCATGCACTTCGCGGTGCGCCCTTCCGCCGTCGCCACGCTGGAGCCGCCGCTGCGCCTGCGCATGATGGCCGCGACACTGCGGCGCTTCTTCGTAGGGGTGGACGCGTCGGTCACGCTGCTGTTCGTGACCGGCATGGCGATGATCCTCTCGACAGGCGGCTTCCGCGGCCTGCACTGGCGCATCGAAGCGATGATGAGCATCGCGATCGTGATGGCCGCCATCTATGTCTACATCCGCGCCTCGGTGTTCAAGGCGATGCGGCGCGCGGTGGAAGAAAGCGCCTGGCCGGTGGCGGCCGCGCGGCTGAACACCGTGCGCAAGCTGGTGATGGTGAACCTGGTGTTGGGCGTGATCGTGTTCGGGGTGGCGACCGTGGGCCGGGCCAGCTGAAGCCGCGGCGCTCAGCCGAAGCGGTAGTCCAGGTGCGTCACCAGCGCCGAGCTTTCGGCGCTCACGGGCGTCATCTTCAACTCCTCGGGCGCAAGGCCGTCCAGTAGCCGCAGGCCCGCGCCCAGCAGGCTGGGCGCGACATGGATCGTGCATTCGTCGACCCGTCCGGCCTTGATGTATTGACGGACGGTGTCGGCGCCGCCGGAGATGCGCACGTCCTTGCCGCCGGCCGCGACCTTGGCCTGTGCCAGCGCGCTTTCGAGGCCATCGGTCACGAAGTGGAAGGTGGTGCCGCCCAGCCGCACCCATGGCTCGCGCGGCGAATGCGTGAGCACGTACACGGGTGCGCGGAATGGCGGGTTCTCGGGCCAGCTGACCTCGCCCTCGTCGAACATGCGGCGGCCCATCACGTAGGCGCCGGCGCGCGCGAACACCCGCTTCACCCGTTCGTCGTCGGGCGTGCCCTGCTCGCCGCCACCGCCGGGAATGCCGAGGATCTCGCGGAAGGTGGCGGTCTGGAAGACCCAGCCGTGCATGGCCCGGCCGCCATCGCCGAGCGGATTGCCCGGGCCGGCGTTGGGGCCCGCCATGCAGCCGTCGAGCGAGATGCCCACGTCGAAGAAGACTTTTCCGCTGCTGCTGCTCATAGGTCGTGTTCCGGCCCGGGGGCCGGCCTGGGTTGCAGAGAAGTCGGAGTCTATGCGCGGGCCCGCCCGATGCAAACAACCCGGCTCAGACCAGGTTGAGTTCGACGTCGATGTTGCCGCGCGTGAGCTTGGAGTACGGGCAGGTCTGGTGCGCGGCATCGACGACGGCGCGTGCGGTTTCGCGCTCGAGGCCCGGCAGGCTCACGTTCAGGCGCGCGCGCAGGAAGTACTGGCCGTCTTCGTTGGCCAGGTCGACCTCGGCATCGACAGCCAGGTCGGCCGGCAGCTTGATCTTCATCGCGCCGGCCGCCTTGCCCATTGCGCCGATGAAGCAGGCCGACCAGCCGGCGGCGAACAGCTGCTCGGGGTTGGTGCCCGCGCCGGAGGTGCCGGGCGACGAAAGCCGGATGTCGAGGCGCCCGTCATCGCTGCGCGATGCGCCGTCGCGCCCGCCCGTGGTGTGGGTCTTGCCGGTGTAGAGGATCTTTGCGGTGGTGGAGCTCATGGGGATTCCTTTCAGGCTCGCCGGAATGGCGATGCATGGATTGAATCGGCCGGCTGTATCCGCGATGTGTCGAGCGGAGCGCACTTTTGCATGCCCGTGTGTGCGGCGGGCGGCCAGACACACTGGCGTACAAAGCGGCCGCTCGGTTGAGCCGCAGGTCAGCGAGGGGCGCCCTTGAGCTCGACGGTGTTGCCGTCGGGGTCGGCGATGTAGATCGAGGGGCCGTTGCCCTCGGCGCCGAAGTTGTTCTGCACCTCGCCGTTCACCGCTACGCCGTGGGCAGCCATCAGCGCGCGAATGGCGGATTCGTCGAAAGGCTCGATGCGCAGGCAGATGTGGTCGACGTTGCGGCCTTCCACGCCGGCAAGCGCCCCGCCCTGCCTGCCCAGCGGGCCGTCGGGTGTGACGAGATCGATCAGGCTCGCGCCGGCGCGCAGGTGCACGAGCCCCAGGTCATCGCGGCGCTTCTCGATGGCGCAGCCCAGCACGTCGCGGTAGAACGTGATGGCGCGTTCCATGTCCTTCACGCGCAGCACGATATGGTCGATGCGCAGCACCGAGAACGGTGGCGTGCGCATCGGGCTCGTCATGGCTGCTCCGTTGTCAGACCACGCCGGCCGAGCGCAGGGCGTCGAAGCGGGCGGCGTCGATGCCCATTTCCGCCAGCACTTCCTGCGTGTGCTGCCCCAGCGCCGGTGGTGCATGACGCAGCACGGGCGGCGTGGCCGTCAGGCGCAGCGGGCTCGCCACGCCGGTGATGCTGGCAATGCCGTCGCCCGCATCGCGCGGCAGCGTCACGGCAAGGCCGCGCGCCTTGACCTGCGCGTCGTCGAAGGCCTGGGCGATGTCGTTGATCGGGCCGCAGGGCACGGCCTTGTCTTCGAGCAGCGTGACCCACGCGGCCGTGGTGCGGGTGCGCGTGAGTTCTTCCATCATCGGGATCAGCACCAGGCGGTGCTTCACGCGCAGCGTGTTGGTGGCAAAGCGTGCATCGGTCGCCCACTCGGGGTGGCCGGCCGCGTCGCAGAAGCGCGCGAACTGCCCGTTGTTGCCGATGGCCAGCAGCATCGAGCCGTCTTGCGTCGGAAAGTCCTGATACGGCGCGAGGCTCGGATGCGTGTTGCCCTGGCGCTCGGGCGCCTTGCCGGTGTTGAGGAATGCGCTCGCCTGGTTGGCGAGGATGGCCATGCCCACGTCGAGCAGCGCCATGTCGATGTGCTGGCCTTCGCCGGTACGGTCACGCACCTGCAGCGCCGCGAGGATGGCGGTGCTGGCGTAGACGCCGGTGAACAGGTCCGTGAGCGCCACGCCCACGCGCAGCGGGCCGCCACCGGGTACGTCATCAGGGCGGCCGGTGATGCTCATCATGCCGGTCATGGCCTGGATCATCAGGTCGTAGCCCGCGCGCTCGGCGTATGGGCCGTCGTGGCCGAAGCCGGTCACGCTGCAGTAGATGAGGCGCGGGTTGGCCGCGCGCAGGCTCTCGTGGTCGAGGCCGTACTGCTTGAGGCCGCCGGTCTTGAAGTTCTCCACCACGATGTCGGCCTGCGCCGCCATCTGCCTGAGCAGCGCCTGCCCGTCGGGCGTGGCCATGTCGACCGTGACCGAGCGCTTGTTGCGGTTGCAGGACGTGAAGTAGCTCGCCTGGTCGGTGTCGTTGCCGTTCGCGTCCTTGATGAAGGGGGGGCCCCAGGTGCGCGTGTCGTCGCCGACGCCGGGGCGCTCGATCTTCACGACGTCGGCGCCCAGGTCCGCCAGGATCTGCGTGCACCAAGGGCCCGCGAGCACGCGGGACAGATCGAGGACCTTGATGCCGTCGAGTGCTGCGGGCTTGTTGCTCATGCCTTCGATCAGTTCGCGAACGCTGCGATGCCGGTGATGGCGCGGCCCAGGATGAGCGCGTGGATGTCGTGCGTGCCTTCGTAGGTGTTGACCACTTCGAGGTTCACCAAGTGGCGGGCCACGCCGAACTCATCGCTGATGCCGTTGCCGCCCATCATGTCGCGCGCCATGCGGGCGATGTCGAGCGACTTGCCGCAGTTGTTGCGCTTCATGATCGAGGTGATTTCGACTGCGGCAATGCCCTCGTCCTTCATGCGGCCCAGGCGCAGGCTGCCTTGCAGGCCCAGCGTGATTTCGGTCTGCATGTCGGCCAGCTTCTTCTGGATGAGCTGGTTGGCGGCGAGCGGGCGGCCGAACTGCTTGCGGTCCAGCGTGTACTGGCGGGCGCGGTGCCAGCAGTCTTCAGCGGCGCCCAGGGCACCCCACGAGATGCCGTAGCGGGCGCTGTTCAGGCAGGTGAACGGGCCCTTGAGGCCTTGCACTTCGGGGAAGGCGTTTTCTTCGGGGCAGAACACACCGTCCATCACGATCTCGCCGGTGATGCTGGCGCGCAGGCCGACCTTGCCGTGGATCGCGGGAGCGCTCAGGCCCTTCATGCCCTTTTCGAGCACGAAGCCGCGGATGGGGCCGACCGTGCCGCTTTCGCTGACTTCCTTGGCCCACACCACGAACACGTCGGCGATGGGCGAGTTGCTGATCCACATCTTCGAGCCGCTGAGCGAGTAGCCGCCCGGCACCTTCTTGGCGCGCGTGGCCATGCTGCCGGGGTCGGAGCCGTGGTCGGGCTCGGTCAGGCCGAAGCAGCCGATCCATTCGCCGGTGGCGAGCTTGGGCAGGAACTTCTGCTTTTGCGCTTCGGTGCCGAATTCGAAGATCGGCACCATCACCAGCGAGCTCTGCACGCTGGCCATCGAGCGGTAGCCCGAGTCGACGCGCTCGACTTCGCGGGCGATCAGGCCATAGGCCACGTAGTTGAGGCCTGGGCCGCCGTACTGCTCGGGGATCGTGGGGCCCAGCAGTCCGAGCGCGCCCATTTCGCGAAAGATGGCGGGGTCGGTCTCGCCAGTGCGGAAGCCTTCGATGACGCGGGGCGCCAGGCGCTCCTGGCAGTAGGCATTGGCCGCGTCGCGGATCATGCGTTCTTCGTCGGTCAGTTGCTGGTCGAGAAGAAGGGGGTCGTCCCAGTGGAATTGCGCTTTGGCGGCCATGTGGCTGTCTCCGGAAATTAGGGGAAAAAGGGAAAAGAGGGAAAAGCGAGAGGAATGGGGCCGATGCTAGCCATGCGGGGACCATGACGCAAACGATGAATCCTCACCCAGATATGCGTTTGTAGAATGTCTTGCAAGATGTTCTATCGGCCTCCCCATTGGAGAGGCCAGGGTTTCATACATACACCCGAGGCATACATGCGCCGCAAGATCCCACCCCTGCAAACCCTCGTGTGCTTCGATGCCGCCGCGCGCCACGAGAGCTACACCCGCGCCGCGCAGGAACTGGCGCTGACGCAAAGCGCTGTGTCGCGCCAGATCGGCACGCTCGAAGCCTTCCTCGGCGTGGCGCTGTTCCGTCGCACGCGGCACGGCGTGGCACTGACGGCCAGCGGCGCGGCCTATGCGCGGCAGATCACCAAGCGGCTGGAAGCGATGGAGCGCGACACGCTCGACGCCATGGCCCACCAGGGCGAAGGCGGCTCGCTCTCATTGGCAGCCGTGCCCACCTTCGCTACCCGCTGGCTGATGCCGCGCCTGCGCGGCTTCGCGGCGCTGCAGCCCGACGTGGTGGTGCACATCGAGACGCGCACCCGCCCCTTTCTCTTTGCCGACGCGGAATTCGACGCCGCGCTGTACGCCGGCACGCCCGCGCAGGTCGAGAACTGGGCCGGCACACGCGCGCTGCTGCTGATGCACGAAGACGTGGTGCCGGTGTGCAGCCCGTCGCTGCTCCCGCGCGGCAAGGCCGTGACGCCGGCCGCCATCGCGAAGATGCCGCTGCTGCAGCAAAGCACGCGGCCCGACGGCTGGCGCCAGTGGTTCGACGCGCAGCAGATCGACGCGCCCAACGCACGCGGCGGGCCGCGCTACGAGCTGTTCTCGATACTGGCCGCGGCCGCGTCGCACGGGCTCGGCGTGGCGCTGATGCCGACGATGCTGGTGGCCGACGAACTGGTGCGCGGCGAGCTGGTGGTGGCGTGCGCGCGGCCCTTGTCGGGCGAGCGCAACTATTACCTCGTGACGCCAGAGCGGGCCGATCAGCGGCCGCTGCTGAAGTTCTTCAGCGACTGGCTGCTGGAGCAGGCCCGGCAGGGTTGACGCGCCGCTAGCGCAGCGTGATGCCGAGCGAATCGAAACCCGCGTCCGGAAACGGCGAGCCTCGATGGCTCGCAGGCGGGACACTGGGTGCATGACAAGAAAGCCTTCCCGCATCGACGCGCTCGACTGGCCCCGCATCGAAGCCGACCTCGCCACCCGCGGCTGCGCCGTCACCGGTCAGCTGTTCACCCCCGAGGAATGCGCTGCGCTCACGGCCATGTACGACGAAGCCCACCGCTTTCGCAGCCGCGTGGTGATGCAGCGCCACGGCTTCGGGCAAGGCGAGTACCAGTACTTCGCCAATCCGCTGCCGCCCAGGCTCGCTGCATGCCGCAGCGCGCTGTACGAACGCCTCGCGCCGCTGGCCAACGCATGGGCCACGGCAATGGGCCAGCCGGCCGACTACCCGCCGGACCACGCCGCGTATCTCGCGCGCTGCCACGCGGCGGGCCAGTTGCGCCCCACCCCGCTGCTGTTGCGCTACGACGAGGGCGACTACAACTGCCTGCACCAGGATCTGTACGGCGACCTGCAATTCCCGCTGCAGCTCACGGTGCTGCTGAGCAAGCCGGGCGAAGACTTCACCGGCGGCGAGTTCGTGCTGACCGAGCAGCGCCCGCGCATGCAGTCGCGCGCCGAGGTGGCGCCGCTCGCGCAGGGCGAGGCGGTGATCTTCGCGGTCAACCAGCGGCCGGTGGCCGGCACGCGCGGCAGCTACCGCGTGACGATGCGCCACGGCGTGAGCCGCGTGCGTTCGGGGCGGCGGCATACGCTGGGCATCATCTTTCACGACGCGCGCTGACAGGCCGCTTCCACGCGCTTCAACGACTCCGGTCTAGACAGGCCTGAGCCACTGCGGCGCTGTTCAGTACCTCACAGACAGCCGAAGTCGAGCGAAAATCACGCCCGCCTCCGGCGCCACCAGGATCCCCGACACCAACGATCGGGGCCGTGGCTCACCGAAGGCCGGCCCGCGGCTTCGCTGCAGCGGGTGCGTTCGATTGGTCGTCAGGGAGCTGCATGAACAACAAGAACTCTTCCGGTAATCCGGAAGCGGCTGGAAAGCCGTCGGTCGAAAAATCTGTCACACAACCGGCACCGGCCGGGCGCTCGCGCCGCTTCCGGGTAGACGTGGGCACCATCGTCAGCGTCGTGGCGCTGGCCCAGTCGCTGCTGCTGGTGTCGCTCGGCTACTGGGGCTCGCAGCGGCTGGTGTCGCGCATCGGCGTGTCCGCGCACAAAGCCAACCATGACCGCACCGAAGACAAGGTGCTGGCCTTTCTTCAGAAAGCCGAGTCGGTCATCAACGCGGCGGGCACCGCCCCCAGCCTGCAGCCCGCGGGCGAGCACTCCGACAGAACGGCGGAGCTGCTCTGGACGCTGCTGCAGCAGTCGCCCGAGCTCGACAGCATCTACGTCAGCAACGAGAAGGGCCAGATGCTGATGGCGCTGCGCTACCCGGTGCCGGCCATGCGCCACATCGAGCGTGGCGCAGGCTTCACCACCGAGACCTGGCAGTACAAGCTGCCGCTGGATGCCGAAGCCGACGTGCAGCAGCGCTATGCCACGCAGCGCCTTGAGTCGTTCCGCAGCAACTACAACCCGACGCAGCGCAGCTGGTACGTGCAGGCATGCAAGGCACAGGGGCCCATCTGGACGCAGCCGTACGTATTCGCCGCCGCGCAGGAGCTTGGCGTGACCTACGCGCTGCCCAGCAAGCGCCGCTACGCGGACAGCAGCGCGCAGGCGCTGGTGGTGGCGGGCGATGTCTCGCTCGGGCGGCTGTCGGAGTTCGTGCGCCAGTTCAGCAGCGACGGCTACGGCGACAGCGCGCTGCTGAGCGCCGACTTCCGCGTGCTCGCGCGCAGCGACATGCCGGGCGTGCTGCACGAGCTGCAGCCGCCCAGCGGTGTGCTCGGCGCATTGCACGCGCACATGGTGGCCGACGGCACGGCGGGCGGGGGCACCGACACCGAGTTCTCCTTCACCCACGAAGGCCGCCGCTATCTGGTGCAGGCCTCGCGCATCCCCAGCACCGGCTGGCAGCTGGTGAGCTGGGTGCCCGAAGACATGCTGCTGGGCGACCTGCACCGCGCGGTGCTGTGGGGCCTGGCGCTGGCGCTGGTCTTCCTCGCGATGGCGCTGTTCATGTCGCTGAAGCTGTCGAAGCTGGTGACAGCGCCGGTGGAGAACCTCTCGCACATCGCGCGCCGCATCGGCCTGCTGGAGCTGGACAACCTGCCGCGCGAACCGAGCCGCGTGCTCGAGATCCAACACCTGGACCAGGCCCTGGACGACTCGGCGCGCAGCCTGAAGGCCTTCAGCAAGTTCGTGCCGGTGGACGTGATCAACCAGCTGATCGCTGAGGGCCATACGCTCGCACCCAGCGGCTCACCGCGGCGCGTGACGGTGATGTTCACCGACGTGGAGGGCTTCACCTCGATCTCGGAGTCGCTCGACACCGACGTGCTGGTGGTCATGCTGACCGAGTACTTCAACCTGGCGACGGGCGTGTTCGCGCGGCACGGCGGCGTGGTCGACAAGTTCATCGGCGACGGCATCATGGTGCTGTGGGGCGCGCCCTCCGACCTGAAGGACGCGGAATACAAGGCCTGCCTGGCCGCGCTGGAGCTGCACGTGGAAATGGACGATCTCAACCGCAAGTGGGCGGCACAGGGCCTGCCCGAGTTCCGCACGCGCGTGGGCATCCACACAGGCACGGTGATCGCGGGGGTGCTGGGCTCGAACGACCGGCTGTCGTACACGGCGTTCGGCGACGTGATCAACGTGGCGAGCCGCATCGAGGGCTTCAACAAGCAGCTCGGCACGCAGACGCTGATGTCGGAAACCACCTTCGCCGGGCTCGGCGGCCGGCTTCACACGCGGCGCATCGAGGAGCAGGCGGAACTGCGCGGCCGGCAGACGCGCATGGTGCTCTACGAGCTGATGACTTCCTAGCGCGGAGCCTGGGCGACGCGCACCAGCACCAGGTCAGCGGTGGCACCGCCGCCTTGCGTGAGCACGGAATACTGCGTGTCGTTGATGAACAGCAGCTGCTCGCCTCGCGAGATACGCGCCGACACGGCGTAGCGCATGCGCGGGTCGATGCGCGCGGCATCCACCTTCAGCTCGTAGGCGAAGGGCACCTGCTTGCCGTTGGCCTTGATGCGCTGCTCGGCGAGCACGGTCGAAGGCGCGTCCATGCGCGATACGTCGAGCAGCTGCACCACGACTTCGGCCGCTGGGTCGAGCGCGATGCGTTCGCGGTAGGTGACGGTGCCGCTCACGCGAAGCTGCGTGCCTCCGCCTGCAGCTGGCGAAGAAGGCACGGCACAGGCGCTCAGCAAAGAGGCGCCGGCGATGGCCGAGAACATGAGGAGGCTGGTGCGTCTTTTCATGCGGTCATTATGCGGAGGCTCGCTCTGCGGCAAAGGCCACGTACCAGTCCAGGCTGCCCGGGTTTGCCATCGCCTCGCGGTTGACCACCTTCTCGATGGGCTGGCCCAGCAACAGCTTCTTGATCGGCAGCTCCTGCTTCTTGCCCGAGAGCGTGCGCGGTATCTCGGCCACCTGGAAGATGTCGTTGGGCACGAAGCGCGGTGACAGCGAGGTCTTGATGGCGTTGTTGAGCCGCATGCGCATGGCGTCGTCGAGCGACACGCCGGGGCGCAGCACCACGAACAGCGGCATGTAGCTGTCGCGGCCCAGGTATTCAAGGTCGACCACCATCGAGTCGAGCACCTCGGGCAGGCCCTCGACGGCGCTGTAGATCTCGCTGGTGCCCATGCGCAGGCCCTGGCGGTTGATGGTGGCGTCGCTGCGGCCGTAGATGATGCAGCCGCCGTCCTCGCCGATCCTGATCCAGTCACCGTGGCGCCACACGCCGGGATAGGTGTCGAAGTAGCTCGACACGTAGCGCGCATTGCCTTCGTCGCCCCAGAAGTAGAGCGGCATCGACGGAATGGCCTTGGTGCACACCAGCTCGCCAACTTCGCCGATGACCGGCTGGCCCTGTTCGTTCCAAGCCTCGACGGCATGGCCCAGTTCGCGGCACTGCATCTGGCCCGGCACTTCGGGCAGGTCGCGGTTGCCACCGACGAAGGCCCCGCAGAAGTCAGTGCCGCCAGAGATGTTGCACCACCACACCTCCTTCGAACCCGCATCGAGGATCTGCCTGGAGCCCCAGCGCTGCACCTCTTCGGGCAGCGGCGAGCCGGTGCTGCCTAGCGCGCGCACGCGCGACAGGTCGCCGCATTCCTTCGCGACGAGGCCGGCCTTCATGCAGTTGGTGAAGTAGGCCGCGCCCGCGCCGAAGAAGGTGACCTTGTGCCGCGCCACGAAGCGCCACAGCACGCTCCAGTCGGGCTTCTCCTTGCTGCCCGCCGGGTTGCCGTCGTAGATGCAGATGGTGGCGCCGAAGGCCATGCCCGAAAGCTGCGAGTTCCACATGACCCAGCCGGTGGAGCTGTACCAGTGGTAGCGCTCGCCGAAGTTGTTGGCGCCGTAGCTCGCACCCACGTCGTTGTGCAGGCCGCAGGCGTGCATGGTGAGGATGATGCCGCCCTGCCCGTGCACGATGGGCTTGGGCAGCCCGGTGGTGCCGCTCGAATAGACGATCCAGATCGGGTGATCGAAAGGCAGCCATTCGGGCTCGAAGGCTGCGACCTCGGCACCGTTGCGGTCGGTGGCCTGTGCCCAGTCGACGTCGTGCTGCACGGCGTTGGTGGCGTACGGTGACTTCACGAGCAGCAGCTTCTGCACGCTCGGCAACTGGCCGCGCAGTTCCTGCAGCACGGCGCTGCGGTCGAGCGGCTTGCCGCCGTAGTGCACGCCGTCGACGGCGATCAGCACCTTGGGCTCGATCTGGCGGAAGCGGTCGGCCACGGCGGCGGTGCCCATGTCGGGCGCGCACACGCTCCAGATCGCGCCGATGCTGGAGCACGCGAGAAAGGCCACCATGGTCTCGGGCACGTTGGGCATGTAGGCCGCAACGCGGTCGCCGCGCTGCACGCCAAGAGACTTGAGCGTGAGCGCGACTGACGCGACCTGGCGGCGCATTTCGGGCCACGACATCTCGCGCACTTCACCGCGTTCGTTGTCGCTCACGATGGCGGGCATGCCTGCGGCGTGGGCCACGTCGGCATGGCGCAGCACCTCGCGGGCGTAGTTGACCTGGGCGCCGGGGAACCAGCGCGCGCCGGGCATGCGCGATTCGGCGAGCACGGCTGTGTGCGGCGTGGGCGACTCGATGCGGGCGTAGTCCCAGATGCTCTGCCAGAAGGCGTCGAGCTCGGTGACGGACCAGCGCCACAGGGCGTCGTAGCTGTCGAACACGAGGCCGCGCGTATCGCGCAGCCAGTCTTGATAGAGGCGGATCTGGGGGATGTTGGGAGCGGGCATGGCACGAGCGTAGCGCTGCGAACGACCGTGCTCAATCGGGGTTGACCTCAGGGTTTGTACGCGTGTTCAATGTTTTTGTACAAGCGTTCAATATGCTCCCATGAGCACCCGCACACCTGCCGCAAGGCGCAGCACCTCGCGCGCTGCGACGCCGCCTCCCGCCGCAGTCGCCATCGCGACTGCGCGGCCCGACCGCAAGCAGGCGATCCTGCTGGCGGCCGAGAAGCTTTTTGCGCAGCACGGCTACCACGTGGTGACGATCCGCCAGATTGCCGAGGAGGCGGGCGTGCCGCTGGCGCTGGTGGGCTACTACTACGGCCAGAAGCACGAGCTGTTCCACGCGATCTTCGAGCACTGGGGCCACTCCATCGAGGCGCGGCTCGCGGGGCTGGCCGCGGTGAACATCGACCCCGACGACACGCGCACGCTGCCGCGCATCATCGAAGCCTTCACTGCGCCCGTGCTGGCGCTGCGCGCAAGTTCAGAGGGCGAGTACTACGCACTGCTGGTGGCGCGCGAGCTGTACCACGCCACCGAGGAAGCCGACCGCGTGCTGCGCGCCTACTTCGACCCATTGGCCGAGGCGTACATCGATGCGTTGCATGTCGCGCTGCCGCATGCCACACGCAGCCAGGCGGCCTGGGGCTATCAGTTCGCACTGGGCTCGCTGCTGCACCACCTGAACGACAGCCGCATCGAACGGCTCTCGCGCGGCGAGAACACGCGCGCCGACCCGGCCGTGGCGCCGATGCTGGTGAGCTTCATCGTCGGCGGCCTGCGCGCCGCGCTGCCACGCCCAAGAACCACCCCCAGGAGACAAAAGACATGATGAAACGACGCACCCTGCTGTCGGCGCTTGCCGCGGTGTCGGCCACTGCCGCGCTGCCTTCGCGTGCCCAGTCGAGCACGAAGGTCGTGTTCGGCTACACGGCCGTGACCGACTTCGCCTCGGTGTTCGTGGCGGCCGAAGAGGGCTACTTCAAGAAGCGCAGCCTCGATGTCGAGCTCAAGTTCATCCCGCTGAACTCGACGATCCCGGCGGCGCTGCAGTCCGACTCGCTGCAGATCGGCGGGCCCACGCCCTCGGTATTCCTGCAGGCGGTGGACGGCGGACTCGACCTGGTGCTGGTGGCCGGCGGAGGCCTCACCTCGAAGACCATCACCGGCTTCGGCCTGGTGGCGCGCGCGGGCTCGGGCATCAAGGGTCCGCAAGACTGCATTGGCAAGAAGATCGGCGTGCCGGGCCTGCGCGCCTTCCTGCACGTGACCTTCCGCGCATGGCTGAAGGACAGCGGCGTGGACTACCGCAAGGTCAACTTCGTCGAGGCCGCCTTCCCGCAGCATGCCGACCTGCTGCGCGGCGGCTCGGTCGATGCGGTGGTGTCGGCCGACCCGTTCATGAGTCGCATCACCGAGAGCGGCGCTGGCTACGTCGCTTCGTACTACTCGACCTTCCTGCCCGAGAACAACCAGACCATCGTGCACGCGGCCAAGCGCGAGTGGGTGGCGAAGAATCCCGCGGCGGCGCGCGCATTTCGCGAAGCGCTGGTCGAGTCAGGTGCATTCATGCAGCAGCCGAAGAACGATGCCAAGGTGCGCGCGGCCATCGGCAAGTACATCAAGCTGCCACCCGAAGTGCTGGCCAAAGTGCAGATCTCGCCGCCCGGCCCCGTGGTGACGGAAAAGCAGCTCGCCTACTGGACCGGGCTGATGAAGGAGCAGGACATGCTCAAGACGAGCATCGACGTGGCGAAGCTGGTGGCGAAGTGATCACAGCACCTGCCCCCGTCACCGCACGCGCCGCGCTGTCGGCGAGCGCCTTTCATTCGCCGGCCAGCCCCACGATGCAAGCCACCCCTTTCCTGCGCTTCGATGGCGTGACCATCCGCCTCGGCGGGCGCGAGATTCTGTCGCCCACCTCGTTCGACGTGGCGCGCGGCGAGTTCGTCTGCATCGTCGGCCCGAGCGGCTGCGGCAAGACCACGCTGCTGCGCGCGGCCAGCGGGCTCGTCACGGCGAGCGCGGGCGAAGTGCGGCGCAACGGCGTGAAGATGACCGAGCCTTCGCGCGAGGTCGCCTTCGTGTTCCAGGACTACGGCCGCGCGCTGCTGCCCTGGCGCACGGTGGAAGGCAATGTGAGCCTTGCACTCGAAGCAGCCGGCGTGCCGGCAGCCGAACGCGCGCCGCGCATCGCCGACGTGCTCGACAAGGTCGGCCTCGCGAAACATGCGCAGAAGTTTCCGGTGCAGCTGTCGGGCGGCATGCAGCAGCGCGCGCAGATTGCACGCTGCCTCGCGCAGAAGCCCGAGCTGATGATGATGGACGAGCCCTTCGGCGCGCTCGACGCACTCACGCGGCAGAGCCTGCAGGACGAGCTCGCGCGGCTGGTGCGCGACGACGGGCTCACGGTGCTGTTCGTCACGCACGACCTGGAAGAGGCCATCTATCTCGGCGACCGCGTGATCGCGCTGCAGGCCAACCCCGGACCGGGGCGGCCGAGCCTCGCGCGGATGATTGACGTGAAGATCCCGCGGCCGCGCGACCAGCTCACGACGAAGGAGCATCCGGAATACCTGCAGTTGCGGCGTGAACTGTTCGCCTTCATCGAGCAGGGCCATGACTGAAAACCGCCTCTTCCGCTGGCTGCGGCCGTGGGTGTTTCCGGTGGTGCTCGTCGGTGCGTTCGAGTGGTACGCACGACGTGCAGCGGCCTTGGGCAGCGATGCGCTCGCGCCGCCGAGTGCGGCGGCCAAGGCTTTCGTCGGCGCGGCCATGGACGGCTCGCTCTGGCAGGCCACCGGCTTCACGCTCGGCACCGCGGCACTCGGGCTGCTGTTGGGCGCGGTGCTCGGCATCGCATTGGGCCTGGTGCTCGGCCTCTCGCGCCGCGCGGCGCAGCTGGGCTCCGTCTCCATCGAGGTGCTGCGCCCGGTGCCTTCGGTCGCGCTGATCCCGCTCGCCATGCTGACCTTCGGCTTCGGTGTGCGCATGGAGCTGGCCATCGTCGCCTTCGCCACCTTCTGGCCGCTGCTGGTGCTGGTGCAATCCGCGGTGCAGCAGATCGAGCCGCGGCTGCTCGAAGTCAGCCGCGTGCTGGGCCTGTCGGCGCGCGAACGTGCCTTCAAGATCGTGCTGCCGGCCATCGTACCGCGCCTCTTCGTCGCGCTGCGGCTGGGCGTGGCGGTGGCGCTGGTGGTGGCCGTGACGGTGGAGATCGCTGCCAACCCGAACGGCATGGGCTACGCGATGATGATCGCGCAGCAGAGCTTCGACCCCGCGTTGATGCTCGCCTGGCTGGGGTGGATCGGCGTTGTGGGCTTTGCGGTCAACGCAGGCATGCTGTTGTTGCAGCGTGTGGTGGCGCGAGGCATGGGGGTGCCGTCATGAACGGCAGCAACAACGATCGCACCAGTCTGAACTGGCTCGGCTCGCTGGGCGTGCTGCTGGCGCTCATCGCGCTGTGGTGGGTCGCGAGCAACGCGGGCTGGGTCAGCCGCGTGTTCCTGCCGACGCCGCAGGCTACCTTCTCCAGCCTGCTCGAAGGGCTGAATCTTTCGGGGAGTGGCGGCAACGGCGAACTGCTCGGCTTCACGCAGGCCACGGTGGGCCGCATGATCGAAGGCTGGCTGCTTGCTTCGCTCTTCGGCGTGCTGCTGGGCGCGGCCATTGGCGTGTCGCCATCGGTGCGCGCGTGGGTGCAGCCGACGCTCGAATTCATTCGCCCCCTGCCCGCATCGGCGCTGCTGCCGCTGGCCATTTCGATCTTCGGGCTGAACCCCGGCATGGTGCTCTTCGTGGTCGCCTTCGGCGCGATGTGGCCGGTGCTGCTGGCCACGGTGCACGGCTTCGCGGCGGTAGAGCCGCGCCTGGCGGAAGTGGCGCGTTGCCTGCAGATGTCGCGTGCCGCGTACATCTGGAAGATGGGCCTACCCAATGCGATGCCCGACATCCTGGCCGGCATGCGACTCGCGCTGACCATTGCGCTGATCGTCGCGGTGGTGGGCGAAATGATCGCCTCGCAAAGCGGCCTGGGCCAGGCCATTCTGTTGGCGGCACGCGCCTTCCGCGCCAGCGACCTGTTCGCGGGCATCGTGCTGCTCGGGCTCATCGGCTTCGTGAGCAACGCGCTGCTGGCCTTTGCCGAAAAGCGCCTGTTGCGCTGGCAGCAACCCTGATTCCTTCTTCTTCCAACACCAACACCCCCACAAGGAGTTCCCATGCCACGCAAATTCGTCGACCTGTCGATCTTCCTGGAGAACGACGTGCTCTCCGACCCGCCGGCCTTCGCGCCGAAGATCCAGTACTTCACGCACGAGCAGACCTACGAGCAGATCGAGCCCTTCTTCCCCGGCTTGAAGAAGGAAGACCTGCCCGACGGCGAAGGCTGGGCGGTGGAGCTGGTGCAGCTGTCGACGCACAACGGCACGCATCTCGATGCGCCCTATCACTTTCACTCGACCATGGACAAGGCACTGGGCGAGAAGAAGCCCGCCATCGCCATTCATGACGTGCCGCTCGAATGGTGCTTCCAGCCGGGCGTGAAGCTCGACTTTCGGCACTTCGCCGACGGCTACGTGGTGACGGCCGACGACGTCGAGGCTGAGCTCAAGCGCATCGGCCACACGTTGAGTCCGCTGGAGATCGTGGTGGTCAACACGCGCGCCGGCTCGCGCTATGGCAGCAACGACTACGTCTCGGCCGGCGCGGGCATGGGCTACGAGGCGACGATGTACCTGCTGGAGCGCGGCGTGCGCCTCACGGGCACCGACGCATGGAGCTGGGATGCGCCCTTCGTGCACACCGCGAAGAAGTACGGCGAGACGCAAGACGCCTCGCTGATCTGGGAAGGCCACAAGGCCGGCCGCGACATCGGCTACTGCCACATCGAGAAGCTGCACAACCTCGAAGTGCTGCCGCCCACGGGCTTCTTCATCAGCTGCTTTCCGCACAAGATTCGCGGTGCGTCGGCAGGGTGGACGCGCGCGGTCGCGATCTTCGACGACGCGCTGATGGCTTCAGCTTGAGGGCCCTTTCATCATGAGCGCACTCAATCACACACACGACGTCAATGCACGCAGCTGGGTCGAATCGGCCAACGGGGCGGGCAGCGACTTTCCGATCCAGAACCTGCCGCATGCGGTGTTTCGCCGCGCGGGAAGCGGCGAGGCGTTTCGCGGCGGCGTCGCCATCGGCGACCAGGTACTGGACCTTGCGGCGCTGGCCGCACAACAGCAGCTCGACGGCCTTGCGCTCGATGCGGCGCGAACGGCCGCGCTGCCCGCGCTGAACGACTTCTTCGCGCTCGGCGGCGGCGCGTGGAAGGCGCTGCGCCACGCGCTCTTCGACCTGCTGAAAAACGACGCGCCCGTCGCCACGGTGCAAGCAGTGCGCGAATGCCTCGTGCCGCGGGCCGAAGTCGAATACACGGTGCCCGCACGCATCGGCGACTACACCGACTTCTACACCTCGATCGACCATGCGCTGAACATCACGCGCCTGTTCAACCCCGAGGGCGACGTGACGCCCAACTTCCGCTGGATTCCGACCGCGTACCACGGGCGCGTGTCGACCATCGGCGTGAGCGGCCAGCGCTTTCACCGGCCGATGGGGCAGGCGATGGCGCCGGGCGCGAAGGCGCCGACGTATCAGGCCTGCGCGCGGCTCGACTACGAGCTGGAGCTAGGCGTATGGATCGGCACGGGCAACGCGCAGGGCGAGCCCATTGCGCTCGAGCACGCGGAAGAACACATCTTCGGCATCTGCCTGCTGAACGACTGGTCCGCGCGCGACATTCAGTTCTGGGAGATGGCGCCGCTCGGCCCCTTCCTGGCAAAGAACTTCGCCACCACGATATCGCCGTGGATCGTGACGATGGAAGCGCTCGCGCCCTACCGGCAGGCCTGGACGCGGCCAACGAACGAGCCCCAACCGCTCGCGTACCTGGAGAACGCGAAGAACCGCGAGAGCGGCGCGCTCGACATCCGCCTGGAGGTCTGGCTCGAAAGCGAGAAGGCGCGCAAGGAGAAGACGGGCCCGTCGCGCCTGTCGTCCACCAGCTTCAGGCACCAGTACTGGAGCGTCGCGCAGATGGTGACGCACCACACGATGGGCGGCTGCAGCCTGAACCCGGGCGACCTGTTCGGCAGCGGCACGATCTCGGGGCCCGGTGCGGGCGAAGCCGGCGCGATCATCGAGCTGACACGCGCGGCGCAAAGCCCGGTGGCGCTGGCCAATGGCGAGCAGCGCGGTTTTCTGGAAGACGGCGATGCGGTGCTGCTGCGCGGCTGGTGCGAGAAGCCGGGGCATGCGCGCATCGGGTTTGGGGAGAGCCGGGGGACGGTGTTGGCGGCCAGGGGTTGACGCCGCCGTAAACATTATTTACAGTCCGCCTCCTTCGCGAATTTGCTCGCGTCGATCCGACAACGAAACACACCCACAACCACCACCCGGAAGCCTCTTCGTGAACGCAGCACTGGTCATTGCCAACGACATCGACAACGCGTGCCCGACATCGGGCCTTGCGTTCGCGTGCGGCATGGGCCATGCGATCGGCCTGCAGCAAACGGGCCATCACGCATCACCGGGAGGAGTCGGCGCATAGCGCGCATCTCTTCAGCACTCTTTTCAAGGAGGCCCGGACACCGAATGGTTCCGGGCCTCTTTTCTTTTGCGTCACCATCAACCACAGGGAGAAAACAACCATGCGCAAACTCGTCACCGTCCGCACCGTCGACGCCATCCGCCCCATCCCCGGGGCCGATGCCATCGAATGCGCCATCGTCGAAGGCTGGACCGTCGTCATCAAGAAGGGGGAGTTCGCCGTCGGCGACCGCTGCGTCTTCTACGAGATCGACGCGTTCCTGCCGCTCGACGATCCACGCTTCGCCTTCCTGGAGAAGGCCGCGATCACCTGGAACGAACAGCGCGGCGTGCGGCTTCGCACGATGAAGCTGCGCGGCCAGATCTCGCAAGGGCTGATCCTGCCGCTGTCGCAGTTCGCGGAAATCGACGCGCTCGCGCTGGCCGATCCGGCACTGCGCCAGCGCGATTGGGCCGAGCTGTTCGGCATCGGCAAATGGGAGCCGGTAATCCCGGCCTGCCTGTCGGGCGAGGTGGAGGGCCCATTCCCGTCCTTCATTGCCAAGACCGACCAGGAGCGCATCCAGAACCTGCCGGAGGTGCTCGCGGCGAACGACGGGCTTGCGTTCGAGGTCACGGTCAAGCTCGACGGATCGAGCATGACCGCGTTCCACAACGCGGGAGCACTCGGCGTGTGCGGGCGCAACTGGCAACTGCGTGAAACCCCGGGCAACAGCCTGTGGCGCGTGGCGCGGGAAAACCGCCTACTGGAAGCGCTCGCGACGCTGGGCCGCAATGTAGCGCTGCAGGGCGAGATCATCGGCGAGGGCATCCAGGGCAACCCGGAGAAGCTGCGCGGTCAGCAGTTCCACGTTTTCGATGTGTTCGACATCGACCGCGGCAGCCACTGCGGGATGGATGAGCGCAACGCCATCGTCGACGCGCTGCGCGTGTTGGGAGCGGGGGTGCGCACCGTGCCGCTGCTCGAAGTGAGCACGCTCGACCGCTTTGGCGGATCGATGGCCGAGGTGCTGGCGTATGCCGAAGGGCCGTCGCTGAACCCGGGCACCTCGCGCGAGGGGGTGGTGTTCAAGCGGCTGGACGGCGGGCTGTCGTTCAAGGCGATCTCGAACAGCTACCTGCTGAAGCACTCGGACCGCTGAGCAGGCAGGGCAGTCGCCCAACGAAAAAAGGCCACCCGATGAGGTGGCCTTTTTCTGCAATGTGGAGCGGGAAAAGAGTCTCGAACTCTCGACCTCAACCTTGGCAAGGTTGCGCTCTACCAACTGAGCTATTCCCGCGTGAAGCCTCAGATTATAGGGTGATCTTGAGCTACTTTTCCCGGATCCGGGAAAAAAGTTCGTTCAAGCGTCGAACACCAGCGACCGATGCAGCGACACGCCGGCCATCAGGCCGTCCGCCGAGGCCAGCGTGGCATTGGTGAATTTCATAGAGAGGTCGCCCGCCGCGTAGACGTCTGGCGCCGTCGTCATCTTCATGCCGTCGACGCGCAGCACCGGGCCGAAGGGGCCGTCGTCGAAGGCGCAGCCGAGTTGTTCGGCCAGCGGGCTGGACGGACGCGTGTGCGGCACCACGTACAGCGCCTCGATCGGCACGAGCCTGCCGTCGTCGATGCGCACGCCGGCAAGCTGAGGCGCCGCGCCTTCCAGACCCACGATGCGCCCCGGTTCGATCACCACGCCGCGCGACTGCAGCCTCGCGCGCGTCTCGGCATCGGGCCCCTCGCCGCCATTCAGGAAGATCGTGGTCGGGCCCCACTCGTTGATCAGCAGCGAATGGTCCGGTGGGTGTCCGCTGTGGAACAGCACGCCCAATGGACGCCCACTGAACTCGTAGCCGTGGCAATAGGGGCAGTGCAACACGCTCTTGCCCCAGCGCTCGCTGATGCCGGCGATGTCGGGCAGGCCGTCCTGAATGCCGTAGGCCAGGAGCAGCTTGCGGGTCTGAATCTGCTCGCCGTTGTCCAGGGACATCGTGAACCCCTGCGCGCCCTCGGCGTTCGCGGCCACCGCACTGGCGCTGACGAACTTGACGGACGGATACGCAAGCAGCTTGTCGCGCGCGTCGGCAATCATCTTCAAGGGCGGCACGCCGTCCTGCCCGAAGAAGCCGTGCGACGCCGCGGCGAAGCGGTTGCGCGGCGCGCCCGCGTCGACGACGCACACGTTCCTTCGCGCGCGAGCCAGCTGCATGGCAGCGGAAAGGCCGGCAAAACTGCCGCCCACGATCAGAGCGTCATAGCGCATGCTCAATGTCCTTCGATGTGAAGCCGCCGCCCGTCATGCGGCGGTGGAAGTCCCTGGAAAGATCGGCCAGCGTGATGCTGTTGAAACGCTTGAGCAGCAGCGCCTCGGCCTCGTCGCACGCGCCGTCGAGCGCCGCATTCACGGCCTGTTCGACGATGCAGCCCGGGCTCTCGGTGCGGTTGCCCATAGCCAGCAGCGCGGGCGCGCCGACGGCGTTGTGGATGTCGCCCAGGGTCACCGCCGCCAGCGAGCACGACAGCACCCAGCCGCCGCCATGGCCCTTGGCCGAACTGACGAACCCCGCCTGCCGCAGGCCGGCCATGAGGCGGCGCACGACGACCGGGTTGGTATGCATCGCGGCCGCGAGCGACTCGGAAGTGACGGGGTCGTTCATCTCGGCCATATGCAGGAGCACGTGGAGAACGGCTGAAAGCTTGCTGTCTCGTTTCATGCAACATTATGAGTTGCATATGTTTGTCGTGGCGTGCCGAAGGGTCTTGCGGGGCCGGAACGCCCGTCGGTCGTCACGACACTGAGGTGAGAATCGGGCCGGCCGCACCAATCCCACCATGACGCCCACCCCGACAACCCTGCTCGACGCCGCCCTGCGCGGCGTGCTGCTGGCCTTGCTGCTCGTGCTCGCGCTGGTCCTCGGCCGCGACCGCCCTCGCCTGCCGGTCGCGCGCGCCGGCGTGCTGCTGACGCTGGGCCTGTGTATCCAGGTCATCGGCTCCGCGCCGGCTTTCGAGGCACTGGTGCCGCGCGTGTGGCAGTCGCCATTCGTCGCCGTGGCGGTCGGCAATGCAGTGCTGTTCTGGGTGTTCGTGCAGGCACTGTTCAACGATGACTTCAGGCCGCGGCCCATGCACGTCGCCGCGTGGCTCGTGGTGGCCGCAGTGGCCGCGCTCAACTGCGCGGTGGTGGCGGGCAGCGCCTCGGTGCTCGCGCCGATGACGATGGGCGTTCAGCGCGCCGTGCCGCTGGTGTTCGCGGTGCTGGCCGCGATGGCGGCGGCTTCGCAGTGGCGGGCGGACCTGGTGGAGGGGCGGCGCCGGCTGCGCGTGTTCATCGTGGTGACGGGCGTCGGCTACAGCGTCGGGATGCTGGTCGTCCGGCTGGCCTCGCCGCACGGGCAGCTGTCGAGCCTGTCGGCGACGGCTGATGTGGCGATGCTGCTGCTGATCGTGGCGGTGGTGGCTTGGCGGATGGTGCGGCTGGCCGGATCGGAGCTCTTTCCGGTCGCGGTGGTTCCGGATGCGCCGATCCCCACGGTCGAACCGCCCCCCGTCGAACCTCCGGCCCCCGACCCCGCCGAAGACCGCCTCGCCGAGTCCTTGCAATACGCCATGGCCGTCGATCACGCCTATCGCAGCGAAGACCTGAGCATCGCTGCCCTCGCCGCACGGCTGTTCGTACCCGAGTACAGACTGCGCCGCCTCATCAACCAGCGGCTGGGCCACCGCAATTTCAACGCCTTCGTCAACGGCTTCCGGCTGGCCGAGGCGAAGGCGGCGCTAGCCGACTCCTCGAAGCGCGAGCTGCCGGTGCTGACCATCGCCTTGACCGCGGGCTTCCAGTCCATCGGCCCATTCAACCGCGCGTTCAAGGCCGCCACCGGCCTCACGCCCACCGAATTCCGCAAGCAGAAGCTGGCCGAATCCTGAAATCTCTTGCCGAAAACCGCGTTTGCGGCTTTCGGCAAGACGTTGCCGGCGCGCAGCGGCATCGTCCGGGTCGCCGGGGGCATGGGCCTCCGATGACAAGGAGTTCGATGCGACGACGTTTCCATTTCATCTTCCTGCTGGTCCTGTGGTCCGGATGGGCGCAAGCCTCGATGGGCATGGCGGAGCTTGCCGCCACGGCCGATGACGGCCCGGTCACGGTGTTCTACCCGTCCGCCGATGCTGCCCAGCCGATCCGGCGCGCCCGCTTCACGCTCGACGTGGCGGCGCAGGGCGCGCCGGTGCGCGGCAATGGCCGGCTGGTCGTCGTCTCGCACGGTTCCGGCGGCGCGCCGTGGGTGCACGTGGACTTGGCGCGCAGCCTGGTCGAGGCCGGCTTCATCGTCGCCATGCCCGAGCACAAGGCCGACAACTACAAGGACGACAGCAACCCCGGCCCCGACAGCTGGGCGATGCGCCCGGTCGAGGTGTCGCGCGCCATCGACGCGGTGGCGCGCGACCCGCGCTTCGCGCCGCTGCTGCAGCTCGACAAGGTCGGCATGTACGGCATGTCGGCGGGCGGTCACACGGCGTTGAGCCTCGCGGGCGGACGCTGGTCGCCGGCCGAGTTCAGGCAGCATTGCGAGGCGAACCTGGTGGACGACTTCCAGTCCTGTGTCGGCCTGATCACGCGGCTGACGGGCGGGCCTTTCGACGGCATCAAGAAATGGGCCGCGCTGTGGGTCATCCGCCATCGCTTCGACGACGCCACCCCGCGCGAGCACACCGACCCGCGCATCGCCGCCATCGCGGCGGCCGTGCCTTCATCAGCCGATTTCGACATGGCCTCGCTGGCCAACCCGCGCGTGCCGCTGGGGCTGATCACCGCCCGGCAAGACCGCTGGCTGGTTCCGCGCTTTCACAGCGACCGGGTGCTCGCGGCCTGCCTGCCGCGCTGCGAACTGATCGCCGACATGCCCACCGCCGGGCACGGTTCGCTGCTGTCGCCACTGCCGCCGGGCCTCACCGGGCTGATCGGCGACATGCTCAACGACCCGCCCGGCTTCGACCGCACCGGCGTGTTACCGGACGTGAACCGCAAGACAACAGCGTTCTTCAGCACGCATCTGCTGCCTTGATGCGGGCCGAGGCCTAACGTACGAGCCTCTGATTTCGCCGACAGCCGATTCCCACACGTGTGGGCGACTGTCGCGCACATGGCGACAGATAGCGGCCCGGCCATGGTTGCACCCGAATCGATCGAACCTCGGTCGGTCCTTGAAATCGTGACCATGCTACGAAAGGAAAGTCACCCATGAAGCAACAGCAACACAACCGCATCTTCCTCGGCGCCCTGCTCGCAGGCCTCCTGGCCGTCGGCGGCGCAGCCCAGGCGCAAGGCGTCGGGGTCGGCGTGGGAGTCAATGCAGACGTGAACACTTCGGGCGCCGCCGGCACCGGCTCCCCACAGGGCGGCGCTGCAGCAGGCGCCGGTGCACGCACCGGTGCGGCCGCAGGTGCACGCACGAATGCCGGCACTACCGCCACCGACGCGGCCGGCAACTCGACAGGCGGCGTTGGCAATGCCGTCGGCGGCGTGCTGGGTGGTGCCACGGGCGCTGTCGGCGGCGCCACGAATGCGGTGGGCGGCGTGGCGAACACCGCTGGCAGCACGCTGAATGGCGCGACCGGCGCCGTGGGCTCGACCGCCGGTACCGTGAAGCCGGCAAACGCCGGCGCGAAGGCTCGCGCCAAGGCCCAAGGCTCGGGCGCTGTCGACATCAAGCAGCAGTAACCCCGGCGGCCAAGCCGAAGAAAGCCCGCAGCGCCCGCGTTGCGGGCTTTCTTATTGATGAAGCCTCAGTCGGCCAGCTTGAGCTTGAACAGGCTGGTGACTTCCGCGTCTAGCACCACCAACTCGCGCTGGTTGAAGAGCCGCCAGCGCCAGCGCAGGATGCCGAGCGTGGGGCGTTTCTCGGAGCGGCGCACCTCGATCACATCTGCCACCAGCCGCAGTGCATCACCGGGCCGCACGGGGTTGGGCCAGCGCACATGCTCGAGCCCCGGCGATGCAAAAGACTCGGAGCCGGCGAGCGCTGCACCGACCACCAACCGCATCGCGATGGAGCACGTGTGCCAGCCGCTCGCTATCAGCCCGCCGAAGGGGCTGTCGGCAGCCGCGTCGGCATCGGTGTGAAACCACTGGGGGTCGTAGGCCCGCGCGAACTGCAGGAGCTCGGCTTCGGCAAGCACGTAGGGCCCGGCCTCGATGACCTGGCCCGCATGGAAGTCGGCGAACTTCATCCGCCGCAGCTTAGTACGTTTCGAGGTGCAGGCGGCCTTCGCGTTTCAGGGCAGCGCCCACAGTGTCCCAGTCGAGCCCCGCTTCCTTCGCCACGTCGCGCAGTGCGAGCACCACGCCCTCTTCCATGCTCTTGAGGCCGCACACGTAGAAATGGCTGCTGCCGTCTTTCAGCAGTGCGGCCAGGTCGGCGGCGCGTTCGCGCATCAGGTCCTGCACGTAGCGCTTGGGTTGCCCCGGCGTGCGCGAGAACGCGAGGTTGATGTCGATGAAGTCCTTGGGCAGCGACTGCAGCGGGCCGAAGTACGGCAGCTCCTGCTGCGTGCGAGCGCCGAAGAACAGCATCAGCTTGCCGCCCTCGAACTTGCCGCTCTTGCGCAGCCGGCGGCGCCATTCGGTCATGGCGCGCATCGGTGCGCTGCCGGTGCCTGTGCAGATCATCACGATGTGCGACCTGGGGTGGTTCGGCATCAGGAACGACGCGCCGAAGGGCCCCACCACCTGCACCGTGTCACCCACCTTCAGGTCGCACACGTAGTTGGAGCACACGCCGCGCACCGGCTCGCCTTCGTGGTCTTCGGTCACGCGCTTCACGGTGAGCGACACGTTGTTGTAGCCGGGCCGCTCGCCGTTGCGCGGGCTGGCCACCGAATACTGGCGCGCATGGTGGCGCTTGCCGATGGCGTCAACGCCCGGCGGCACGATGCCGATCGACTGGCCTTCGAGCACCGGAAACGGCAACACGCCGAAGTCCAGCACGATGTGGTGCGTCTCGCTGTCGAAGCCGGCCTCGGTGCAGTTGAAGTTGCCGACCACGGTGGCGGTGGTCGGCGTCTTCGGCGGAAAGAGATTGGTATAGGCGTGCGCGGCCGACCAGGGCGGCACGGTTGCGCCGTACTGCGCGGAGTTGAAGGCCGGCTCGACGGATTCGACCGCGGCCTGGGCTTGCGCCTGGGTTTGCTCAGGCGCGGCGGCATCGCCAGCGGCTTCGGCAGACACGCCGGCCGCTTCCAGCTCTTCAGGCGAGAGCTCGGCAGGCAGCGATTCCCAGGTGAGCTGTTCCTCGATCGTGTACGCACGCACCAGCGGCATGGTGCGCCAGTTGTCGATCGAGCCCGTCGGGCACGGCGAGATGCAGGCCATGCAGCCGTTGCAGACGTCGGCACGCACGACGTAGTTGTTGTCGTCGTGCGTGATCGCGTTGACGGGGCAGGTGGCCTCGCAAGTGTTGCAGCGGATGCAGATCTCGGGGTCGATCAGGTGCTGCTTGATGACTCCGGCTTCAACGGCCATGTCCATGTCTTTTTCTCCTTTCCCTCGCCCCTTGGGGAGAGGGTCAGGGTGAGGGGGCAGCGGCTTGTCGTGGGGACGCCGCCTACCCTCACCCCTGCCCTCTCCCCGAGGGGAGAGGGAGTAATACCAATCAGCCGAAACGCACGTATTCGAAGTCCACCGGCTGGCGATTGATGCCCATCACCGGCGGCGAAATCCAGCCTGCGAACTTGCCCGGCTCCACCACACGGCCCATCAACGATGCCACGAAAGCGAAGTCTTCGGCGCTCGGCAGCCATTCGTCGCGCTTGGCGGCCCATTCGACCTCATTCACCACGCGGCCTTCCGGCGACATCTTGATGCCGGCGAGCGCGCCGATCTGGCGGTTGAATGCCTTGTGCGGCACCACCAGGCGGGTCGGAATGCCGGCCTTTTCCAGCACCTTGTTCCAGCGGCCCACGCCGGCCACCGAGTCCTTGATGAAGTCGTCGCGCAGCACTTCATTCAACGCGTTGAGCATCGGCACGTCTTTCTCCACGAGCTGGCCTTCCTTCACTTCCAGCACCTTGTAGGTCTGGCCCTTGAGGATGTGGTCGTCCGTGCGCTTGCCTTCTTCGTAGCGGCCTTTCAGGCCCGAGCTGTAGAAGATGGCGGCGTTGCTCGACTGGTCGGCGCCGAACAGATCGATGGTCACGCTGTAGTGGAAGTTCAGGTAGCGCTGGATGGTGCCCAGGTCGATACAGCCCGCGGCGCGCACCTTCTGCGCATCGTCGGTCTTCAGCTCGTTCATGACCTGCGCGGTGCGTGCGATGACGCGCGACACGCCGCTTTCGCCCACGAACATGTGGTGCGCTTCTTCGGTCAGCATGAACTTCGTGGTGCGCGCGAGCGGATCGAACGCGCTTTCGGCCAGCGCCGAAAGCTGGAACTTGCCATCGCGGTCGGTGAAGTACGTGAACATGAAGAACGCGAGCCAGTCGGGCGTGCGTTCGTTGAAGGCGCCCAGGATGCGTGGGTTGTTCTCGTCGCCCGAAGTGCGCTGCAGCAGCGCTTCGGCTTCCTCGCGCCCGTCGCGGCCGAAGTGCTTGTGCAGCAGGTAGACCATCGCCCACAGGTGGCGGCCTTCTTCCACGTTGATCTGGAACAGGTTGCGCAGGTCGTACATGCTTGGCGCCGTGAGGCCCAGGTGGCGCTGCTGCTCGACCGAAGCGGGCTCGGTGTCGCCCTGCGTCACGATGATGCGGCGCAGGTTGGCGCGGTGTTCGCCGGGCACGTCCTGCCAGGCCTTCTCGCCCTTGTGGTCGCCGAAGTGAACTTCGCGGTTGGCGTCGCCCGGGTTCAGGAAGATGCCCCAGCGGTAGTCGCGCATCTTCACGTGGCCGAACTGGGCCCAGCCCTGCGGGTCGACGCTCACGGCCGTGCGCAGGTACACCTCGTGGTTGGTAGAGCCCTCGGGGCCCACGTCGTCCCACCAGTTGATGAAGTTGGGCTGCCAGCCTTCGAGCGCGCGCTGCAGCGTGCGGTCTTCGCCGAGGTTGACGTTGTTGGGGATCTTCTCGCTGTAGTTGATCGTGCTCATCGTTGTTCCTTGGGTTGTACGGACTGTCAGCTCAAACGCGGTTCATGTCGAAGCCGGCCTTTTCGCCGGTGCCGTAGACCTTGAGCGCACCCTTCTCGCCAACGGCGTTGGGGCGGTTGAAGATCCAGTTCTGCCAGGCGGTAAGCCGGCCGAAGATGCGGGTGGCCATGTTTTCCTTGCTCGCAAAGCGCAGGTTGGCTTCGAGGCCGGTGAGCGCGTCGGGCGACATAGCGGCGCGCTCCTCGATGACGATGCGGATCTCGTCGTCCCAGTCGATGTCGTCGGGCGCGGCGGTGACGAGGCCGAGCTTCAGTGCTTCGTCGGCATCGAGCGGCTTGCCGGCGGCGGCGCGCGCGGCTTCGAGCGGCGCGGCCTCTTCATAGAAGCGGCGCTGCAGGCGGCTCTGGTCGTTCACCATCGGGAAGAAGCCGAAGTTGAACTCGTTCAGCGTGAGCTTGGGCGCACGGCCTGCGTCGTCGGGCAGCGCGAGCATGTAGGTGCGGTCGGCCGCGAAGGCCAGTTCGGCCAGCGTGCCGGCGAAGCACGAGCCCGCTTCGATCAGCGCGAACAGGCTGCGCGAAGAAACATCGAGGCGTGCCAGCGTGCGGCGCAGCGCGCCGATGGTTTCGCGCACCAGCCAGTGGTCTTTATTGGCGAGCATCACGGCGTCGGATGCGAGCACGGCGGCTGCATCGCCTTCGGTCTTGAGCAGCCAGGTGCCGATGTCGAGTTCGTTGGTGCGCAGGTTGAGGATCGCGTCGTCGAGTTCGCGGCACACAGCGAGCGGCCACCAGGCAGCGCCCGCGGCTTCGATGGCGGCCACGTCGGCCGGCTGCGTGCCGGTCGGCGCCTTGACGGTGATCGTGGCGGTGCGCTTGCTGCGGTCGATCTGCACGTTGACGTGCGAGTAGGCGATGCCGTCTGCGCTGTCGGAGCGCTCGAGGCGGGTCAGGGCTACGCCCTTGCCGCCGGCCGGGCGGTCGCTGCCTGCTGCGAGCTGCGAAGCACGGTCTTGCACGGCAGCGGCGAACTGCGCGGGCTTGGCCACCGCATCGACCAGGCGCCAGTCGACCGCGCGCTGGCCGCGCACGCCTTCGACGCTGGTGCAGAAGATGTCGGCGAGGTCATGGCGCACGTGGCGCTTGTCGGTCACGCGGGTCAGGCCGCCGGTGCCGGGCAGCACGCCGAGCAGCGGCACTTCGGGCAGCGAGACGGCGGAGGAGCGGTCGTCCACCAGCAGAATTTCGTCGCAGGCCAGTGCCAGTTCGTAGCCGCCGCCGGCGCAGGCGCCGTTCACGGCCGCGAGGAACTTCAGGCCCGAGTGCTTCGAGGAGTCTTCGATGCCGTTGCGCGTCTCGTTGGTGAACTTGCAGAAGTTCACCTTCCAGGCATGGCCCGAGACGCCGAGCATGAAGATGTTGGCGCCCGAGCAGAAGATGCGGTCCTTGCCGCTGGTGACAATCACGCTGCGCACTTCGGGGTGCTCGAAGCGCACGCGGTTGAGCGCATCGTTCAGCTCGATGTCCACGCCCAGGTCGTAGCTGTTGAGCTTGAGCTTGTAGCCGGGGCGGATGCCGCCGTCTTCCGCAATGTCGAGCACGAGGCGCGCGATGGCGCCGTCGAAGCTCAGCGACCAGTGGCGGTACTGGCCGGGTTCGGTGCGGTAGTCGACGCGCGGGGGCGCCTGGAGCGTGGTGGTGTCGGTCATGCGGAAGTCTCCTGTGGGGCAGTGTTCGGAAACCGTGAACAGGAAAGATAATGCACTTTCTTGCTCCGATGACATGCATCATGCTGCATGTGACAAGGCAAGTCAATGCCTGTAGCGCTTTTTTTCAGATTTCAGGTGCCTAGACCAGGCCCATGGACTGGCGGGCAACGGAGCGCAGGGCCTGGAAGCTCTGCGACAGCGTCTTGCCGCTGGTGTCCACCGACAGGTCGGCCTTCGAATAAAAGGCGGCGCGGCCGTTCAGGATGCGGCGCAGGTCTTCCATCGCTTCCTTGCTGGCCGCCATCGGGCGGGTGTCGCCCTGCGCGGCCACGCGGCCCATGTGCTCCTCGGGCGCGGCCTGCAGCCATACGGTGGTGCAGTGCGCGAGCAGTTCGTTGAAGGTGGCCGGGTCGGAGACGATGCCGCCGGGTGTGGCGATGACCACCTCGCTGTAGATCTGCACGGCCTCCTCGAGCGCGCGGCGCTCGTAGCGGCGGTAGGCGTTGGTGCCGTACAGGTCGTGAATCTCGCGCACGCTGCAGCCCGCAAGCTTCTCGATCTCGCGGCTCAGCTCGATGAAGGGCAACTCCAGGTCTTCGGCCAGCATCTGTCCCAGCGTCGATTTGCCCGCACCGCGCAGGCCCACGAGGGCGATGCGCCGGTGCCGCGCCGGGTCGACCGAGGCGGTGCCCAGCAGCTCGCCAAGCGCCACGCGCACGCGGCGCAGGTCGGATTCGCTGCGGTTCTCGAGCAGTTCGCGGATCAGCAGCCACTCGGGCGAGCTGGTCGTGACGTCGCCCACCAGTTCGGCCAGCGAGCAGTGCAGCGCACCGGCCACCTGCTGCAGCACCAGGATCGACGCGTTGCCGATGCCGTATTCGAGGTTGGCCAGGTGGCGCTCCGACACGTCGGCCGCAATAGCCACAGCTTTGCGCGTGAGGCCACGCTGCGCGCGCAGGTTGCGCACGCGGTCGCCCAACGCCACCAGCAGCGGATTCTTCGCCTCCCCGGCGACGGCGTGGCCCGGGGCACCGTTGCTGCCGCCATTGCCGCTTTCCAGCGCGGCAGCCAGCCCCGCGTCTACATGCTCATTCATGCAATTCCTCGTTCTTCGCCGGGATTGTGCGCGCTCAGGGTAAACACCATAGATGCACTATATTGCTTGACACTCATTGTCTCGATGCTTATTGTTCGGCCACACGCAAGATACTGCACACACAGTGATCCTGCAAGGTAGTTCCAAAGTTCGAGGCCCCACGATGTCCGACAGCAGCACTCCCGCCACCGGCAAGGAAGCATTTCACCAGCTGATCGCCGGCCTGACCGCCGAGATTGCCGGCAGGCCGCTCGACGGCGCCCTCGACCAGTGGCTCAACGCCACCCACGGCGCGGGCAGCGCCAGCTTCGAACAACTGCGCCAGACCTGCATCGGCGGCGTGGCCGAAGGCTGGCTCTGCGAGCGCGAAGGCGGCGGCATCAGGTACGGCCGCGTCTTCAAGGCCGAGGACGCGCTGCATCGCTTCTCGGTCGACGTGGTCGACATGAAGGACATCGCCGGTCCGCACCACACGCATCCGAACGGCGAGATCGACCTGATCATGCCGCTCGACGACAGCGCCGCCACCTTCGACGGACGGCCCGCGGGCTGGTGCGTCTACGGGCCCGGCACCGCGCACCGCCCGACCGTGGCCCAAGGCCGCGCGCTCGTTCTCTATTTGCTGCCCGAAGGGCAGATCAAGTTCACGCAATGACCGAACTCCTTTCCAACTACGTCGCTGGCCGCTGGCAAAGCGGATCGGGCGCCGGCACGCCCCTGTTCGACCCGGTACTGGGCACCGAGCTTGCGCGCGTCGACGCTACCGGGCTCGACCTGCCCGCCGCCTTTGCCTTTGCACGCGAACAGGGCGGCCAGGCGCTGCGCGCCCTCACCTACCGCCAGCGCGCCGCCTTGCTCGCAGCCGTCGTGAAGGTGCTGCAGGCCAATCGCGATGCTTATTACGAGATCGCCACCGCCAACTCCGGCACGGTAAAGAACGACTCGGCCGTGGACATCGACGGTGCGATCTTCACGATCGGCCAGTACGCGAAGTGGGGCGATGCGCTCGGCGACGTGCGCGCGCTGCGCGATGGCGAAGCAGTCAAGCTCGGCAAGGAGCCGGTGTTCCAGTCTCAGCACCTGCAGGTTCCGACGCATGGCGTGGCGCTTTTCATCAACGCCTTCAACTTCCCCTCGTGGGGCCTGTGGGAAAAGGCCGCACCCGCGCTGCTGTCGGGCGTGCCCGTGATCGTGAAGCCCGCCACGGCCACCGCCTGGCTCACGCAGCGCATGGTGAAGGACGTTGTCGATGCGGGCGTGCTGCCCGCCGGAGCGCTCTCCATCGTGTGCGGTAGCTCAGCCGGTTTGATGGATGCGCTGCAGCCCTTCGATGTGGCCTCGTTCACCGGTTCGGCCGAAACGGCCGCGGTGATCCGCTCGCACCCCGCCGTGGCCGAACGCTCGGTGCGCGTGAACATCGAGGCCGACAGCCTCAACAGCGCCCTGCTGCTGCCCGGCGCCGCGCCCGGCAGCGAGGCCTTCAACCTGCTCGTGCGTGAAGTGGTGCGCGAGATGACGGTCAAGTCGGGCCAGAAATGCACGGCCATCCGGCGCATCCTGGTGCCGGCGGAGGTGTACGACGCGGCAGCCGAAGCCATCGGCGCCAAGCTCGCGGGCATCACCGTCGGCAACCCGCGCAACGAGAACGTGCGCATGGGTTCGCTCGTGAGCCGCGCGCAGCTGAACGCGGTGCGCGACGGGCTCGACGCACTGGCCGCGCAAACGACCGTGCTGCATGACAGCCGCAACAAGCCGCTGATCGACGCCGACCCGGCCGTGGCCGCCTGCATCGGCCCCGTGCTGCTCGGCGCGCGCGATGCCGATGCGGCGCAGCGCGTGCACGACGTGGAAGTGTTCGGCCCCGTCGCCACGCTGCTGCCGTACCGCGACCTCGCGCACGGCATCGCGCTGGCGCATCGCGGCCAGGGCTCGCTCGTCACCTCTCTATATGGCAGCGATGACGCTGCGCTCGCGCAAGCCGCGCTATCGGTCGCGCCAAGCCACGGCCGCGTGCACGTCATCACCCCCGAAGTGGCGCAGGCCCACACCGGCCACGGCAACGTGATGCCGATGTCACTGCACGGCGGCCCCGGCCGCGCGGGCGGTGGCGCCGAGCTCGGCGGGCTGCGCGCGCTAGATTTCTATCACCGCCGCAGCGCGGTGCAGGCAAGCCCCGGCGTCATCGCCGCGCTCGGCCTCTAGAACAAGAACACGGCCGAAGGAGACAAGACCATGACCCTGCCCACACGATTCAACTTCGCCGAGCACCTGTTCGCCCTCAACCGCGGCCGCGCCGAACGCACCGCCTACATCGACGACCGCGGCACGCTGAGCTACGGCCAGCTCGAAGACCGCGCGCGCCGGCTGGCTGCCGCATTGAAGGCAGCCGGCATCCGGCGCGAAGAGCGCGTGCTGCTGCTGATGCTCGATGGCAACGACTGGCCCGTGAGCTTTCTCGGCAGCCTCTATGCCGGCGTCGTGCCGGTGGCAGTCAACACGCTGCTAACGCCCGACGACTACGCCTACATGCTCGATCACAGCCGCGCGCAGGCGGTGCTGGTGTCGGGCGCGCTGCTGCCCACGCTGCAGGAGGCGATGGCACGCGGTGGCCATGAAGTGCACACGCTGTTCGTGTCGCAGCCCACGGGCGCCCTGCCCGATGGCGCGAAGGAATTCGATGCAGCGCTCGCCGCAGTCGAGCCCCTGCCGTCGCCCGTGACAACCGCTTCCGACGACCCGGGTTTCTGGCTGTATTCCTCCGGCTCCACCGGCAAGCCCAAGGGCACGGTCCACACGCACGCCAACCTGTGGTGGACGGCCGAGCTCTACGGCAAGCCCGTGCTCGACCTCACTGAGAACGACGTGTGCTTCTCGGCCGCGAAGATGTACTTTGCATACGGCCTTGGCAATGCGCTGACCTTCCCGCTCTCCGTGGGCGCCACCGTCGTGCTGATGGCCGAGCGGCCAACTCCCGACGCCACCTTCCGTCGCTGGGTGGAGCACAAGCCCACCGTGTTCTTCGGCGCGCCCACCGGCTTCGCGGGCATGCTCGCATCGCCCAAGCTGCCTGCGCGCGAAGCAGTGGCGCTGCGCATGTGCTCTTCAGCCGGTGAAGCCTTGCCGGGCGAGATCGCTCAGCGCTTCAAGGCGCACTTCGGCTGCGAAATCATCGACGGCATCGGCTCGACCGAGATGCTGCACATCTTCATCTCCAACCGCCTCGGCGACATCCGCTACGGCACCACCGGCAAGCCGGTCGACGGCTACGAGGTCGAGCTGCGCGGCGAAGACGGCCGCCCGGTGCCCGACGGCGAAGTGGGCGACCTCTACATCCGCGGCCCCAGCTCGGCACTGATGTACTGGGCCAACCGCGAGAAGTCGCGCGAGACCTTCCAGGGCGGCTGGACCAAGAGCGGCGACAAGTACACGCGCGACGCCGACGGCTACTTCACCTACGCCGGGCGCAGCGACGACATGCTGAAGGTCAGCGGCATCTACGTGTCGCCCTTCGAGGTCGAGGCCACGCTGATGCAGCACCCGGCCGTGCTCGAAGCGGCAGTCATCGGCAAGGAAGACGCCGAAGGGCTGACCAAGACCAAGGCCTTCGTGGTGCTGAAGGACGGCAGCACGGCAACCGAGGAAGAGCTGAAGGCCTTCGTCAAGGAACGCCTCGCGCCATATAAATACCCGCGCTTCCTGGAGTTCGTGAGCGAGCTGCCCAAGACGGCGACCGGCAAGATCCAGCGCTTCCGGCTGCGCGAGCGCGAGAAGCAGGCATGAGCACGCCCGAGTTCGCCACCATCGACTGGCGCGGCCGCACGGTGCGCATCGAATGCCAGTGGATCGCCCCAGAGCGCACCGACGCCCCGCTCATCGTGTTCCTGCACGAAGGCCTCGGCTCCGTCGCCATGTGGAAGGATTTCCCCGCGCAAGTCTGCGAAGCCGCCAACGCGCGAGGCCTGGTCTTCTCGCGCCCCGGCTACGGTCGCTCCACCCCACGCGCCGACGACGAGATCTGGGACGTCGACTTCATGCACCGCCAGGCGCACGAAGTGCTGCCCGCCCTCTTCACCGCGCTGGGGCTCGATGGCCAGAAGCCCTGGCTCTTCGGCCACAGCGACGGCGGCTCGATCGCGCTGCTGTACGCCTCGCGCTTTCCCGAAAAGGTCGAAGGCCTGGTCGTGCTCGCTCCGCACATCTTCGTGGAAGACAAGACCGTCGCGAACATCGAGATCGCCCGCACCGCATATCTGGGCACCGACCTGCCGAAGAAGCTGGGCCGCTATCACGACAGTGCCGACTCCGCCTTCTGGGGCTGGAACCGCATCTGGCTGCACCCGCCCTTTCGCGACTGGAACATCGAGGCAGAGCTCGACACCATCCGCTGCCCCGTGCTCGCCGTGCAGGGCATCGACGACGAGTACGGCACGCTCGCGCAGATCCGCGACATCGCCGCGCGCGTCAGTGGTTGCGAGCTGCTCGAAATCCCTGAATGCGGGCATTCCCCGCATCGCGATCAGCCGGATCGTGTCATCGTCGCGGCCACTTCTTTCATCACCAAAAACAGGAGACAGACATCATGACAATCCGCACCGCCCGACTGGCCCTCACGGCCATTGCCTTTGCCGCGCTGGCCTCGGCCGCCGGCGCCCAGGGCACCGGCAAGCTCAAGGTCGGCCTGATGCTGCCCTACAGCGGCACCTACACCGCCCTGGGCGTGGCCATCGAGAACGGCTTCAAGCTCTACGTTGACGAGCAAGGCGGCAAGCTCGCCGGCCGCGAGATCGAATACTTCAAGGTCGATGACGAGTCCGACCCCGCCAAGGCCACCGACAACGTCAACAAGCTCATCAAGCGCGACAACGTCGACGTGATCGTCGGCACCGTGCACTCGGGCGTCGCGATGGCCATGGCCAAGGCCGCGAAGGAAAGCGGCACCGTGCTGATCGTGCCAAACGCCGGCGCCGACGCAGTGACCGGCCCGATGTGCGCGCCCAACATCTTCCGCAGCTCGTTCAGCAACTGGCAGCCGGCCTTCGCCATGGGCGAGGTGGCGGCCAAGCAGCAGGGCAAGAAGAAGGCGATGACCATCACCTGGAAGTACGCGGCCGGCGACGAGTCGGTCAACGGCTTCAAGGAAGGCTTCGAGAAGAACGGCGGCAAGGTCGACAAGCAGCTCACGCTGCCTTTCCCCAACGTGGAATTCCAGGCGCTGCTGACCGAGATCGCGGCGGCCAAGCCCGATGCGGTGTATGCCTTCTTCGCGGGCGGCGGCGCGGTGAAGTTCGTGAAGGACTACCAGGCCGCGGGCCTGAACAAGACCATTCCGCTGTACGGCCCCGGCTTCCTGACCGACGGCACGCTCGACGCGCAAGGCGACTCGGCGCAGGGCATGCTGACCACGCTGCACTACGCCGACGGCCTGAACACGGCACGCGACAACGCCTTCCGCGTCGGCTATGCCAAGGCCTTCAAGCTGCAGCCCGACGTGTACGCCGTGCAGGGCTACGACGCGGCACAGATGCTGGGCGTGGGCCTTGCCGCCACCAAGGGCGACATCGGCAAGAAGGCCGAGTTCACGGCCGCCATCGAGAAGGCGAAGATCGACAGCCCGCGCGGCACGTTCACGATGAGCAAGTCGCACAACCCGGTGCAGGACATCTATCTGCGCAAGGTCGAGGGCAAGGAAAACAAGCTGGTGAGCACGGCCATCAAGGGACTGGCTGACCCAGCCCGCGGCTGCAGGATGTAAGCGGGCCACAAGCCCTTCGTTTGTCTCGTTCCCTCGCGGCCCTCGACTGAGTTCACGGGCCGCGAGCCGCCTTGCGGCAACCACAACCAACTGGGATCTCACACGGTGGATTTCGGAACCTTCCTCGTCCAGTGCCTGAACTCGGTTCAGTACGGACTCCTGCTCTTCCTCGTGGCCTCGGGGCTGACGCTGATCTTCGGGATCATGGGCGTCATCAACCTCGCCCACGGCAGCTTCTACATGATCGGCGCGTACATGGCGTTCGCGCTCGCGCCGCTCTTCGGCGACCAGTTCCTGCTGATGCTGGTGGCCGGCGTGGTGCTTGCCGCGGTGTTCGGCTACCTGCTCGAATGGGCCTTCTTCAGCTACCTCTACCAGCGCGACCATCTGCAGCAGGTGCTGATGACCTACGGCCTGATCCTGGTGTTCGAGGAGCTGCGCTCCATCCTGGTGGGCAACGACGTGCACGGCGTGAAGGTGCCCGCGTGGCTCGACGGCAGCTTCGCGCTGGGCAACGTCATGAGCTACCCGTGGTATCGCCTCTTCGCATCGGCCGCCTGCATCGTGCTGGCCGTGGGGCTGTACTGGGTGGTCAACCGCACGCGGCTGGGCATGATGATCCGCGCCGGCGCGAGCAACCGCGACATGGTTCGCGGCCTGGGCATCGACGTGAAGCGGCTCTACCGCATCGTGTTCGCAGCCGGCGTGGCGCTGGCGGCGCTGGCCGGCATGATCGCCGCGCCGATGTCCTCGGTGTACCCGAACATGGGCGCGAGCGTGCTGATCATCTGCTTCGTGCTGGTGGTGATCGGCGGCATCGGCTCGATCACGGGGGCGCTGGTGGCGTCGCTGCTGGTGGGCTTCGTCGACACCTTCGGCAAGGTGTTCTTCGCGGACCTGAGCGGCATCGGCATCTACCTTCTGATGGCCATCGTGCTCATATGGAAGCCCGAGGGGCTGATGGGGAGGCGGCCATGACAGCCATGAAAAAAGGCGCCTTCCTCCTGCCCGTAGCCTGCGCAGTGGCCATCGGCATTGCTGGCCCGTTGCTGGGCAACTATGCGTCGGACTTCATCGTGAAGGTGATGATCCTGTCGATCTTCGCGCTGAGCCTGGAGCTGCTGGTGGGCATGACGGGCCTCGTGAGCCTGGGCCATGCGGCGTTCTACGGCATCGGCGCGTACGTCACTGTGCTCGCATCGGGCAGCGAAGGCGGCAACTTCGCGCTGCTGCTGCCGCTGGCCATGGGCGCGGCCGCGCTCTACGCCCTCTTCGTCGGCGCACTGAGCCTGCGCACGCGCGGCGTGTACTTCATCATGGTGACGCTGGCCTTCGCGCAGATGGCCTTCTTCGTGTTCCACGACACCAAGGTCGGCGGCGGCAGCGACGGCATCTACATGTATGTGCGCCCCGCCATCGGCGCGCTCGACATGGAGAACCGCACGGTGCTGTTCTACGTGGTGCTGGCCTCGCTGGTATTCACCTACGGGCTGCTGGCGCTCATTCGCCGCTCGCGCTTCGGCGCGGCGCTGGCGGGCATCCGCGTGAACGAGCAGCGCATGCGCGCGGCCGGGTTCGCGGTGTATGGCTACAAGCTCGCGGCCTTCGTGCTGGCCGGTGCGCTGGCCGGGCTCGCGGGTTTCCTGCTGGCCTCGCGCGACGGCGTGGTCAACCCGGAGCTGATGGCATGGCACAACTCGGGCGAAGTGCTGCTGATGGTGATCCTCGGCGGCCTCGGCCATCTGCGCGGCGCGGTAATTGGCGCCATCGCGTTCACGCTGCTGAAGGAAATCTTCTCGACGCATGCGGTGATGGGCCCGCTGGCCGACCACTGGCAGCTGACGCTGGGGCTGACGATCATCGTGTTCGTGGCGCTGCTGCCCAAGGGCTTGATCGGCCTTGTCCAGCGCCTCTCGCCGAAGGGGGCTGCATGACGACCGCACTGCTTTCCGTCGAAGGCCTCACGCGCCGCTTCGGCGGCCTCACGGCCGTCAACGCCGTCACGCTCGACCTGCACGTCGGCGAAGTCCATGCGGTGATCGGCACCAATGGCGCGGGCAAGTCGACGTTGATCAACATGCTCTCCGGCGAGATCGAAGCCTCCGAAGGTCGCATCGCGCTCGACGGCGTGGACATCACCGGCCGTGCCCAGTCGAAGCGCGCGCGCGACGGCGTGGGCCGCAGCTACCAGCGCACGACCATCTTCCCGGAGTTCAGCGTGCACGAGAACTGCCGCCTCGCCGCGCAGGCCGCCACGCCGAAGCCCTGGGCGTTCTGGCAATCGTCGCAAGGCTGCGCCACCAGCAACGCATCGGCCGACGCGGCGCTCGAAGCCGCCGGCCTCGCGCATGAAGCAGGCCGCATCGCCGGCACCATGAGCCACGGCGCGCAACGCCAGCTCGAAGTGGCGATGTGCCTGGCCACCAACCCACGCGTGCTGCTGCTCGACGAGCCGCTCGCCGGCATGGGCGCGGAGGAAACCGACCGCATGCTCACGCTGCTCGCGCGGCTGAAGGCCACGCATGCCATCTTGCTGGTGGAACACGACATGGACGCAGTGTTCCGCATTGCCGACCGCATCACGGTGATGGTGAACGGCACGGTCATCGCCACAGGCAACCCCAAAGAGATTCGCGAGAACCCCGAAGTGCGCACGGCTTACCTCGGAGAAGACCACTGACATGCTCATCGTCCGCGACCTCAACACCTACTACGGCAACAGCCACATCCTGCGCGGCGTGCACGCCGGCATTCCGGCGGCCACCTCGGTCGGCCTGCTCGGGCGCAACGGCATGGGCAAGACCACGCTGATCCGCACGATGATGGGCTACGTGCGCCCCGCTTCGGGCGAAGTGCAGGTCGACGGCCGCACCGTCACCGGCCTGCCGCCCGAGAAGATGGCGCGACTGGGCATCGGCTACGTGCCCGAGGGGCGCGGCATCTTCCCGAACCTCTCGGTGCGCGAGAACCTCGTGATGAGCGAACGCGCCGGCATCGACGGACGGCGCGAGTGGACCTTCGACCGCGTGATGACCACCTTTCCGCGCCTGGCCGAGCGGCTGTCGCACGGCGGCCAGCAGCTGTCGGGCGGCGAGCAGCAGATGCTGTCCATCGGCCGCGCGCTGATGACCAACCCGCGCCTGCTGATCCTGGACGAGGCCACCGAGGGTTTGGCGCCGCTGATCGTGGCCGAGATCTGGCGCGTGATCGGCGAGATCCGTGCGACTGGCATTGCCACGCTGATCGTGGACCGCGACTACCGCAAGGTGTTGGCCCACACCGATCTTGCGGTGGTGATGGAGAAGGGGCAGATCGTGCGGCACGGGGCTTCGGCGGATCTGCTGGCCGAGCCGCATGTGCTGGAGGAATTGCTGGGCGTGTAGTAGGGTGCGCCCGCACGTGGTTGCAGCTGACGCTGTGAGAAATCAGGCCACGCGCTGCTTGAGAACAGTCGGTTCGATGGCCGGCGCCGGCCAGAGCTGCAGGTGGTAGCGATCGCTGCCCTCCAGCCCGTCTTCGGAAAGCGTGTCGAGGCCCGCATAGCAGGCGCGCAGCCTGTAGATTCCGGGCGCAACGGGAATGCGCGCTGCATCGGGAAAGTAGTCGGTGCAGCCGGCGATGACCAGATCAGCGCTCTGCGTCACCAGCGTGCATTCGACGACATGCTCCCACTGGTCAAGATCGAGCGGGCTTTCCGCTTCGAGGATCTCGACAGTGACGGGCACGTCCATGTTGCGAACGGTGCCGATGCCGACGACGCCGGCTTCGGTCGCAAGCATGCGTTCCACGGCTTCGTCTGTCCACGCATCGGAGAGGTCGCCATCCGCGGCCTCGTCCTGTATGTAGAACTGGAAGTAGTCGGCAAAGATGCTGAATTCATGCATGGGGCGTACTCCGATTCCCTTTTGCTATTCGATGAAGCGCCGCAGCCCTTCGAGATCGATCACGGTGATGCCACCGTACTCGATCCGCAGGAACCCCGCTTCCTTCAGCCGGTTCAGCGCCGCATTGCACCGCTGACGCGACACGCCCGAGAGATTGGCAATCTCCTCCTGCGAGGTCTGCAGGTGCGGCTCGCTGCCCGGATGCAGCCACGGGTGGAACAGCCCCGCCAGCGCGCGCGCCACCTGGCTGTCGGCATCGAGCAGCCGGTGCGCCGCGTAGTTGCCCATGAACCAGTGCAGCCGCTCGTTGATCTGCTGCAGTAGGAAGTGGTCGAAGCCGCGCTGCGTGCGGTGCAGCCACTCGAAGGTCTCCAGCGGCAGTTGCGCCACGCGGCTCGGGCGCAGCGCGATGATGTCGGCCGAGCGCGGCAGCGCGCGCAGCAGCGTGCCCTCGCCGAACCAGCTGCCGACCGAGAGCCCGCCGAAGGTCACGGAGCGTCCGTCGCTCGAGGTGATCGACCACTTGAGCAGCCCTTCGAGCGTGCCGTACCAGTGCAGCGGCGTGTCGCCGCGCCGGCACAGCGCGGCACCCGCGGCCACTTCGACCTCGCGTATCTCGTCGAGCACGCGCTCGCCCGCCGCCACGTCGAGCAGCGGGAACCAGGCCGAGCCCTGGAGCAACTGGGGAATCGTGAGCGATGCCGCCTGGATGGCGGGCCTGGTCGTGGGCATCTTCTTCTTACTGCGCGCCCTTGAGCTGTTGCAGCTCGGCCTGCGCTTCACGCAATTTTTCTTCGCGGTCTGCGATCTTGTCGGCGCGGCCCTTGTGCTGGGCCTCGCGCAGGTCACGCTCGCGTTCTGCCACTTTGCGTTCCTGGCTGCGAATGCGCCGCTGGTGCTCTGCCGCCAGCTTCGCGTCGCTGCAGGTGCGGCGCACTTCGCCCAGCGCCTTTTCGAGCCCGCGCACGCGCTGCTTCTGGCCCTTGGCTTTGGCCGCCTCGATGTCGCGGCCAATGGCCTCGCGCTTGGCTTCGCAAGTGGCGGGGCCAGCCGGTTGCGCGAGCGTCCAGGTCGAGGTCAGCGCGGCCGCGGCGGCCAAGAGGATGGGCAGTAGTCTCATTGGTTCTCCTTGATGCGCGCAATGGCGCTGGGGCGACTTTAGCGTTTGGCGCAGCGTAAACCCTGCCCCCAAATGTCGTCGCGATGACTGAGTGCAAATGCGCCCCAAAAAATAATGACGCGCCCCCATGAAAGACACCAGGAGTCCCCGAGCATGTCGAAGCGCAAAGTGATCGTGACCATCGCCCCCACCGGCGGCATGGCGCACAAGTCGCAGAATCCCAACCTCCCCACGCAACCCGCTGAAATCGCCGCCGACGTGCTGCGCTGCTGGAATGCCGGCGCCAGCGTGGTCGCCATTCATGCGCGCCGCCCGGACGACGGCGCCACCTGCAACGCCGACGTGTACCGCGACATCAACAGCCGCATCCGCGCGGGCGGCAGCGACATCGTCATCAACAACTCCACCGGTGGTGGCGTGCACGGCGACATGGTGAAGCCGCTGGCCGGCGAGCGCTGGGAAATCGCGTGGGAAGAGCGCATCAAGGGCATGGACGCCGGTGCCGAGATGTGCACGCTCGATGCGACCACGCTCAACCTGAGCTTCGAAGGCAAGCAGATCCTGATGGACACGCCCATCACCCGCGGCCGCGAGTTGGCCGCCGGCATGAAGGCGCGCGGCATCAAGCCCGAATGGGAGGTGTTCAGCCCCACGCACATCCTGCAGGACACGACCACGCTGATCGACGAAGGCCACGACGACGAGCCCTACTTCATCAACCTGGTGATGAACGTGCACCGCAACTTCCAGAACGCGATGCCCTACTCGCCGCGCTTCCTGCAGATGATGGTCGACACCCTGCCCAAAGGCAGCATCTTCTGCGTGAGCGGCATCGGCCCGTCGCAGCTCGAAGCCAACGTGGCAGCACTGCTGCTGGGCGGCCATGCGCGCGTGGGCCTGGAAGACAACCTCTACTTCCGCCAGGGCGAGCTGGCCACCAACGTGCAGCTCACCGAGCGCATCGTGCGGGTGATACGCGAACTCGACATGGAGGTGGCCACGCCGGCCGAGGCGCGGCAGATGATGGGCTTGCCGCGCGTGGGCACGCCGCGGCCCGAGTTCGCGCTGGGCTGACAACACCAAAGAGCAACGAACGGAGACAAGCACATGAACATTTCCCGCACCGCCCTGGCCCTCGCCCTGGGCGCGGCTTTCGTAGCAAGCGCCTCGGCCCAGGTGTCCGACGACACGATACGCATCGGCTTCATCAGCGACATGTCGGGTATCTACCGCGACTACGACGGCCCGGCCGGCGCAGAGGCGATCCGCATGGCCATTGCCGACATGGGCGGTGCCATCGGCGGCAAGAAGATCGAGCTGGTCACGGCCGACCACCAGAACAAGCCCGACATCGCCGCCGCGAAAGCACGCGAGTGGTTCGACGTGCAGAAGGTCGACATGCTGATCGCCGGCGTCAACTCGGGTGCGGCCATTGCGATGGCCGGCGTGGCGGCCGACAAGAAGAAGCCGTACTTCGTGGTGGGCTCGGGCGCATCGAGCCTCACCAACGAGTACTGCTCGCCCTACACGGTGCACTACGCCTACGACACAGTAGCCATGGCGCGCGGCACTGCAAGCGCGGTGGTCAAGGCCGGCGGCAAGAGCTGGTACTTCGTGACGGCCGACTACGCCTTCGGCGCGGCGCTGCAGAACGACGCGGCCAAGATCGTGCAGGCCAGCGGCGGCACGGTGGCAGGTTCAGTCAAGCATCCGCTGGGCGCGAGCGATTTCTCGTCATTCATGCTGCAGGCGCAGAACTCGAAGGCGCAGGTGCTGGCGCTGGCCAATGCGGGCGGCGATACGGTGAACGCCATCAAGTCGGCCGCGGAGTTCGGCATCAGCAAGAACATGAAGCTGGCCGGCATGATCATCACCATCAACGACGTGCATGCGCTGGGCCTGAAGAGCTCGCAGGGCATGTACCTCACCGACAGCTGGTACTGGAACCAGAGCCCCGAGGCGCGCGAGTGGGCGCGCCGCTTCTTCGACAAGCACAAGCGCATGCCCTCCTCCTTCCACGCCGGCGACTACTCGGCCGCGCTGCAGTACCTGCAGGCCGTGAAGGCCGCGGGCAGCGACGATGCCGACAAGGTGATGGCGCAATTGCGCAAGACGAAGTTCAATGACATGTTCGTCAAGGGCGGCTGGCTGCGCGACGACGGGCTGATGGTGCACGACATGCACCTGATGCAGGTGAAGACGCCGGCCGAGTCGAAGGAGCCATGGGACTACTACAAGGTGGTCGAGCCGATCCGCGGCGAGGCCGCATGGACCACGAAGGCAGAGAGCCGCTGCGCGCGGTGGAAATCAGCATGAGCATGAGCACTTCTTCCTCGAACGTGAAGCGCGTGGCGGTGGTCGGCACCGGCGTGATCGGTGCGAGCTGGGTCGCGTACTTTCTCGCGCACGGGCTCGACGTGAACGCGACCGATCCGTCGCCCGGCGCCGAAGACCGGCTGCGCGCCGCGGTGGCGCAGCACTGGCCGACGCTGGAGCGCTTCGGTTTGTCCGAAGGTGCTTCAGTGGACCGCCTGCGCTTCCACGACAGCCTGGAAGACGCGGTGTCCGTGGCCGACTTCGTGCAGGAAAACGGCCCCGAGCGCATGGATTTCAAGATCGACCTGTTCCGCCGCATGGATGCCGCCGCGCCACCGGAGACGATTCTTGCGTCGAGCTCGTCAGGCCTGGCGATCAGCGGCGTGCAGTCGGGGTGCGTGCATCCACAGCGCGTGGTGCTAGGCCATCCGTTCAACCCGCCGCACCTGATTCCGCTGGTGGAGGTGATCGGCGGCGAGCAGACCTCGGCCGAAGCCATCGAGCGGACGATGGCGTTCTACGCCGCCATCGGCAAGCGGCCGATCCACGTGAAGCGCGAGGTAAAGGGCCACATCGCGAACCGGTTGCAGGCAGCGCTGTGGCGCGAGGCCTTCCATCTCGTCAACGAAGGCGTGGCGAGCGTGGCCGACATCGACACGGCCATCGCACACGGACCCGGCCTGCGCTGGGCGGTGATGGGGCCGTTCATGAATCTGCATCTCTCGGGCGGTGCGGGCGGTATCGAGCACGTGCTCGCGCATCTGGGCGGGCCTATCGAGGACTGGTGGAAGGACTTGGGTGCGCCGTCGATGACAGCCGAGCTCAAGCAGAAGGTGACGGAAGGCGTGGCACAAGAACTGGGCTCGCGCCGCACCAGCGACCTCGAAGCTGCGCGCGACACCCTGCTGTTAAACCTGATTCGCGCGAAGGCAGAGACCGGCAAGCTCGACTAGATGAAAGCTTGCTTTTCGATTTGTCGCGTTGTTCGTTTGGGGTGCGATCACGCCGACGGGGTACCTTGCTCCGCGAATGTCCCCCGGCCTGCGGCCTCCTCCTTTATTTCGCTGCGCAAGGCACCCCATCGACGTAATCGTTGGACGGTGCGGTCGTTGATCGGCCAGCACAACGGCAGCGCCCATTTGCGAATGGCATCGGGTGCTCCCCGCAGCGAAATAAAGGAGGAGGCCGAAGGCCGGGGGACATTCGCGGAGGGGAGTACCCGGTGTCATTCGCACACGCCCTGAACAAACCCCGGAACACTGAAATGACCGACTTCCTCAATGACGAAAGCCTGATCGCTCCACCCCGCACGGTTCGCATCGACTTCGACGACGGCTCCTTCGCGCTGCGCTCGCCGATGGCGCTGAAGTCTTACGCGCGCTGCATCGGTGAATGGCTGGAGCGGTGGGCCACGGAAACGCCCGACGCACTGGCCTTCGCCGAGCGCGACGAAACAGGCGAAGGCTGGCGCAAGCTCGACTACCGCACGCTGCGGCAAACGGTAGGCGCGGTGGCGCAAGGCCTGCTCGACCTGAACCTGCCCGCAGGTCAGCCGGTCGTGATCCTCTCGGACAACGCCATAGACCACGCGGTGCTGATGCTCGCGACCATGCACATCGGCCGCACCGCGTGTTCGCTCTCAAGCGCCTACTCGCGCATGGCCAAGGACCCATCGCGGCTGCACGGCATGCTGCAAGCGCTGAAGCCGGGGCTGATCTACGCATCCGACGCGAAGGTGTACGGCGCATCGCTCGCGGGCTGTGGCGTGGAAGCGGTCACAGTGTTCAGCCGCAACGCCGATGCGCATCCCGGTGCGATGTCGTTCGAACAATTGCTCGCAGCGAAGGAAACGCCCGCCGTGATGCAGGCCTTCGCCAACGTGCTGCCCGACACGCACGCCAAGTACCTGCTGACCTCCGGCTCCACCGGCAAGCCCAAGGTGGTCATCAACACGCATCGCATGCTCTGCGCCAACCAGCAGATGATGGCGCAGACATGGCGCTTCCTCGCGCAGGAAAAGCCGGTACTGGTCGACTGGCTGCCCTGGAGCCACACCTTTGGCGCGAACCACAACCTGCACATGGTGCTGTGCCATGGCGGCGCGCTCTACATCGACGAGGGCCGGCCCGCGCCGGGCCTGATCGAGAAGACGGTGCGCAACCTGCGCGAGGTGAAGCCCACGCTGCTGTTCAACGTGCCGCGCGGCTTCGACATGCTGCTGCCTTTTCTCGAAGCCGACGACGCGCTGGCCGCCGAGGTGTTCTCGCGGCTGCGGCTGGCCTTCTACGCGGCGGCGGCGCTCGCGCCTTCGACATGGCAGCGGCTCGAAGCGGTGGCCAAACGGGTGCGGCCCACGCGACCGCTGTGGCTCACCACCTCATGGGGCGCGACAGAGACCTCGCCCGCCATCACCTCCGCGCATTGGAAGCTCGACGGCGCCGGCTGCATCGGCGCGCCGCTGCCGGGGCTGGAGCTGAAGTTCGTGCCCAACGGCGAGAAGCTGGAGATGCGCGTCAAGGGCGTCTCGGTGTTCCCAGGCTACCGCGATGCGCCGCACGAAACGGCGCAGGCTTTCGATGAAGAAGGCTACTACCGCATCGGCGATGCCGGCTTTCTCGCGAACCCGGCGCAGCCCGCGCACGGCGTGATCTTCAACGGCCGCGTGGCGGAAGACTTCAAGCTCTCGACCGGCACCTGGGTGTCGGTGGGCACGCTGCGCGTGAAGCTGGTGTCGATGCTCGCGCCGCACGCACAAGACGTGGTGCTCACCGGCCACGACCGCGACGAGATCGGCATGCTGGTGTTTGCAAGCCCGCAAGGCGCGGCGCTGCCGCCGGAGGCCCTGGGCGAGCGCATCGCCGGCGTGCTGCGTTCGCTGCGCGACGAAGGCGCGGGCTCCTCGCAATGCCCGGCCTGCGCACTGGTGCTGGCCGAGCCGCCGAGCCTCGACGCGGGCGAGATCACCGACAAGGGCTACATCAACCAGCGCGCGGTGCTCACGCGACGCGCGGCGGACGTGGCGCGCCTGCACGCCCTTGCCGATGACGACCTGCAGGTGGTGCGGCTGCGCGCCTGATCATCACGAAGGCTGCTCAAACAGCGCCAGCAGCGTGTTCTTCAGCCACTGGTGCAGCGCGGAGGTCTCGTGCCGCTGGTGCCAGAACAGCTCGATGACGCGTGCCGGCGCCTCCAGCGGCACGGGCATCCGGCGCAGGCCGGCCAGGCGCGCGGGCTCGAACTTCTCCGACCACGGCAGCACCGCGATCAGGTCGGAGCGGCGCACCACTTCGTACGCCGCGCCGTAGTGGTTCACCGTCGCGACCAGGTTGCGCTGCAGCCCGCGGCTGTGCAGGAACAGGTCGTAGGTCGGCGTGGTCTTGCCGACCAGGCTCACGTCCACATGGCGCGCCGCGAGGAATTTCTTCAGCGGAATCCTGTCGGCGCGCGCCAGCGGATGCCCGGTGCGCATGACGCACACGAAGTCGGGTGACCACAGCGCCCTCGACTTGAGAAACGCCGGCCGCTGCACTTCCTCGTTGTAGACGCTGATTGCGAAGTCGGCCTTGTTGTCGGCCAGCACCTTGTCGAAATCCACCAGCGTGTTGGGAATGGCGTGGATGAGCATCGACGGCGCAGCCTTGCTGAGCTTGCCGGCGAGCCTCGGCACCACGATGCCCGAGACGTAGTCGGACATCGCGATGCTCAGGCTGGCGGTGCTGCGCAGCGCATCGAAGCGCTCCAGGTCGAGCGTGCCGCGAATCGCATGCAACGACTGCGACAGCGGCTCCCACAGGTCGATGGCCCGCCGCGTCGGGTTGACACCGGCGCCACTGCGCACGAACAGCGCGTCGTCAAAGGTCTCGCGCAGCCGGCGCAGCGCGTTGCTGACCGCGGGCTGGGTCAGCGACAGCTTGCTGGCGGCGCGCGTGACGTTGCCCTCGGTCATGAGGGCTTCGAACACCTTCAGCAGGTTGAGATCGGCGGAGCGGTAGTTCATCGTGCGGCCTGACCATTCACTGAATCTATAAACACAATCACACGTATAAATTTGTCGTGATATCCCTGCGATCCTACGATCTGCCGCTTCATCGCACCACCGAAGTCGAGGGATTCACATGACCATGCTGTCGGCCCGCATCGAGCGCCTGCCGTTCTCCGGTTTCCATCGGCGCCTGCTCCTCATGGGAGGACTGGGCTACACCTTCGACGCGATGGACGCCGCGGTGATCGCCTTCGTGCTGCCGGTATTGCGCACCGAATGGGGGCTCAGCAGCGTGCAGATCGGTGTGCTGGCCAGTGCGAACTTCATCGGTTTCTTCTTCGGCGCGCTTGCGTCCGGCACCTGCGGCGACTTGTTCGGGCGGCGCGTGGTGATGATGTCGGCGCTGGCGATCTACTGCGTGGCGTCGCTCTTCAGCGGCATGGTCGACAGCTGGACGGTGTTCCTCGGGCTGCGCATCGTGGCCGGCTTCGGCGCCGGCGCCGAAAGCGCGATCATCGCGCCCTACCTGTCGGAGTTCGTGGCGCGCCGCTACCGGGGCACCTTCACCGGCGCGCTGGCGGGCTTCTTCTCGTTCGGCTTCGTGGCGGCGGCGCTGCTGGGCTACTTCATCGTGCCGGCGCATCCGCAGGGCTGGCGCATCGTCATCTTCATCACGGCGATGCCGGTGGTGCTGCTGCTGTGGTGGCGCCGCGCGCTGCCCGAATCGCCGCGCTGGCTGGAAAGCCAGGGGCGGCAGGCCGAGGCCGGGACGATCGTGGACGCGATGGAATCCGACACCGTGCAACGCGGCCTTGCGCTGCCAGCACTCAACGCCGAGGACGTGGCCGCGCCGCCGCCCAGCAACAGCCGCGGCAGCCTGCTGAAGAACTACGCCACGCTGGTCTCCAGCAAGCTCATCCGCATCAGCACCATGACCTGGCTGATGTGGCTGGCGATCACCTTCAGCTACTACTCGTTCTTCACCTGGATTCCCAGCCTGCTGATCCAGAACGGCATGACGATCACCAAGAGCTTCGGCTACTCGCTGGTGATCTACCTCGCGCAGATTCCGGGCTACTTCTCGGCCGCCTGGCTCAACGAGAAGATCGGCCGGCAAGCCACCATCGTGAGCTACATGCTGCTGGGCGGACTCTCTGCGCTGGGCCTGGCCTTCACGCACAGCGACGGCCAGATCATGGCGGCGGGCGTGCTGCTGTCCTTCTTCATGAACGGCACTTATGCGGGCGTCTATGCCTACACGCCGGAGGTTTTTCCGACGCAGGTGCGCGCGACCGGCTCAGGCCTGGCGTCGGCCATCGGGCGCATCGGCGGCATCACGGCACCGATCCTGGTGGGCTTCATCTATCCGGCGCTGGGCTTCGCGGGCGTATTTGGCATGACGACGGCGGTGCTGCTGCTGGGCGCGGCGGCCGTCACCTTCATGGGCATCCCGACGCGCGGCCGTTCGCTGGAAGACATCGCAGCGGCCGAACTTTCCTGATACAGAGCATCCATGCAACCCAAGCTTCTCGATGAATCGCTGTCGGCCGTCGCGCGCGCGCACGCCGACACGCAACAACCCCAGGCCACCTTCGACGCACTCGAGAAGGCGGTGGCCGCGACCATCGGCCACCGGCTCTTCACCATCCTGGTGCACCATCGCGAGGCGCGCGAGTCGGAACGCATCTACACCAACATGCGCGAGGCCTACCCGGTGGGCGGGCGCAAGCCGATCACCGATTCGCCGTGGATGCAGCAGGTGATGCAGCGCGGCCTGCCCTACATCGGCCGCAACGCAGACGACCTGCGCGACGTTTTCTACGACCACGAGCTCATCGTGTCGCTGGGCTGCCGCAGCGTGCTGAACATTCCGCTGCGCTGGCGCGGCGAGACGCTGGGCACGCTGAACATGCTGCACGAGGAAAACTGGTACGACACCGGGCACGTCGAGCTCGCGCGCGTGTTCGCGCAACTGGCGCTGCCGGCCGTGATGGCACAACAGAGCAAGGAGTCCCTCGCATGACGAACATGGTGCTTTTCAAGAATGCCAATCTGCTCGACCCGCAGCGCCCCGAGCTGCTGGAAGACCACCACATCCTCGTCGAGGGCGGCGTGGTTCGCGAGGTTTCGGACAAGCCTATCCACAGCCCCTCGGCGCGCGCGATCGACGTGAAGGGCAAGACCGTGATGCCCGGCCTCATCGACCTGCACGTGCACGTGATCGCGGTGGAGCTCAATCTCTCGCGGCAGGTGCACATGCCCAACGTGCTCATCACGCTGCGCAGCGTGCCCATGCTGCGCGGCATGCTGCGCCGTGGCTTCACCACGGTGCGCGACGCGGGCGGCGCGGGCTTTGCGTTCAAGCAGGCGGTGGAATCGGGGCTGGCGCAGGGCCCTCGCCTGTTCGTCTCCGGCCGCGCGCTGAGCCAGACCGGCGGCCATGGCGACATGCGCGCACGCTCCGACTACCTGATGAACAACGACGGGGCGTGCGCCACCTGCGTGCGTGTCGGTGCGCTGGCGCGCGTGGTCGACGGCGTGGATGCGGTGCGCCGCGCCGTCCGCGAAGAGCTGCAGATGGGCGCTGACCAGATCAAGATCATGGCCTCCGGCGGCGTGGCCTCGCCGACCGACCCGGTGGGCGCCTTCGGCTACAGCGAGGACGAGATCCGCGCCATCGTCGAAGAGGCCCGCGGGCGCGGCACGTATGTGATGGCGCATGCCTACACCGCCGAGGCCATCGCGCGGGCCGTGCGCTGCGGCGTGCGCACCATCGAGCACGGCAACCTTGTCGATGCGCCCACGGCCGAACTCATGGCGCAGCTCGGTGCGTACGTGGTTCCGACCCTGGTCACCTACGACGCGCTGGCCAACGAGGGCGAGAGCTTCGGGCTGCCGAAGGAAAGCGTGACCAAGGTGGCCAGCGTGCGCGAGGCCGGCCTGCGCTCGCTGGAAATCTACAAGGCAGCGGGCGTGAAGATGGGCTACGGCTCCGACCTGCTGGGCGAATCGCAGCGCCTGCAGAGCGACGAATTTCGCCTGCGCGCCGAAGTGCTGTCGCCGGCCGAGGCCATCGCCAGCGCAACGACGGTCGCGGCCGAGGTGCTGGGCATGAGCGAACGCCTGGGCCGGCTGGTGCCCGGCGCACTGGCTGACATTCTGGTGGTGGACGGCAATCCGCTGCGCGACGTCGGCTGCCTGCTGGGCCAGGGCGAGCGCATTCCGCTGGTCATGAAGGAAGGCGTGGTGCAGTTCGACGAACTGGGCACCGTCCACTGAAGGGCTACGGCAGCGCCAGCCACTTGCGCCACAGGACCAGTGCCTTGTCCTGGTAGCGACGGGTGGCGGCGAGCAGCGCGGCGCGCGGTTCGGGCGACATGAGTTCGGCCGGCAACAGCGGATCGCGGATGAGGTGCGCGATCACGGCGCGCCCCAGCAGCAGCGACTCGCGCGTAGCCACTTCGAGCCGCTGGGTGCGCAGCCGCTTCTCGCTGCGTTCCAGGCCCGCCTGCAGGCGGCTGCAATCGGCCGTCAGGGCACGCACATTCCAGAGCTTGCGTGCGGCGGCCTGCGCGGCATCGTCCAGATCGGCCAGCCGGAACACCAGGGCGGTGCGCGACAGGCCCAGGGCCGCCAGCTGCACGCGCTCGCCCTCCAGCCCGCCCGCGAGGTTGTCGGGCCGGATGTTCAGCCCCGGCCGCAACGCCGCAAAGCCGCGCAGCGACAGTGCAAGAGCATGGTGGCGCCACGCCGTCTTGTCGGCACGCGGCACGCCAGCGTCGTGCACGGCGAGCCAGTCGCCGTGCCACGCGACAGCCTGCGCCTGCTTGTGCCGCCAGTCGTCGACCGCGCGCGACAGCGCCGGGCCCTTGCGGTTGAGCGCGTAGCTGCCGCGCTCGCCGCGCGCGATCTTGCCCTCGGCGGCGAGCCTCGTCAGGCCCACGCGCAGCGTCGATTCGCCGATGCCCATGAGCTCGCCCGCGCGGCACAGCGCCTGCGAGCTCAGCGTGCCGCCGTCGGCCACAAGCAGGTCGAGGATCAGCTCCGGCGCGCTGGGGATGGCGACCGGCACATTACATACTTTGTCCATAATTGCGAAACAGAGAAATATTTCCTACGATGCAACCGAGCGAACGCTAATGTAATTTAGCCCGAAAGGATGCACGCATGGCCATGCAGTACGTGGCGTACGACGTGGACCGCACGGTCTGCACCATCACGCTGAACCGCCCGGAGAAGCGCAATGCGGTCGATGGCGTGGTGGCCGCCGAACTGCGTGAGGCTTTCGAGCGCTTCGAGGCCGACGACGCGCTGCGCGTCGCGGTGCTGACCGGCGCGGGCGGCAACTTCTGCGCGGGCGCCGACCTCTCGGCCGTGGCCGACCCGAGCCGCCGCAACGAGCTCGACCCCGAAGGCGGCGGCAGCGGCCCGATGGGGCCCACACGCATGGCGCTGTCGAAGCCGTTGATCGCAGCGGTGAACGGCTATGCGGTGGCTGGCGGCCTCGAACTGGCTTTGCTGGCCGACCTGCGCGTGGCCGACGACGACGCGGTGTTCGGCGTGTTCTGCCGCCGCTGGGGCGTGCCGCTGATCGACGGCGGCACGGTGCGGCTGCCGCGCATCGTGGGCATGGGGCGCGCGCTCGACATGATTCTTTCGGGCCGTCCGGTGGGCGCGCCTGAGGCGCTGGCGATGGGCCTGGTCAACCGTGTGACGCCGCCCGGCGGTGCGCTGGCCGCTGCGCAAGAACTGGCCTACCAGCTCGCAGCGTTCCCGCAGCAATGCATGCTGGCCGACCGCCGCTCCGCCTACGCACAGTGGGACATGTCGCTGGCAGAGGCGCTGCGCCGCGAGGGTGCGCAGGGCGGGCCGATGGTTTTCGCCGAAGGCGAAGCCGGCGCCGCGCGCTTCGCCGGTGGCGCCGGTCGCCACGGGGAGTTCAAGCGCTGAAGAAGCGCAGCGTGGTGCGCAGCGCCTTGGCAAAGCGCGGGTCGGCCATGGCGCCCACGTTGAAGCGCGACCAACGCGACACCTGCGTCGAGTCGACGCTGAAGATGCGCCCCGGCGCCATCACGATCTTGCGTGGCAGCAGCTCCTTCGCAAAGGCCAGCGAGTCGGCCACGCCGGGCAGCGCGGCCCACACGTAGAGCGACTGCGGGGTGCGCGCGAACACCTCTGCGTCGACCGAGTCGAACAGCTTGATCGCGTTGCGCGTGGCTTCGCCGAGCCGCGCCTGCAGGCGATTGAGATGCCGCTGGTAGTGGCCCTCGCTCAGGATGACGTCGACCGTGCGCTCGCAGTACTCCGAACTGCTCACGTGGATCAGCGCCTTCAGGTCCGCGAGGTCGCTCGCCAGGTCGGCGCCGCAGGCGATGAAGCCCACGCGCAGCGCTGCCGAGAACGACTTGGAGAAGCTGCCGATGTAGATCGTGCGCTCCAGCTGGTCGAGCGCGGCCAGGCGCGGCAGCGAGGTGGGCTTGAAGTCGGCCAGCGGATCGTTCTCGACGATCAGCAGGTCGTGCTTCTGCGCGAGCTGCAGCACGCGGAAGGCCTTGGCGGGCGAGATGTCGGAGCCCGTGGGGTTGTGCGCGATCGACTGCGTGAAGAACAGGCGCGGCCGCTCGGCAACGAGCAGGCGCTCCAGTGCTTCGAGGTCGGGCCCGTCGGCCAGGCGCGGCACGCCCAGCACCTGCGCGCCCGCAAGCTTGAGCTTGCCGAACAGCGGGTAGTAGCCAGGGTCGTCCACCAATACCTTACCGCCGGGCGGCACGAAGTAGCGGATGACGATGTCCATCGCCTCGTTGGCGCCGTGCGTCAGCACGATCTGCCGCGGCTCCGCGCCGATGCCGAAGTCGGCCAGCTTGCGCACGAGATGGTCGCGCAGCGGCGCATAGCCGAAGCGGCTGCCGTAGCGGAACAGCGCCCCGAGCCCCGTGCGGACCACCTTGGGGTGATATTTGTCGAGCCGCACGTCGGCCAGCCATTCGACCGGTGGAAAGCCATCGCCCACCGCGATCGCGTCAGGCTGCGTCTTGAGCTGCTCGCGCATGAGCCACACGATGTCCATCGCGCGGCCGAGACTGCCGGCGTCTTCCTCTACCGGCTTGGCGGTCTGCTGCGCACGCACGAAGTAGCCCGAGCCGCGCTTCGGCTCGACCAGTCCGCGCGACACCAGCAGCTCGAAGGCGGCCACCACGGTGTTCTTCGCGTAGTTGTGCAGCTGCGCCAGTTCCCGCAGTGACGGAAGCTTGTCGCCTGCCTTGTAGGCACCACTCACGATCTGGCGTTCGATGGCGTTGGCGAGCGAATCGGCAATGGTCGTCATGGGCGCCGACTGTGACACAGCGGCTCGCTTTCGCGCACCACTGTCCGCACTGTCCCGCCAAACTGTGCCTTCCACCGGCGGTACAGCCGACCTAAATTGCCTGCTCCCGAATTCATCTTCCGAAGAGACAAGCAACGATGGTCGCCGACTCCCGCATTCCCAACTTCCGCGCACTCACGCCCACGCAGCGCTTGGCCCACATAGCGCAGGCCGCATCCCTGGGCGACGAAGAGGTCGCGCTGCTCGCCCACGCTGGTGCGCTGGGCGTGGACCGCGCCAACGGCATGGTCGAGAACGTGATCGGCACCTTCGAGCTGCCGCTGGGCGTGGCCGGCAACTTCACCGTCAACGGGCGCGACTACCTCGTGCCCATGGCGGTGGAAGAGCCCTCGGTGGTGGCCGCCGCCTCTTTCATGGCCAAGCTGGCGCGCGAGGGCGGCGGTTTCGAGGCTTCGAGCACCGGCCCGCTGATGCGTGCGCAGGTGCAGGTAATAGGCATCACCGATCCGTACGGCGCGCGGCTGGCGCTGCTGCAGGCGCGCGACGAAATCCTTGCCGTGGCGAACAGCCGCGACAAGGTGCTGATCGGCCTGGGCGGCGGCTGCCGCGACATCGAGGTGCATGTGTTCGGTGACACGCCGCGCGGCGCGATGGTGGTGATGCACCTGATCGTCGACGTGCGCGACGCGATGGGCGCGAACACCGTCAACACCATGGCCGAGGCGGTGTCGCCGCTGGTCGAGAAGCTCACGGGCGGCACGGTGCGGCTGCGCATCCTGTCGAACCTGGCCGACCTGCGGCTGGCGCGTGCACGCGTACGGCTGACCCCCGCGGTGCTGGCCACGCGCGAGCGCAGCGGCGAAGAGGTGGTCGAGGGCGTGATCGACGCGTACACCTTCGCAGCCATCGATCCCTACCGCGCGGCGACGCACAACAAGGGAATCATGAATGGCGTCGATCCGGTGATCGTCGCAACCGGCAACGACTGGCGCGCAGTGGAAGCCGGCGCGCATGCCTATGCCTGCCGCAGCGGGCGCTACACATCGCTGACCACCTGGGAGAAGGACACAGCGGGCGCGCTGGTCGGCACCATCGAGATGCCGATGCCGGTGGGCCTGGTCGGCGGTGCGACCAAGACACACCCGCTCGCACGGCTCGCGCTGAAGATTCTCGACGTGAAGTCGGCACAGGAGCTGGGCGAAGTCGCGGTGGCCGTGGGCCTCGCGCAGAACCTCGGCGCGCTGCGCGCGCTCGCCACCGAAGGCATCCAGCGCGGCCACATGGCACTGCATGCCCGCAACATCGCGCTGGTCGCGGGCGCCACCGGGGACGAAGTCGACAGCATCGCGAAGCAGATGGCGGCCGAGCACGACGTGCGCACTGACCGCGCGGTCGCACTGCTCGAGGCGCTGCGCAAGAAGTAAACAGACGAGCACCGCGGCGGCCACGCAAGAGGCCGTCAGATAACCACAGACGGAGACATCGAAAAATGAGTGCAGACAGTGCAACGCCCGCCCGCTGGCGGCTGGTGGAGATATGGGGCGACACGGCCGACCTGGGCCACCTCGCGTGGTCGATCGTCATCGGCATTGCGGTGAGCCTCACGGGCTACCTCGTGGCCAGTCGCGTGCTCATGAGCACTGTCGGCACGCCCGAGCTGGCACGGGCCTACGCCATGCTCGCCGGCCTGGGCGGCTGCGTGGTGTCGGGCCTGATCTGCGCGAAGCTCTTCACGCCGAAGCGCGAAGTCGTCGAAGGAGCAGCGGCCGATCCGCGCTGGCGCGAAGAGGTGCTGGCCGAACTGGCCGGCGAGCACGGCGACCTCGGCTCGGTGGACGACCTGCCGCCGTCGGTGGTGCGCGAGATGAAGGAGCTGGAGATCTACGACCTGTTCGCGTCGTACAAGCCCCGCGCACATGCCTCGGGCAGCACGGAAGGAGCCGCGCCGTGATCGACGCCGCACTCCTGAACCAGATCCTCGTTGCCACGGGCATGGGCCTCGTGGGCGCCGTCGTGTTCGCAGCCATCGGCCTCGTCTCGGGCACCGACGAGACCACCACGCTCGCACCGCTCACCCTGCTGGTGGTGCTGCTCGGCGTGCCGCCCGAAGGCGTGTTCACCTTCTTCCTGGCGGCGGCCGTGGCCAAGCACATGACGCATGCGGTGCCCACCGCGCTGCTGGGCATTCCGGGCGACACCATGGCCACGCCGCTGCTGCAGGATGCGAACGTGCTGCGCAACCTCGGCGTGCCGCACATCGCGCTGCGCAAGATGGTGTCGGGCGCGATCATCGCGGCCTTCATCGCGGTGCCGCTGGCCGTGCTGTTCGCGGTGCTGCTGGCGCCCTACGGCGCGGTCATCACCAAGGCGGCGCCGTGGATCTTCGTGGTGGCGGCCGTGGCCATCGCGTACTTCTCCAGCGGACGCTGGGCCTCGGTGGCCACGCTGGTGCCGTTCGTGATGGTGATCGTGGCGCTGCAGGCGCTCACCGGCAAGTACGGCGTGAAGCTCGGCATCAGCTACTTCCTGGGCATCGCCATCGGGCCGCTGGTGGCCGACCTGTTCTCGGTGATCTCGCCGGCTGCGCGCGCACGCATGAAGCGCGACAAGGTCCGCACCTTCTCGCTCGCCCCCGACGTGAAGGGCTGGTCGGGCTACTTCCCGAATCCGTTCAAGGTGCTGGACCGCACGCAGGTGAAGTGGACCTTCGCGACGGCCGCGATCTCCAGCGCCACCTTCGTGTTCAGCCCGGTCGCGATGACCGTGGTGCTGGGCGAACTGGTGGGCTCGCGCATCAAGCATGCGTACCACCGGCTCACCACCACGCTGGCCGCGCGCAACGGCGTGACCGAGGCCACCTACATCGCCGAGGCACTGATCCCGCTGATCGCCATCGGCCTGCCGCTGAGCCCTGTGGCGGCCGGGCCGGCCGCACCGCTGTTCAACGCGCCGCCGGTGTTCACCATCGATGCGGCCACCGGCCAGACGCACAACCTGCACAACCTGCTGAACCACTGGGAGTTCCTGGGCTACGGCATGCTGGCGGTGGTGCTCGCAGCCCTGGTGGCCTATCCGTTCACGATGAACTTCGCGCGCCGCGCGGCGCTGTTCGTGTCGCGCAAGGTGAGCCACGAAGCGATCATCGCGACCTTCGTCGGGCTGATCGTGGTCATCAGCGTATGGGAAGGCCAGCTGCTCGGGCTGCTGGTAATCCTGACGATGGGGCTGCTGGGCGGGCTGCTGTCGCGCGCGATCGGGTTCAACACCGGCGTGCAGTTCATGGGGTACTACACGGCTGTGCTGACGGTGCCGGCGGCGATCAAGGCGTTTGCCTAGGGCCGGTGCGCGGCCTGGGTGCCGGCCTGGGCTTGGGCTTCGTCGGCTTGCTCCCGCCGAACATCTTTTCCACCTGCTGCCCCACGCGCGCGCCGATGGCCGTGCCCACGCCCGGCAGCACCGCGCTGCCGATGGCCGCGCCGGTGAGCGCGGCGCCGGTCAGCGAGAGCTCGGGGTCGCTTGCGGTTCCGCCGATCTTCAGCGGCACGCCGATCACGCCGTCGACAAGGTCCACCGCGATCTCGCCGTCGAGCTTGCGGTTGAACAGCTTCAGGTTGCCGCTTGCCGTGAGCACGCCCGAACGGGCCTTGAGGTTGGTGTACTGGATCACCACGCCGTCTTCGGTGCCCTGGGTGTCGAGCGTGCCGGTAAGCTCGTTCAGTTGCGTCGTGCCCCCCCGGCTCACGCCTGCGGTGGCTACGGCCTTGGCCACGTCCAGCTTGGTGAGCGTGGCGGGCTGCACCGAGAAGGTGGTGCGGGTGTGCAGGCTGCGGATCAGCGCGCCCAGTTCCTCGGCACTCCCGGCCTCGGCCACGAGCGTGGTGTTGCCCGAGAACTTGCCGGCCACCGAAGTGCGGCGGTCGAAGGCCTGCACCAGGCTCTCGATGTCGATCTGGCGCGGCTCCAGTTCGGCGGAAAACTGCAGCTTGCCGTCGGGCAGTGTCTCCAAGCGGGAGACACCGTTCCAGGTACCGCCGCCCGCGTCGATGCGGGTGCGCCAGCGGTCCTGCCCGGCCTGGCGGTCCAGGCGCAGGCGCACGGGTGGCAAGGGCGGTGCCAGGCCGGCGCGCTCGAGCCGGGCCTGGCGCGGGCGCCAGCCGGGGTCGAAGCGGACGTCGCCGTCGTAGGCCAGCGAGATGTCGCGCCGGTCGATCCAGACCACGTCGCGCCAGCGCAGCAGTTCCACGGGCACGGGCGCGAGCGTCCATGGCGCGGGCAGCGCGACGACGTTGCCGCTGCCTTCCTGCGGCTTGGGCCCCTTGCCGCGAAACGCCCGCACCGAGGCGCGCGGCAACACCAGGCTTTCGATTTCGACCTCGTCCACGGCAATGACGCGCTGCAGCAGCGGCGCAAGCTGCAGCCGCAGCGTGACACGGCGCAGGGTGATGGGGCGCGGCTGGTCGGTGGCGATGTCGGACAGCACCAGCACGGGCACCGGCAGCAGCGACCAGTGGGCACCGCCGACCTTCAGGGCAACGCCGAAGCGCTTCTCGAAGCCTTCGGCGATCTTCGCGGCCACCTCGTCGTCGGTGGGCAAGCGCGCGCTCACCACCCACACCAGCGCGCCCACGCCCAGCAGCAGTGCGACGGCAATGCCAATGAGCCAGCGGCGGACGGGGTGCTTCATCGATCCAAGGTAACACGCAAAGGCGACTCGGTTTGTCAGTCTCCATCGCTATAGTTTTGGCCACTGTTACAGGCACAAGGAAAGAAGCACGCCATGCGTATCTGGAAAAAAGAGATCTCCGTCGAGGCGCTGACGCGCAACCACGTGGGCACCGTCGTATCGGCACTGGGCATGGAATTCCTGGAGGTGGGCGACGACTTCATCCGCGCCCGCTGCCCGGTGGACGAACGCACCCGCCAGCCCTACGGCATCCTGCACGGCGGCGTGTCGGTGGTGCTGGCCGAGACGCTGGGCTCCTGCGGCGCCCACTACTCGGCCCCCGAAGGCGACCGCGCCGTGGGCCTGGACATCAACGCCAACCACATCCGCTCTGTCACCAGCGGCTGGGTGATCGGCACGGCGCGGCCGGTTCACCGTGGACGCACCACGCAGGTCTGGCAGATCGACCTGACGAACGAGGCGGGTGAGCTGACCTGCGTGTCGCGCATCACGATGGCGGTGCTGCAGCCGCGCTGAGGCAAAGTGCGGCGGCGGGCGGCCGCCATGCCTTCTTCTCTTGCGGAGTGTTCAGCGTGGGGTTCATCGACCACAATCACGCCCCACCAACAACCAACAAGAGGAGACAAGAAATGTTCAACTGGACTGAACGGCCCGCGTCCTCGCTGGCCAACGGCGCGGTCATCGCGCCCGACGAGCGGCTGCCCTGGCTGCAGACCGGCGCCATGGGCGTGCAGCACGTGATCGCGATGTTCGGCGCCACGGTGCTGGCGCCGATCCTGATGGGCTTCAGCCCCAACATCGCGATCCTGATGAGCGGCATCGGCACGCTGATCTTCTATTTCGTCACCGGCGGCAAGGTGCCCAGCTACCTGGGCTCCAGCTTCGCCTTCATCGGCGTGGTGATCGCGGCCAGCGGCTATGCGGGCAAGGGGCCCAACGCCAACATCGCGGTGGCGCTTGGGGGCATCGTGGCCTGCGGGGTGGTGTACATCCTGATCGGGGCCATCGTGCAGGCCGTCGGCACGGGGTGGATCGAGCGCTTCATGCCGCCGGTGGTCACGGGCGCGGTGGTGGCGGTGATCGGGCTCAACCTGGCGAGCGTGCCGATCAAGAACATGGCCGCCAGCAACTTCGACTCGTGGATGCAGGCCGTGACCTTTCTCTGCGTGGGCCTGGTGGCGGTGTTCGCGCGCGGCATGCTGCAGCGCCTGCTGATCCTGATGGGGCTGATCCTGGCCACTGTGGTCTATGCGGTGCTGACCAACGTCATGGGCATGGGCAAGCCGGTGGACCTGAGTGGCATCGCCAACGCGGCGTGGTTCGGCCTGCCGACCTTCACGACGCCGGTGTTCACGGCCAACGCGATGCTGCTGATCGCGCCCGTGGCAATCATCCTGGTGGCGGAAAACCTCGGCCACCTGAAGGCTGTGACGGCCATGACGGGCCGCAACCTCGACCCGTACATGGGCCGCGCCTTCATCGGCGACGGCATCGCCACGGTCGTGAGCGGCGCCGCGGGCGGCACCGGCGTGACCACCTACGCCGAGAACATCGGCGTGATGGCGGCCACGCGCATCTACTCGACGGCGGTGTTCGTGGTGGCGGCCGTCATCGCGCTGGTGCTGGGCTTCAGCCCCAAGTTCGGCGCGCTGATCCAGGCGATTCCGCTGCCGGTGATGGGCGGCGTGAGCATCGTGGTGTTCGGGCTGATCGCCATTGCCGGTGCCAAGATCTGGGTCGACAACAAGGTCGACTTCTCGCAGAACAAGAACCTGATCGTGGCGGCCATCACGCTGATCATCGGCACGGGCGACTTCACGCTGAAGTTCGGCGACTTCGCACTCGGCGGCATCGGTACCGCGACCTTCGGCGCGATCATTCTTTACGCGCTGCTGGGCCGCTCGAAGAACTGACGCAAGGCACCCCGGAAAAGTGCAACCTCATGAAAGAAGTGTTCTCTGGAGCGCATGAAGCGGGGGCGGTTCACCGGGGTTTGGCCCGCGCCCGTTAGACTCCAACGCTTTTCGCACCGACGTTTTCCAATGGCCGATGTCTCCGCCGCGCGCACCAAGGCGGTTTTCGAATTCAAGAGCGCCACGCTGCCGCTGATCGCAGTGATCCTCAAGACGTCCGACCTGGACGTGCTGGCCGAGGCACTCGACGCCCAGCTGGCCGATTCGCCCGACTTCTTCGAGCAGGAGCCGGTGGTGATCGACCTCTCGCTGCTGCAGGAAGCACAGGGCGAGGGTGACGAAGCCGCCGGCGACATCGACTTTGCCGCCCTGCGCAGCCTGCTGGCGCGCCACCAGACCCAACCCATCGCGGTGCGCGGCGGCAATGCCGAACAGAACGCCGCGGCCCGGGCTGCCGGCCTTTCGGTGGCGGCCATGCCCGCAGCCCCCGCACCCCGCGCCCCGGCGCCGCCGCCCGAGGCCCCCGCCTCGGAAGCCCCGCAGATCGTGCGCGAGGTGCCGGTGCCGGCCAACGGCACGCTCTTGATCGACAAACCGCTGCGCTCGGGCCAGCAGGTGTACGCCCGCGGCGGCGACGTGGTGGTGACGGCGGTGGTGAGCTTCGGCGCCGAGGTCATCGCAGACGGCAACGTGCATGTGTACGCACCGCTGCGCGGTAAGGCCATTGCCGGCGCGCGGGGCAACACCGAGGCCCGGATCTTCTCGACCTGCATGGAAGCACAGCTGGTGGCCATTGCAGGCATCTACCGGACCAACGAGGTGCCGCTGCCCGACACGGTGCTGGGCAAGTCGGCCCAGGTGCGGCTGGACGGCAAGAAAATTGCGATCGACGCCATTCCATGACCCGGATCACCGGCTCACGGAACGCGGCGACCCTGACAAGCAACAACTGAATCGAAACAAGAAGGAATGGCCATGGCCAAAATTGTGGTGGTGACTTCGGGCAAGGGCGGCGTCGGCAAGACGACGACGAGCGCCAGCTTCGCGTCGGGCCTCGCGCTCGCGGGCAAGAAGACGGCGGTGATCGACTTCGACGTGGGCCTGCGCAACCTCGACCTGATCATGGGCTGCGAACGCCGCGTGGTGTACGACCTGATCAACGTCATCCAGGGCGAAGCCAACCTGAGCCAGGCACTCATCAAGGACAAGCAGTGCGACAACCTGTTCGTGCTGGCCGCATCGCAGACGCGCGACAAGGAAGCGCTCACGCAGGAAGGCGTGGAGAAGGTGCTGACCGACCTGGCCGCGATGGACTTCGAATACATCGTCTGCGACTCGCCCGCGGGCATCGAGACCGGCGCCATGATGGCCATGCACTTCGCCGACGAGGCGCTGGTGGTGACCAACCCTGAAGTCTCTTCCGTGCGCGACTCGGACCGCATCCTGGGCATGCTCAGCAGCAAGACCAAGCGCGCCAAGGACGGCAGCGAGCCCATCAAGGAGCACCTGCTCATTACCCGCTACAACCCGAACCGGGTGGCGGGCGGGCAGATGCTGTCGCTCGAAGACATCCAGGACATCCTGCGCATCAAGCTGATCGGCGTGATCCCCGAGTCGGAAAGCGTGCTGCATGCCTCCAACCAGGGCGTGCCCGCGATCCACGACAAGGAAACCGACGTGGCGCAGGCCTACAGCGACGTGGTGGCGCGCTTTCTCGGCGAAGACAAGCCGATGCGCTTCGTCGACGCCGAGAAGCCGGGCTTCTTCAAGCGGATTTTCGGAGGCAAGTAGTCCATGTCCTTTCTCTCGTTCCTGCTGGGCGAAAAGAAGAAGACTGCCAGCGTCGCGAAGGAGCGGCTGCAGATCATCCTCGCGCACGAGCGGTCCAGCCTCAGCGGCAAGAAGCGGCCCGACTATCTGCCCGAACTCCAGCGCGAGCTGGTGGCGGTGATTTCCAAGTACGTGTCCATCAACGCGGAAGACATCAAGGTGCACCTGGAGACCCAGGACAACCTCGAAGTGCTCGACATCAAGATCGAGCTGCCCGACCCGACTCCTGCGCCGGCGCGCTGAGCGGAAAGAAGCGAAAGCGCACGGACGGGTCCTGCAGGACCCGTTCTGCCAATGCGCGCTCCCACGCGAGGTAGTCGGCCCAGGCCGCATCGCGGCGCGGACCGAACACGCGCATCACCGAGCCCCAGTCGTCGTCGAAGGGGGTCAGCAGCTGGGCCGGAACGAAAGCAGTCGTCAGCGGCCTGCCAGAAGCCTTCCAGCCCTGCGTTCCGCCCTGGAGCCAGGTGAACACCGCCCCCGAACTCGGCCAGCGCTGGTGCGCATCGCGCGCCACGCGCGCGGCGGCCGTGCCGTCGGGCGAGGTGAAGACCAGCGTGCGGCCGGCCACGGCGTGCAAGACCAGCGGCGCCAGCGAGGCAGGCAGCATGTAGAGCGCGCCCGGCAGATGGCCGCGCTCGTAGTCGAGGCTGGGGCCGACGTCGATCACCGTGACGGCACCGTTCCTGCGCAGCTGGGCCAGCGCGTCGGGGGCGAGAGGCGAAGGGGCGTTGTTCACCGTCGCTGCGGTGGCAGGCGGTGCCTGGTCCGGCGCCAGTTCGCCCTCGTAGACGTAGATCTCGGCCTGGTTGAGCTGCGTGAGCCAGAAGCTCGTGATGGCGGCACGCAGCCGATGCGCCGGGTCGTCGAGCAGCACGATGCGCGCGCCGCGCGTGCCAACAAGGTTCTCGAAGTGCATCAGCAGCTGGCCACCCGGCACCTGCTGCACGCCCGTGCCCGCGAAGGCCGGGTCGGCGGTGGGCCGCACGTCGAAGACGTAGAGGGTGCGTTCGTTGTCGCCGTCACGCCATCGGGCGAGCTGTGCGGCGTCGGCCACGGGCAAGGCGAAGCGTTCGAGCAGGTCGTCGGCGATGCGACGCAACACCTCGGGGGATTCGGGCGGCAGCTCGTCGCTGGGGGCTGCGTTCTGCACGGTCGGGGCACCCTGCAGGCCCCAGGCCATGACACCGTCTTCGACGAACACCGTGTCGGGCGCGCGGCCCAGCAGCCGCAGCGTGGTCGCGCCGACGATGCCGCGCGTGCGGCTGAAGCAGTTGATGGCCCAGAGATGGTCCGCATCGTCGGCTCCGTGCTGCTCGAAGCGGCGCAGCGCCAGCTCTGTACCCGCGTGGTTGCGCGCGCCGGGCAGCGAGAGAAATTCGAACTCGGCACGCGGCCGGGCATCGACCAGCGTGGTCGGCCGGCCATCGCGTTGGCGCGCGCGCAGCGCCTCGACGGGCAACGCCGGCGTGCCGTAGTGCAGCCGCGCACGATCGCCGAAGGCCTTGACCAGCGTGCCGTAGCCGTCGATGGCGGGCAGGCCTTCGGTCACCCAGCGCTGCAGGCCGCCGTCGAGCGTGCGCACATCGGTGTAGCCCAGGCGCGCGAGCACGGCCACGGCGGCTTGTGCAACGCCGTCGGGCGCGTTGTAGTCGTCGTAGAGCACGACGGGCGTGGAGCGACGCGGCACCAGCGTGCCGACCTGCAGTTCGAGCCCGCTGAAGGGCGCGTTGCGCGCGAGGTTGGGGTGGCGCTGGACGAACCACCGGGTTTCGCGCACGTCAAGCAGCGCTAGCTCGGCCACGGGCTCTTGCAGCAGCAGAGCTTGCAGGTCTGCCGGGGTGACGGTTTTTGCCCTGGTCGGATTCATGTGTACTTGCTTTCGGGGTGAGTGCGAATGACACCGGGTACTCCCCTCCGCGAATGTCCCCCGCCGTCGGCGTGAGCGCCCCCTGAACAACGGCAAAGGCAGCAAGCGTAGACCGCATCACGCCAATGCGGGAAGGAAGTTTCACGCCGATGCATATGCGAAATGCGCGCATGCAGACAGGTTCTTCATGCCTAGCATCGCAGTCCTTCGCACCATGACAACGACTGCTGATCCGTCCATCGCCCTGGCACGCACACGCCGGCACTGGTGGTGGCACTACGAAGTGCCCACGCTGCTGCTGGCCGCCGTGCTCTACGCCGCATGGGCCGCACTGCTGTGGTGGCACGCGGCGCTGCCGGGCTGGGCGCTGTTCCTTGCCGGCGGCTTTCTCGCGCAGCTGCACTTCTCTTTGCAGCACGAGAGCATCCATGCGATGCGCCATCTGCCGAAGTGGCTGCGCCATGCGGTGGTGTGGCCGCCGCTGAACCTGTGGCTGCCGTATCCGTTCTACAACCGCGGCCACAGCTCGCATCACGTCAACTTCCACCTCACGCACCCGGAGCGCGACAACGAAAGCGCCTACCACTCGGCGCCCGCGTGGGCGGGCTACGGCCCGGTGTGGCGATGGATCTACATGGCCAACCAGACGATCGCGTTCCGCGTGGTGCTGGGGCCGTTCCTGCGGCTGTGGAAGCTGGTGCGCTTCGAAACCGTCCAGGTGCTGTCGGGCAATTTCTCGCGCCTGCCGACGTGGCTCTGGCATGCGCTGAGCGTGGCGCCGGTGCTGTACTACGTGACCGCCGTCTGCGGCATGGGCTTCGGCGAGTACCTGCTGTGCTTCGTGTACCCGGGGATGATGCTGGGCTCTCTGCGCACCTTCACCGAGCATCGCTGGGCCGACACACCGCACGAGCGCGTGGCCATCGTCGAATCGAATCTCGTGTTCGGGCTGCTGTACCTCTTCAACAACCTGCACCACGTGCACCATCGCGCACCCACCATGCCCTGGTACGAGATACCGGTGTATTTCCGCAAGCATCGCGCGGCGGTGCTGGCGGCGAACGGCAATTTTTACTACCGGGGGTATGGGGAGATCGTGCGGCGGCACCTGTTCAGGCCGGTGTTCACCCCTGTCCACCCCACCTGGTAGTGCGGGCTCAATCCGCCGCGACGAAGCGCGTGACCTGGGCCAGCACCTCGGCCTCCTTGAGGATGCGGCGATGCCCCCAACCCTGCGTGGCCACGAGCCGTGCGCCGGCGATCGCATCGCGGTACGCCTCGGCGTCGGCGAAGCGGTTCACGCGATCGTCGCGGTCATGCACGATGAGCGTGGGCTGCGCGATGCGCGGGCCCACTGCCGCTGGCTCCAGTTGCGGCATCAGCACGCCTTCGCGCGACTCGAACAGCCGCTGCATCGACAGGCGCGTGGCTTCGTTGAGGCCGAAGGTGTGCGCGAAGTAGCGCGTGTATTCGCGCGGCGAGGCAGGCGGCGCGAGCAGCACGAGGCGTTCTGCCGAGAGGCCGCGCGCGGCGGCAAGTGCCAGGCCGTTGGCACCCAGCGAATGCGCGACGGCGGCACGCAACGCGTGGCCATCAGCCGCGAGCCGGGCCGTGACGTAGGCAATGGCGCGCGCGAACTGCGGCGAGTTGCTCATCGTGCCCGCGCTGCGGCCGTGCGCCGGCAGTTCGAGCAGCACGGGCCGCAGGCCTGCAGCCGCCACGGCCTGCGCGAGCGGCAGCATCTGCCCCGCGTGCCCGCCCCAGCCATGCACCAGCAGCACCACCGGCGCCGACTCCGCACCCGAGTCCTGCGCGGCCAGGTGGTAGATGCCGACACTCGCGTCTTCGAAGGCCCAGCCCTCGCGCCGCCACTCCGCGCCGGGGCCCTGGCCGCGGTAGAGCCACTTGGGCGGCAGCGGCGTGCCGAACAGGCGGTAGGCGGCGCGCACGCCCAGCGCGGGCCAGAGGCGCTGCGACGTGGTCAGGCCGAAGCGCAGCGCGCGCATCGTGCGGCTGGGCTTGTAGTAGTTCGACTGCGCGGCATGGCCGGCAGTCGGGGTGGAAGTGCTCGTCATGGCGTGGCGTTCCTTTCGGGCGTTCAGTACCAGACCCAGTCCTGGTTGCTTCGGGGCAGGCTGCGCAAGGTGTCGCGAAGGCCCTTGGCACCAACGACGAGCGCGTAGGCGGCAAGAAAGAGGGCAATGATCAGCATGGTGCTTCTCCTGTTTATCGCACGACTGTGCGAAATTCTGGCAAATGGAAACGTGAGAGATCCGCCTGCTTCGTGAACGGATCAGGCGAGGTAGCTGGAAAGAAGCCGCTGCCAGGTCTGCATGGCGCGGTCGGCGGCCTGCGGATCGCGCAGGAAACGCGCGTCGTGCAGTTGGGTCATGGTCAGGCCGTTGATCTCGCTCACGAGCTGTGCGGGGTCGGTGTCGGCCTTCAGCTCGCCGGTCTCGATGGCTTGCAGCACGGTGCGGCGCAGCGCAGCGCGCCAGCGGGTGATCTCGCCCAGCAACATGTCGCGCAGCTCGCCTTCGCGGTCGTCGAACTCGAAGGCGCCGGCTGTGTAGAGGCAGCCGGTGTGCATTTCGACGTCTCGCGTGCGGGCGATCCAGCGCGCGACGATCTCGTTGAGCCGGGGCAGGCCCTTGGGTTTTTGCATGGCGGGCACAAACACCTCGGCCAGGAAGCCGCGGCCGTACTCTTCGATGACGGCCTTCTGCAGCGCCTCGCGCGAACCCACGCGCGAGAACACGCCGCTCTTGGACAAGCCCAGCCGGCTGGCCACGGCCTGCAGCGTGATCGCTTCCAGGCCTTCGGCCAGCGCAAGGTTCATCGCAGCGCCGACGATGGCAGCGCGGGTGAGTTCGCTTTTCTGGGTCTTGGCGTCCATGCGGCAAACTTTAGCACAGTCGTGCGAAATTTCAAGCAACCACTCCTGAAGCGCCTTAAAGATGTTTTACTCATGTGGAACCAACAAACGCATCGTTCCCCGAATAAGCACTTCTGCCGAGAATCGCCGGTCGGTCCCAACCGGGGCCCTGATGACTCTTCCGCGCCAGATGAACTTTCAACAACTGCGCTCGGTACGCGAGGCCGTTCGTTGCGGCTTCAACCTGACCGAAGTCGCCCACACCCTTCACACCTCCCAGCCCGGCGTGAGCCGGCAGATCCGCGAGCTCGAAGAGGAGCTCGGCATCGAGCTCTTCGTGCGCGCCGGCAAGCGGCTCACGGGGCTCACCGAGCCCGGCGGGCACGTGCTGCCGATCATCGAGCGCATGCTGATGGAGAGCAGCAACCTGCGCCATGCGGGCCAGGAGTTCGTCGCGCAGCAAAGCGGCCTGCTCTCGGTGGCGGCCACGCACTCGCAGGCGCGCTATGCGATGCCGGTGGCGGTGCAGGAATTCCGCGCGCAGTTTCCGAACGTGAAGCTGCACCTGCACCAGGGCTCGCCCAAGCAGATCGCGCAGATGCTGCTCGACGGCGAAGCCGACGTGGGCATCGCCACAGAGGCTCTGGGCGACTATCCGCAGCTGGTCGCCCTGCCCTGCTATCGCTGGACGCATTCGGTGATCGTGCCGCCGGAGCATCCATTGCTCGACGCGCCGCTGACGCTAGAAGCGCTCACGCGCTATCCGCTGATCACCTACGACACGGGCTTCACGGGCCGTTCGCGCATCGACGAGGCCTTCGAGCAGCGCGGGCTGCAGCCCAACATCGTGCTGGCCGCGATGGACGCCGACGTGATCAAGACCTACGTGCAGTTGGGCCTGGGCATTGGCATCGTCGCCGGCGTGGCCTACGAAGCCGAGCGCGACACGCAGCTGCGCGCGCTCGATGCGGGGCGGCTGTTCGGCATCAATCTCACCAAGCTCGCGGTGCGGCGCGGCACTTACCTGCGCAAGTACGTCTATGCCTTCATCGAGTCGTTCGCGCCGACGCTGACGCGCGCAGTCGTCGAGAAGGCTCTGGGCGACGAGGCCAGGGCCTCTCACTACGAAATCTAGAGCCTGTCCAGAGGCTGCGGCGTGGTGTGTACTGCGGACGACAGAATGGTTAAAAAAGAAGAATGCAGCTTCACACAAGGGGCGTACATTCGGGTTAATTCCCTGGCTTCCTGGAAACGGATCAGCAATGGCATCGACCCCGCAGCAGCAGCAACAGCAAACAAGGGCCGCCCTCAAGGCGGCCAATGCAGCCGAGCGGCGTGAGAGATTGAGACGAGCCTTGCCCGCAACGGTAGAGCTGCTGCAAAGCCGCCAGGCCGACCGCATCGACGACGCCGACATCGACGCATATGTGAGCCTCAACTGGCTCGAGTGGCATGGTGGCGGCCTGCGGTTGACCATCACCGGGCGCAATGTGTGCGCCCAATCGGCGCCCACCGCGCTGGTCTGAAGACCGGCTCCGGCGTTCCATCAAAAGAAAAACCGCCACAGTTGCCTGTGGCGGTTTTGCGTTGTCTGCCCGGCTGGCCGTCTGTTTACTGGCCAGCGATGATGTTTGCGATCACACCGGTGGCGATTGCCGCGAGCACGAAGTCTCCGCCCACGCCAACCCATTGATAGCCACGGGGCGGCTGCTGCAGGCGGTAGGCACGCCAGTCCTGCACCACATAGTTGCGGCCACGGTACTCGGCCGGCACACGTCCGCCACGGCGCCATTCGGCATGCGGCTGCGGGAAGCCTCGGCGATCGAACTGGCGGCCGTCGCGGAAGTCCTGGTTGCCGCGGTAGTTGCCGGCTTGCGGACCGCGGCGGTCGAAATTGCGGTCGCGCTGTTCATAGCGTCCGTCGCCTGGACGGCCATCGCCATGACGGTCTTGCGCAAAGGCGCCCCCTGCGGCCATGCACATCGCGAGCGCTGCTGCGGCGACTGCCATGCTCTTTGAATTGCTGATCATCTGGAACTCCTTCATGCGTTGATGACGAGTCCATTGTGGGCCGCACTTGTGTCCGCTTCGGGCACTTCAGGTCGCGGTCAGGTGAAATCAGGTAAGTGCTGGTATCCGTGCGGCGCCTTGTCCTTCAAACCGCGCGACCGGGCGTGTAGCGATTGACCACCATGCCGCATTCGTATGCCGTCGAACACAGCAGCCGCAGCTTGTGGCCCTTGCGCTGGTCGTGAAACACCGAACGCCCCGCACCCACGGCAGTGGGGTTCACGAAGAACTGGAACTCGTCGACCAGCCTCGCCGCAACCAGCGCGGATGCGAAGCCGACACCGCCGATGGTGATGATGTCCTTGCCCGGTTCACGCTTCAGCGCATTCACCTCCTCGGCCATGTCGCCGCGCGCGATGACGGTGCGCTCCCAGCGCGAGGCCGCGAGCTTGTCGGTGAGCACCACCTTGCGTGCATCGACGATCTTCTGTGCGAAGGCGTAGTGCGGGTTCGCAGGAAAGTTCTTCGCCGCGCGACCCCAGTGATCGAGGTAGCCCTCTTCCGCGATCAGCCGGCTCAGCAGGATGGTGTCGATGCCTTCGAAGACGGCGTTGAAGTCTTGCTTCAGTCTGTCGTCCCAGGCCCAGCGCTCGCCCCAACCCCACAGTTGCCAGTCGAGGTTGCCATTGGCCGGTGAGACATAGCCGTCGACCGACATCTGCATCTGGAGGATGAGCTTTCTCATACCGGTTCTCCTTCATGAGGACTGAAACAACCGCTTGTTGAATGCAAGCAGTGCCAGTATGCAGAAGAAGATGCAGGCCGGGCTGCGCAAGGCACATCTGGGCGGGCACTAACGTCGATACAAGACGCTCAAGGGTGCGGCAACGGCCAGCTCATCCGCCGACCAGGCTGTTGACCTGGTAGCTGCGCGAGCTGCTGTCGTGCTTCACGTGACGATCCAGCGGCGGCAGGTCGAGTTCGATCAGTGCGCCATGCGCGCGAGCAAGGTCGAAGGTGCCGGTCGATTGCGGCCTGTCGGTATGCAACACGAGCGCATACGGGCCCTCGCCGCGCGCCGCGATGCGTTGCGCGAGGATGCCGCTGCCCTCCTCCCCATCCGGCACATTGTTGTTCTCGCGCGGCGATGAAAGCACGAGCACGCTGCGCCCCAACGCGATGATCGCCACGCGCACGTTGCTGCCGGGCACCGCCACCGGCTCGCCGATGTGCGTGTCGGCATCGTCGGGCACGGTGCCGAGCAAGGCGCGGTAGCGTGCCAGCGTGGCGTCGAGATCGCGCACCGCAATGGCCAGGCTCGCCACGCCGAGCGCGCCGTTGGCATGCACGCGCACATCGCCTTCGGGCACGCGCAATGCGCGCGGCGTGAGGTCGCCGCACAGGAAGGGCAAGTCGGCCGAAGACGCGCGCGCCGTCTGCCAGCGCAGGCGCTCGCCATCGGGGCGCACGCGGCCGCCGTCGAGCGGGCCATCGAGTGCGAGCCCCCGCGCCTTCGCATCGGCCACGGTGGCAGCGGTGTCGCGCGGCAGCAGCGCGAAGTCGACAATGCCTTCGCCGTGGCGTTGCAGCAGCTGCCACCAGCGCTCGGTGGGCGACGGTTCGCGCCATGCGATCAGCTCGAAGTAGCTGCCGTCGCCAAACACCACCAGCGCGTTGTGCGTGGCGCGGCCCGGATGGTCGCCGCCACGCAGCACATGGAAGCCCAGCGCCCCGTAGTCGGCGATGGTGCGTTCGAGGTCGTGCACTGCGATGACGATGTGGTCGAGTTTCAATGGCATGAGTGTTCTCCCGTGGATAACCGAGTCAGGAAGCAGTGCGCGCCGCGCCGTCACCGCCAAGGTAGGCATCGCGGATGCGCGCATCGGCCAGCAGCTCGCGCGCCGGGCCCGAGAGCACGATGCGCCCCGTCTGCAGCACATAGCCGTGGTGCGCGATCTGCAGCGCGAGGCTCGCGTTCTGCTCGACCATGAACACCGACACGCCCTGGCTGTTGATGCGCGCGATGAGTTCCAGCACCTTGTCGACGTACAGCGGCGACAGGCCCATGGTCGGCTCGTCCATGCAGATGAGCTGCGGGCGGCCCATGAGCGCGCGCGCCATTGCCACCATCTGCTGCTCGCCGCCCGAGAGCGTGCCGGCCTGGAACTCGATGCGCTCGGCCACGCGCGGGAACAACTCCAGCATGCGCTCCAGGTCTTCGGCCACGGCCTTGCGGTCGCTGCGTGCGTAGGCGCCCATCAGCAGGTTCTCGCGCACGGTCATTGCGGGAAACAGGCGGCGCGCTTCGGGCACCGAGCCTATGCCGCGGCGGATGATCTGCGGCGTGCTCAGGCCGAGCGTCGACTCTCCGTTGAAATTGACTTCGCCCGAGCGCGGCTTGAGCAGGCCGAGCACGATCTTCATCGTGGTCGACTTGCCGCTCGCGTTGCCGCCGAGCAGGCTGACGATCTGGCCCTTGCGCACTTCGATGTCGAGGTCGAAGTGCGCCTGGACGGGGCCGTAGAAGCTGTTGATCTTCCTGAGCTGAAGCAGCGGTTGCAGCGATCCGCTGGAAGCAGGCGCTGCAGCAGCGCGTTCGGGCAGCCCTTCATCCCCGCCCTCTCCCCAGAGGGGCGAAGGAGAAAGACCGGTGCGCGCGACGGTAGCGATCATGCGGGCACCGCCTCGCCGACATGGCGGTGGCCCAGGTACGCCTCGATCACCGCCGGGTCGTTGCGCACCTCATCGGGCAGGCCTTCGGCGATCTTGCGGCCGTCGTCGAGCACGGCCACGCGGTCGGACAGCTGCATCACCAGGTCGAGCTTGTGCTCGATCAACAGGATGGTCTGGCCACGCGCCTTCAGGCCGCGAATGATCTCCAGCATCTCCGCCGTCTCGCTCTCGTTCATACCGGCAGTGGGCTCGTCGAGCAGCAGCAGTCGCGGCTTGAGCGCAAGAGCCCGTGCGATCTCCACGCGACGCCGATTGGCATAAGAGAGGCTGTATGCGGGATGGTCGACACGCGGCGCGAGACGCTCGCCGAAGAGCGCGATGATTTCTCGCGCCTCTTCGCGCAGCACCTGCTCTTCGCGGCGCACGGCACCGGGCTGCACCAGTGCGAGCGCAAGCTCGGCCAATGCGCCCAGACCCGGCACGCCACCGACGCGCGGTTTCACGGCACGCAGCCGCGTGTGTGCGCCGACCAGCACGTTGTCGAGCACCGAGAGGTTCGCGAACACGCGCCCATGCTGGAAGGTGCGCGCCAGCCCGCGCTGCGCGAGTTGCTGCGCCGGCAGTCCGGTGATGTCCTGCCCTTCGAACAGCACCTGCCCTTCGTCGGGCCTGTCGAGGCCGGTGACCAAATTGAACAGCGTGGTCTTGCCCGCTCCGTTCGGCCCGATCACGCTCAGCAGTTCGCCCTCGCCCACATGCAGGTCGACGGCATCGACGGCCGTGAGTCCGCCGAAGCGGCGCGCAAGGCCGCGTATCTCAAGCAGCGATGGCATCGGCTGCTTTCTTCGCCGCTTGCGCCTTCGAGTTGACCAGCTTCACCTCGGCGCGGATGGTCTGCGGATTGCGCAGGAGGTTGAGGATCGGGCAGTTGCGCTCCACCGCTTCGAACAGCGCGTCGATGTCTTCGCGGCTCGCGGGCGAATCGATGTGCACCGTGTAGCCGATCTCATGCGGCCAGATCGGTGTCTTCTCGTGGCCCGGCTTGCCGCCGCGCGGATCGATGACGCCGGTCACTTCCACTTCGAGGCTTTCGAGCGGCACCTGCCGTTCGGCCGCCTGGATCAGGAAGATGTGCGTGACGCAGGTGCCGAGCACGCCCAGCTGCAGCTCGGGCGAACTGGGGCCGAGGTTGTAGCCCGCGAAGTCCGGCGGACTGTCGCTGATGATCTGGTGCTCGCGAATGCGCAGGCGGCGCACGCCGCTGCGGCCCTCTGCCTTCACGCTGGCCTTCAGTTGCACGGGCTGCGCGGTGCCGGCCTCAACGGCGGCATTGCGTGCCAGCACGGCGGCGCGTTTCTCGGCGAGGTAGTCGTTGAGGTGGCTCATGGTGTGGTGTTCTTTCAGACGGTGCCCAGCAAGCCTTGCGGGCGGAAGCGAATCAAGAGAAGCAGCGCGACGCCGTAGATCAGCATCCGGTACTCGGCCGTCACGCGAAACAGCTCTGGCAGGCTCACAAGCGCGACCGCGCCCAGCAGCGCGCCGCTGATGTTCCCGAGCCCGCCGAGGATCACCATCGTCAGCGCGAGGATCGAGATCTGAGAGCCGAAGGTCTCGTGGTTGATGTACGAGTACATGTGCGCGGTGAAGGCGCCGCTCACGCCCGCTGCAAAGCCGCCGAAGCCGAAGGCCAGCGCCTTGTAGCGGTCGGGGCTCACGCCGTAGGCGCGCGCGGCCACTTCGTCTTCGCGCACCGCGCGGAAGGTGCGGCCCAGGTGCGAACGCAGCAGACGCCATTGCAGCAAAGCCAGCAGCACCATCGCGCCGAACGATGCCCAGTAAACCGCCTCGTTCGACGATGCATCGCGCCCGAACAGCGAGAGCGGCGGAATGCCCGACACACCGATGGGCCCGTGCGTGAGGCTTTCCCAGTTGAGGATGGTGAGCGCCACGATCTCGCCGATGCCGAGCGTGGCAATCGACACATAGTGGCCGCGCAGCCTGAAGGCCGGGAAGATCAGCGCAGTGCCGATCAGCGAAGTGAGGATGCCCGCGAGCACGATGCCCGTGCCCACCGGCAGGTGCAGGTCGAGCACCAGCAGCGACGATGCATACGCGCCGATGGCCAACAGCCCCGCATGGCCCAGCGAGATCTGCCCGATGGTGCCGGCCACCAACGTGAGGCTGAGTGCGAGCGCCCCATAGAGCCACGCGTTGGTGAGCGTCTGCAGCAGGTACGGCGATGGATCGAAGAGCGGCAAAGCCACCGCCGCTGCAAGCAACGCAAGGAGCAGACGCCGCGGCACATGCCACGGCTTGCTCGGCGCAATGAAGGTACCCGTCAGCGGCTCCGGCGGCAACGCACGCTTGCGTCCGAACAGCCCGTTGGGCTTCCACACCAGGATGACCAGCAGCAACGCGAAGGCGAAGAGGTTGCGGTACGGCGTGCCGAGGATCGCCACGCCATAGCTCTCGATCAGCCCCAGCAGCAGGCTGCCGACGATGGCGCCGGGCACGTTGCCCACGCCGCCGACGACAGTGGCCACCACGCCCTTGAGCGTGGCCTGGAAGCTCATCGCCGGGCTGATGTTGTTGTAGTACATGCCCACCAGCAGGCCCGAAAGGCCGCCCAGTGCTGCGGCGATGGCGAACACGGTCTGGTTCACGCGGTCGACGTCCACGCCCATCTGTTGCGCCGCGTCGCGGTCTTGCGCGGTGGCGCGCACGGCCCAGCCGAGTTTCGTGAAACGCAGGAAGCCGAACAGCACGGCCGCGCTCGCGATGCCGATGCCCGCGATCAGGATGTCGAGCGCACCGATGGTGCCGGTGCCGATCTGCAGGCGCCAGTCGGGCAGTTGCGTGGGCAGCGAGCGCGGGTCGGGGCTGAACACCAGCTGCACGAGGATGTCGAGCACGAAGCTGATGCCGATGGTGGCCAGCAGCGGCGCGATGCGTGCCGCACCCTGCAGCGGGCGCAGGCCCACGCGTTCGATCAGCATGCCGAGCGCGCCCGAGCCGAGCACGACCAGCAGGATGGTCACGGGCAGCGGCGTGTGCAGGAAGGTGATCGACGCCCAGCCGATGTACGCGCCCACGGTGTACACCGAGCCGTGCGCGAAGTTGATGAGGTGCGAGACGCCGAAGATCAATGCGAGGCCGACCGCCAGCAACGCATAGATGTTGCCGATGATCAGGCCATTGACGGTGTAGTCGAAGAATGAGGTGAAGCTCATGGTGTCTTGCTCCCTCTCCCGCTTGCGGGAGAGGGTTGGGGTGAGGGTGCGGCGGCCGATGCAAAGGGCTGCTGTCTATCGAAGGCCCCCGCCCTCACCCTAGCCCTCTCCCGCAAGCGGGAGAGGGAACAACGCGAAAAACCGCTCATTTCGTCGAAGCGATGGCCGCCTTCTCGTCGATCTGCGCCCACTTGCCATCCTTCACGACAAGGTTGACGCTCTTCACGCCAATGATCCGGCGCGTCTGCGCATCGAAGCTCGCCTTGCCGAAGATCACGCTGGGCACGTCCTTGATCTTGTAGAACGCGTCGCGCACGGCCTTCCGATCGGCCTTCGGGCCCGCCTGGCGCAGCGCTGCCGCCGCGTACACCACCGCGTCGTAGGCATAGGCGTTGAAGGCGTCGGGCTCCTTGCCGTACTTCGCGCGGAAGCTCTTCACGAAGTCCTGCACCTCGGTGCGCGGCTCCTCTGGATAGAAGGCAGTGTTGGTGTAGATGCCGTTCACCGCACCGCCGCCGAGCTCGATGAACTTCGGCGAATACACCGAGCCCACCGCCGCAATCGGCTGCTTTAGGCCCACGCTGCGCACCTGGCCCGCGATGAGCGCGCCGTCGGGGTAGTACGAGATGAGCACCAGCCCGTCGGGGTTGGCGTCGCGCACGCGCACCAGCGTCGAGCGGAAGTCTTTCTCGTCGGGCTGGTAGCCCTCGGCAATCGCGAGCTGCGCGCCGCGTTCCTGCGCGGCCTTCACGAGCACATCCTTGCTGGTGCGGCCCCAGTCGGTGTTGAGATACAGAACGGCGATGCGCTTGAAGCCCAGCGTCTTCACCGCGAGCTCGGCCAGCAGCGGCTGCGCATCGGCCTGGCTGATGGAGGGGCTCCAGATGAAGTCGCCGCCCTTGGTGAAGTCAGGGTGCGAGTTGGTGAAGCCCAGCTGCACCAGGCCCGCGCGCTGGTAGATGGGCGATGCGGCCATCGAGGCCGGGCTCGAGAAGTCGCCGAGCTCGATGAGCACGCGCTTGTCGTTCACCAGCTTCTGCGCGATGGCCACCGACTGGCGCGGATCGCTCTGGCTGTCCTCGAAGTTGTAGGCCAGCGGCCGGCCATGGATGCCGCCCTGCGCGTTGATGTGTTCGAGGGCGAGATCGAAGCCCGCCTTCCACTGCGCGCCGTATTGCGCGTTCTGCCCGGTGAGCGGCCCGCTCACGCCGAACCACACGGGCTCGCCGGTGGCGGGCGCGGCCCAGGCCGCGATGGGCGCGGCCAGCAAGGCCATGGAGAGAGCGGCCACATGGCGCAGGAAGCGGTGGCGAGTGAGCAGCGGCATGGTGTCGAACCCCGGAGATGAATGAAGGTGCAGGGCAACGATTCTTCGCCTGCGCCCACCGCCCGGGAACGAACAAAAACGGGGAGGCTTATGCGCTTTCCGAGCAAAGGGACAAGCGCCCGTGCGCCCTCAGGCTGCGTTTAAGCTGCGCGCCACATGAAGCGACGACACCTCCTCCACCTGCTGGCCGGCGTGCCTGCCATCACCCTTCTGTCGGCCTGCGGCAAGCGCAAGGCCTCGGCCACCGCGCTGAAATCGAATGCCCACGTGCTGGCCCTCGGCGACAGCCTGACCCATGGCTACGGTGCGCCGCCCGACGCGGCATGGCCCGTGAAACTGGGCGAGCTCACGGGCTGGCAGGTCGAGAACGCGGGCGTCAACGGCGACACATCCGAAGGTGCGCTGCAGCGCCTGCCGGGGCTGCTGAATGGCGCGAGCTACGACGCGATCCTGATCGGCATCGGCGGCAACGACATGCTGCGCGGCGTGTCGGCCGCAGCCACGCGCGACAACCTCGTCGAGCTGATCACCCAGGCGCGTGCGCACACGCCCTACGTCGCCGTGCTGGCCACGCCGGCGCCCGATGCGATGCGCGCGGCCGTTGGTTCGCTCAGCGATGCGCCGTTCTATGAAGAGGTGGCGAAGTCGCAGCAGGCGCTGCTGGTTGCCAATGTGTATTCGAGCGTTCTGTCGGATTCGTCACTGCGCTCAGACCGCATCCATGCCAATGCACGAGGCTATGAAAAGGTCGCGCAGTTGCTGGCGGACCAGCTCAAGGCTGCTGGTTGGCGCTGATCAACCGTTGATCAGATCGACGTAGGCGCCCTGCACCATCTGGTCGGCGCCCACGCCCAGTTGCGCCATGAGCGCATGCGCCTCGGCCACGCCGGCTTCGGCTGGCTCACCTTCTTGCAGCACCACTTCGAGTTCGAGGAATTCTCCGATGCCTTCGACACGGTCGAGATGCACGCGCGTGCGGCCCACGATGAATAACCGGCGCTGCTTGCGAACCCGGCCGGCCTGTCCCCATGCGAGCGTGAGCGATTCGCGCAGCACATCGGGCGTGCTGCAGGGCGTGATCAGGTAGAACGATTCCTTCGGCCCGCTGCTGTTCGCGCGGCGGTAGAAGATCAGCTCCGCGCGGTCGGGCGCGAAGGTGCGCAGCTTGAGGCGGTCGGCGCTGTCGGTGCAGCGGAAGAAGGTGTCGTCCTGAGCGATCTCGATGGGGCCCTGGTCGGCCAGCGTTGCGGCGATGCTTGCGACTCGGTCTACGCTGTCGATGCGGGCCTTGATATCGATGTTTCTTGCCATTTGTGCCTTGGAGGTTTTGTTCGGGGTGCGTGCGAATGACACCGGGTACTCCCCTCCGCGAATGTCCCCCGGCCTGCGGCCTCCTCCTTTATTTCGCTGCGGGGAGCACCCGATGCCATTCGCACATGGGCGCTGCCGTTGTGCTGGCCGATCAACGACTGCTCTGAACGGTCACGTCGATGGGGTGCTCTGTTTCGCGAAATAAAGGAGGAGGCCGCAGGCCGGGGGACATTCGCGAAACAGAGCACCCCGTCGGCGTGATCGCGCCCCGAACTGACCCGTGAGGATCAGGGCGCGTTGCCTTGCGGACCGACAGGCGGCGGCGCAGCGCGACCGCTGGAGCCGGGAGACAACTTGCGGCCAAAGGCCTCGCCCACGTTGCGCACCGGTCGGCTGGCTTTCTCCGACACGTTGTTCACGCCGCGTCGCGTGGCGGTGTCTGCACGGTTGACTCCGCGGCCCGCAGCGTTGGTGCCGCGTTGCACGCTGCCCACGACCTTGCCGCTGCGGGAGGGCGACTTGATGGTGTGGGCGCGTTGTGCCTGGGGCGGGTTGTCGGCGCTCTGGGCTTGTGCACCGGCTGGCAGCCACAGCGCCGCAGCCATCGTCACTGCGAGCGACATGCGAAAGGTATTGATCGGGAATTTCATGGGGCCTCCTTGGTGTTGGTGTCGTCTGCTTCGGCTTCTTCCGCAGCGGCTGCGCGTGCCATGCGCTCGCTCTTCCAGTAGACGTCGTCGCCGCCGTTCATTCGGTTGAGCACGCGTGCAAGCACGAAGAGCAGGTCGCTGAGCCGGTTGAGGTACTGGCGCAAAGCGTCGTTGAGTTCGGCGGTGGCGCCGAGCGCAACCACCGCACGTTCCGCGCGCCTCGCCACCGTACGGCACACATGCGCGAGCGAGGCCGCGCGCGTGCCAGCCGGCAAGATGAATTCGGCCAGGCGCGGCAGAGCAGCGTTGTGCTCAGCCAGCGCGTTGTCGAGCTGCAGCAGCGCATCGGCCTTCAGCAACGTGAAACCGGGCATCGACAACTCGCCGCCAAGGTTGAAGAGCTGGTGCTGCACATCGACCAGCAGCTCGCGAACGGGCTCTGGCATGGGCTCGCACAGCAGCACGCCGATCTGCGAGTTGAGTTCGTCCACATCGCCCATCGCGTGCACGCGCAGGTGGTCTTTGGGCACGCGCGTGTTGTCGCCGAGGCCGGTAGTGCCGTCGTCGCCGGTGCGGGTGGCGATCTGGGAAAGTCGGTTGCCCATGGAGGCTCCTGTTTTTACTGATCGACGGTCGATGCGTCGATCTTGCCCGCGAGCCATTGCAGGCCTGCAAGATGCTGCTGGTCGTGGCTGCAGAGGTAGTGGATGAGACTGCGCATCGTGAGCGGGCCGTAGCCTTCGAACACTGCGGTGCGCGCGAGCTGCGCGTCGCTCAGGCTGGAGATGATTTCCATCGTCTGCACGCGCGCCATGCGGAATTCGGCCAGCACTTTCGCCGCATCGGCGGTGCCGTATGCGCGCTCGATGGCCAGCGGTTCGCTGTCGATGGAGGCGAGCGTCGGGTGCGTCTCCTGCAGCGTGCGGCGAAAGCGCACGTGGTAGCCCTCGATCTCGATATCGCGCACATGGCAAAGCTGCTCGATGGCGGTGAAGGCCTCGCTGGGCACGCCCTCCCACGAGGGCGGCGCCCAATGCCTGAAAGCCGTGGGAATGGCCGCGTAGTGGGCCTCCAGTTGCGACGGGAAGGCCGCGAGAGCGCTGAGGGTCGTGGGGTTCATGTTTTTTCCGAAGCGCATTATGGTGCTCGCTCCGTAAAATGGACGACCACCCTCACCCGCCAGGAGACTCCCGATGAACGCCCCGACCCAAACCTCGCACCTGATGCCGGAGCTTCATCTGCGCGACGTCCCGGCCAGCCTGATCGATGGGCTGAAGGCCCGCTTCGGCGCCAACTGCTCCACCGCCATGGCGGTGCGCACGCAGCACGGGCGCGACGAGTCTTCCTTCGACGCGCCGCCCCCCTCCGCCGTGGTGTTCGCCGAGAGCACACAGGACGTGGCCGATGCGGTGAAGCTCGCGAGCGAGCACAGCGTGCCGGTCATTCCCTTCGGCGTGGGCTCATCGCTCGAAGGCCACCTGCTGGCGGTGCAGGGCGGCATCAGCATCGACGTGTCACGCATGAACAAGGTGCTGTCGATCAATGCCGACGACCTCACGGTGACGGTGCAGCCCGGCGTCACGCGCAAGCAGCTCAACGAAGAGATCAAGAGCACGGGCCTGTTCTTCCCCATCGACCCGGGTGCCGACGCCTCCATCGGCGGCATGACGGCCACGCGCGCCAGTGGCACGAACGCGGTGCGCTACGGCACGATGCGCGAGAACGTTCTGGCGCTCGAGGTGGTCACAGCTGCCGGCGAAGTCATCCGCACCGGCACACGTGCGAAGAAGTCTTCGGCCGGCTATGACCTCACGCGCCTCATGGTGGGCAGCGAAGGCACGCTGGGCGTGGTCACCGAGGTCACGCTGCGCATCTATCCGCTGCCAGAAGCGGTGTCGGCGGCGATCTGCTCGTTCCCGAGCATCGAGGCCGCGGTGCGCACGACCATCGAGACCATCCAGCTCGGCGTGCCGATCGCGCGCGTGGAACTGATCGACGTGAACACGGTGCGCATGGTGAACGCATACGCCAAGCTCAACCTGCGCGAAGAGCCGATGCTGCTGATGGAATTCCACGGCTCGCCCGCCGGCGTGAAGGAACAGGCCGAGACGGTGCAGGAGCTTGCGAGCGGCCACGGCGGCAACGCATTCGAATGGGCCAGCACGCCGGAGGAACGCACGCGCCTGTGGACCGCGCGGCACAACAGCTACTTCGCGGCGGTGCAGTCGCGCCCCGGCTGCCGCGTGATCTCTACCGATACCTGCGTGCCGATCTCGCGGCTGGCCGATTGCCTGCTCGACTCGGTGGCCGAAGCCGATGCGAGCGGCATTCCGTACTTTCTCGTCGGCCACGTTGGCGACGGCAACTTCCACTTCGGCTATCTGCTCGACCCGAACATTCCCGAAGAGCGCGTGAAGGCCGAAGAGTTGAACCACGCGCTGGTGAGCCGTGCGCTGGCGCTCGAAGGCACCTGCACCGGCGAGCACGGCGTGGGGCTGCACAAGATGGACTTCCTGCTCACCGAGGCGGGTGTGGGCGCGATCGACATGATGCGCACGATCAAGCGCGCGCTCGACCCGAAGAACATCATGAACCCGGGCAAGATCTTCAGCCTCTGATCCGTTCGTTCAGGCGTTCAATGAAAAAGCCCGGCGGCTCGCGAGAGCCCCGGGCTTTTTCGATTTGCTTGCGGCGGCTGCCGTGCCGTGCAATCAGTTGGTGGTGTTGCTGCGGCGGCGTGCCGGTGCCTTCTCCGCAGGCACATAGGTCTGCGACGGTGCAGCGCCGCCATCCACACCCAGACGACCGCCACCACCAAGGCCCTGGCCGCGCACCGTCTGCGCCTTGTAGTTGCGCAGCGAACGGACCATCTGGTTGAAGGCATCCATGAAGGCCGCGGCAATCACCTTGCCCTGCGCCGTGTTGGTGTAGCCACCCACGCCGCCGCCGCCGCTGCGACCAGCCAGCGCACCGAAGGCGCCGAAGTCGGTCTTGGAGGCGCTGCCTTCAGCGGCCGCGACCTGCACGCCCGAGCGGTTGTCGATCAGGGTCAGCAGTGCGCTGGCTTCCTTGGTCTGCATGCTGCCGCCCAGGGCAGCGAGGGCTCGGCCACGGCCGCCACCCACCAGGCCGCCGAGCGCGCCGCCGACGCCACCGGCATCGCTGTTGCTGAACACGATCTCGGGTGACAGGCCGTAGTCGGACGCCACCATCTGGCCACGGCCGAAGTTGCTGCCGCCTCGCATTTCACCCGACTGCTGCAGCGCGCGTTCGCGCGTCATGGCGTTCATGCCGGCCGCGCCGCGCTCGACCACGATGAAGCAGTTCGATTGCTGCACCAGCAGGCGCAGCAGGTTGGCCGTGGGCGGCAGGCGGTATTCGCCGGTGAGGATGGTGTACCAGCCAGCACTCTGGTTCTCGATCAGCGAGACCGTGCCGAGCGGCGATTCGCAGCGCTCGAGCTGGCTGCTCGCGTTGTCGGTGGCGCCGCCTGCGGCGCTGCCGGTGGCCATGGTCTTGGCCGACTGGCTGCCCATTTGCATGTCGGTCGTGGCGCAACCGGTGAGGAGAACTGCGCCGACGGCAATGGCCGCGAGCGGGAACTTGGTGAGCTGCATGGTGGACTCCCTCCGTTTGTTCAGAGATCTGGGATTGAAAAAACCAGCGGTCGAGGATACGCGCAAAGGATTGCAGGAATCAATCAAACGAACGCCAGCCCCCGAGTTCACAACACTAGGCCGTTCGGCGGATGCGCTCGATCAATCCGTTGAGTGCTTCGATGGAGCCGAAGTGGATGGCGAGCTCGCCGCTTTCCTCGATGCGGCCGCCGCGCTTGCTGCGCTTCTTGATGCGCACCTCGACCTCGGCGGTGAGCAGGTCGGCGAGTTCTTCTTCCACGCGCTGCAGGTCGCGCGACTTCTCTCCGTCGTTGCCGCGGCGCGAGGGCGTGAGCGTGAACTCGGCCGCGAGCTTCTTTACCAGCGCCTCGGCTTCGCGCACCGACATCTTCTTGGCCGCGATCTGGTTGGCCGCCGTGATCTGCGTGCCACGGTCGAGCGACAGCAGCGCGCGGGCGTGACCCATGTCGATGTCGCCGGCCATCAGCATCTGCTGTGCGGGCTCGGCCAGGTTCAGCAGGCGCAGCAGGTTGCTTGCCGCGCTGCGCGAACGGCCCACGGCCTGGGCCGCTTGTTCGTGAGTGAGCCCAAACTCGTTCACCAGGCGTTGCAGGCCTTGGGCCTCTTCCAGCGGGTTGAGGTCTTCGCGCTGGATGTTCTCGATGAGCGACATCGCCGCGGCGGCCTCGTTGGGCACGTCGCGCACCAGCACCGGCACGCTGTCGAGGCCCGCGAGCCTGGCGGCGCGAAAGCGGCGTTCGCCCGCGATGATTTCGTATTCGGCGTTCTTGGCGGCTGCCGATTCGGCGTCGAGCCGGCGCACCAGGATCGGCTGCATGATGCCCTGCGCCTTGATGCTCTCGGCCAGCTCGTAGAGCGCGCCTTCGTCCATGCGCGTGCGCGGCTGGTAGACGCCGGCCACCATCTGGTCGAGCATCAGCGTCGTCGGGTTCCTCTGTGCGCCGCCCTCTTCCGAGCCCGAATTGCCGCCACTGCCGTTGTTGTCGGCGGAAGGCGCGGCCGTCGGGCCGAGCAGCGCTTCGAGGCCGCGGCCCAGGCCCTTGGGTTTCTTGGTCGCCATCAGTTCTTTTCTTTCGAGATTTCGTTCAGGAGTTTCCGGCCCTCGGGCCAGTCGCCCAGGCCGGATTCGGCATTCAGGTGGCTGCCCGGACCGGCATCGATGAAGCGTGCACCCCAGTCATTGGCGAGCTGCTGCGAGCGCGAGGCTTCGCAGTACGGGTCGTCGTTGGCGGCGATCAGCACCGCCGGGAACGGCAGCGGCTTGCGCACGATCGGCGTCCAGCCGGGAATCAGCTGGCGCAGGTTGTCGCTCTCGACGTCGCCGGGCGCGACCAGCAACGCGCCGCGCACCTTGTGCGTGTTGCGCGAATGCGCGGCCCACGCGGCGACGAGGATGCAGCCAAGACTGTGCGCCGCAAAAGCCACCGGGCCGGGCGAGGCCAGCACTTCTTCTTCGAGCCGGGCGGACCAGTCACCGCGCAGTGGGCGCATCCACTCGTGCTGCTCGACGCGGTGATCGCCGTACACCGACTCCCAGCGGGTTTGCCAATGGCCGGGGCCGCTGTTCTGCCAACCGGGCAGCAGCAAGATGCGCGGAGCTGTCATTTGCTACGAACTTGATAGCGCCTTGCCGAGCAGCGGCAAGCGTCAGGCATTGTTTTCACTGGTGGAGTCGGATGCGGGCGCGGGGGCCATCACGTCATCGGGAATGGGCAGGTCCGGCGCGATGCGCGTGACCGGCGCAATCGGCGGCGCCACCGCGCCCGAAGCAAAGGCGCTCGCGGGCGGCATCTTGTCGACCAGCTCCTGTGCGAAGGCAATGAAAGCCTGGCTGCCGCGGGCGGCCGGGTCGAACACCACGCCCGGCAGTCCGTAGCTCGGCGCCTCGGCCAGCCGCACATTGCGCGGGATCACCGTGTCGAACACCTTGTCGCCGAAGTGGGACTTGAGCTGCTCGCTCACCTGCTGCTGCAGCGTGATGCGCGGATCGAACATCACGCGCAGCAGGCCGATGATCTGCAGGTTCTTGTTGAGGTTGGCGTGCACCTGCTTGATGGTGTTGACCAGATCGGTCAGCCCTTCGAGCGCGAAGTACTCGCACTGCATCGGCACGATCACGCCATGGGCGGCGCACAGGCCGTTGAGTGTCAGCAGGCTCAGGCTCGGCGGGCAGTCGATCAGCACGAAGTCGTACTCGGCGCCGACCGCGGCCAGCGCGGTGCGCAGGCGCTTTTCTCGGCGGTCGAGCGCGACCATTTCGACTTCAGCACCCGCCAGTTCGCGGTTGGCACCCAGCACGTCGTAGCCGCAACCGCCCTCCACCAGCTTGTCGGCCTTGACCCGGGCTTCGGCCACCGAGGCCGATTCGAGCAGCACGTCGTACACCGTCAGCTCCAGCTGGCGCTTGTCGATGCCCGAGCCCATGGTGGCATTGCCCTGCGGGTCGAGGTCGATCATCAGCACGCGCTGGCCGACCTTGGCCAGGCCAGCCGCGAGGTTGACGGTGGTGGTGGTCTTGCCGACGCCGCCCTTTTGGTTGGCAATGCAGAAAATCTTGGCCATGTCAGTACCGGAGGATCGATCAGCGCGAGATTGCGAGCTTGACGCCGAAGGCGATCAAAAAGGTGCCGGCAAGCTTCTCGAGCGTGGCGGAAATACGAGGATTAGCGCGGATGCGCTCGGCCAGGAAGTGCGTGAGCAGCGTCGAGGTCAGGCCGTACAGGAAGGTCAGCGCGGCAATCGTCACAGCCATCGCGCCGAAAGTGACCAGGCCTTGGTGGCGGGCCGGGTCGACGAACAGTGGGAAGAAGGCCATGTAGAACACGATCGCCTTCGGGTTCAGCAGGGTGATGGTGAATGCCTGGCGCAGGAAATGGCTGGGCTTGATGTTGAGGATGGGCGCCGAGCCGGGCTTGGCCAGCAGCATCTTGAGGCCCAGCCACGCCAGGTAGGCGGCGCCCAGCCATTGCACCGCCTTGAAAGCAGCCGGGTATGCGGCCAGCACGGCCGACACGCCAGCCACCGCCGCCCACATCAGGCACTGGTCGCCAATGATCACGCCGGTCGTCGCGGCCAGCCCACCACGGATGCCACCTTTGCTCGTCGAGGTAATCAGCGCCAGATTGCCCGGACCGGGAATCAGAAGGAACAGGACGATGGCGGCGACGAATGCGCCGTAGTCAGCGATGCCGAACATGGGATTTGCCTCGAAAAAGCGAGCCGGGAAAGGGACCAGAGGGAGGCATCGAGTCTAAGCGAGCACACCGCCGCGAAGATCGTTCAGACACCGGCTTTTACCGGTGTCTCCGCTTCTTTTGCAGATTCAGGCGCCGATTTCGGCGGCTTCTTTGCGTGCCCAGACGATGCAACGCTCGGCGTCCAGGCCGGGAACCGTAAGTTGTTCCACGTGAAACACTGCCACGGCCTTCGGCAAGGCGGCGAGTTCGTCGGCCGGCACTTTGCCCTTCATGGCGAGCCAAACGCCACCGGGTGCGAGCAGATTCATCGAGCCGTTGAAGAAATCCGGCAGCGATGCGAAGGCGCGTGAGCTGATGACTTCGTAGCTGCCGACCAGCGATTCGACCCGGGCGTGCAGCCCGCGAAGGTTGGGCAGCTCCAGTTCGGCTGCCACTTGCTGGACGAAAGCCGCCTTCTTGGCGACCGCGTCGAGGCAGCTCACATCGAGATCCGGCCGCATGATGGCGATCACCACACCGGGCAAGCCGCCGCCGGAACCCACGTCCAGCAGCTTGCCCTTCCCTGCCCACTCGCGCTGCAGCGGCGCGACGGCCGCCAGACTGTCGAGCAGGTGATGCGTCAGCACGCTGGCCGGATCACGCAGCGCCGTGAGGTTGTAGACCTTGTTCCACTTGAGCATCAGCGTGCCGTAGGCCAGCAGCTGCTCACCTTGAAGATCGGACAGCGCCACGCCCATGGCGGCTGCGCCCACACGCAGCGTATCGATCGGCGCCGTCATTCCGCAGACTGCGGCTCGGTGGCTGCTTCCGTGGTGGCGGCATCGCGGGCGAAGGCCTTATGGCCGCCCTTGCGCAGATGGATCATCAGTAGGGAGATGGCGGCAGGCGTCACACCGGAGATGCGCGAGGCCAAGCCCAGTGTTTCCGGCCGATGCCTGTCCAGCTTCTGCCGCACCTCGAAGCTCAGCGCCTTGACCTGGCCGTAGTCGAAATCAGCCGGCAGCTTCAGGTTCTCGAAGTGTGCGGCCCGCTCCACCTCGTCGTGCTGGCGCTCGATGTAGCCGGAGTACTTGGCCGAAATCTCGATCTGCTCGATCTCGGTTTCGCTCAGCGCCGTCTGGGCGCCGTACTTGCCGCCGTCCAGCGACATCAGCGTTTCGTAGTTCACGTCGGGCCGGCGCAGCAGGTCGGCCAGGTTGTATTCGTGGTCGATGGCCTTGCCCAACACCCGCTCTGACTCGGCAGCCGGCAGGTTGCGGGGGTTCACCCAGATCGACCTGAGCCGCTCTGTTTCACGTGAAACAGCGTCGCGCTTGCGGCTGAAAGCATCCCAGCGCGCATCGTCTACCAAGCCCAGCTTCCGCCCTGCTTCGGTCAGGCGCATGTCGGCGTTGTCCTCGCGCAGCTGCAGGCGGAACTCCGCGCGGCTGGTGAACATGCGGTACGGCTCGGTCACGCCCTTTGTGATCAGGTCGTCGACCAGCACGCCCAGGTAGGCTTCGTCGCGGCGCGGCAGCCAGGCATCCTCACCACGGCATTGCAGTGCAGCGTTGATGCCGGCGAACAAACCTTGGGCCGCGGCTTCTTCATAGCCGGTCGTGCCGTTGATCTGCCCAGCAAAAAACAGGCCCTTGACCGAGCGGGTCTCGAAGCTGCTCTTGAGCTCGCGCGGATCGAAGTAGTCGTACTCGATGGCGTAGCCTGGCCGCAGGATGTGCGCGTTCTCCAGCCCCGGCATCGATCGCACCAGCTGGTACTGGATGTCGAACGGCAGGCTGGTCGAGATCCCGTTCGGGTAGTACTCGTTGGTCGTCAGACCTTCAGGCTCGAGAAAGATCTGGTGGCTTTCCTTGTCGGCAAAGCGGTTGATCTTGTCTTCCACGCTCGGGCAGTAGCGCGGACCCACGCCGTCGATCTTGCCGGTGAACATCGGGCTGCGGTCGAAACCCGAACGGATGATCTCGTGCGTGCGCGCATTGGTGTGGGTGATCCAGCAAGGCATCTGCTGCGGATGCATGTCCGCACGGCCCATGAAGCTGAACACCGGCATCGGCCCTGCCCCACCGGGCATGCCGTCGCCGGGTTGTTCGGTGCACTTCGAAAAATCGATGCTGCGGCCGTCGAGCCGTGGCGGCGTGCCGGTCTTGAGCCGGCCTTGCGGCAGCTTCAGTTCCTTGAGCCGTGCCGACAGGCTGATTGCCGGCGGATCACCCGCGCGTCCAGCCTGGTAGTTGTCGAGGCCGACGTGGATACGGCCATCGAGAAAAGTACCCGCCGTCAACACCACGGTGCGCGCACGAAATGCGATGCCAACCTGTGTGACGGCACCGACCACGCGATCGCCCTCCACCATCAGGTCGTCGACGGCTTGCTGGAACAGGCTCAGATTCGGCTGGTTCTCCAGCCGATGACGAATGGCGGCCTTGTACAGAATCCGATCGGCCTGCGCGCGGGTGGCGCGCACGGCCGGGCCCTTGCTCGAATTGAGAATACGGAACTGGATGCCGGCCTCATCGGTGGCAATCGCCATCGCACCGCCGAGCGCATCGACCTCCTTCACCAGATGGCCCTTGCCGATACCGCCGATCGACGGGTTGCAGCTCATCTGCCCCAGCGTCTCGATGTTGTGGGAGAGCAGCAGCGTCTTGGCGCCCATGCGCGCAGCGGCGAGCGCGGCTTCGGTGCCGGCATGGCCACCGCCGACGACGATCACGTCGAATTCTTCGGGGTACAGCATTTGAAATGGGGAGCGCACAACTGACGCGTGCGCGGCGCAAAAGGGGCACTGATTTTAATCGTCCAGGCCGATCTGCGCCCTTTTTGTGGACAAGCTAGAGGGTCATGCCAAATTACCCGCCAAAGCCTGCGGAATCTCGATAGTTTGCTATATATTTTATAGCAAACTATCCGCTCAGCCCGTCGCTTCGGCCACTTGCACCACCGGCACGGGCTTCTCGATGCCGACCAGCGCGCCAGTCGGTGGCGGCGCCTTCGACGGTGTCAGGCTTTCATCCTGCACTTCGCGAACAACGAGCTTCTTGTCCGTCATGCGCACGTTGCCGAAGATTGTGCAGAAGGCCACGTCCTTCGCGTCGCGCCCCGTGCCCACGCGCACCACCCGGTCGACCGGCGCCATGCGCGTCGGATCGAACAGCACCCACTGCCCACCGAGCCAGGCTTCGAACACGGCGTGGAAATCCTGCGGCGGTTCGTCGAACCACACATAGCCCACCACCAGCCGCGCCGGAATGTTGAGCGCGCGGCAGAAGGTGATGCCGAGGTGCGCGAAGTCACGGCACACGCCCGCGCGTTCCACGAAAACTTCGCGCGCCGTCGTGGTCGAGTTGCTGCTGCCTGGCTCGTAGGCGATGCTGTCGTGGATCCAGTCGACGATGGCCTGCACACGGCCAATGCCGGGCGGCAAGTCGCCGAAGAGCTGCTGCGCGCAGCGCGACATCAGGTCCGACTCGCAGTAGCGCGTCGGCATCATGTAGTGCAGCACCTCGTCGGGCACTTCGCTGACCGGCACCTCTCGCAGGTCGGTCGGCACCACCACATGCGCGCGCTGCACGCTGGCCTTGTAGCGAATCTTCAATGGCCCGGGCTTCGCGTCGAAACGGATGAAGCGGTTGCCGCTCCCCTCGTCGCAGAACACTTGCATCTCGGTCGGCGGCTCGATCGTCAACTCCTCGCTGACGACGGCTTGCGCACCCGAGCGCGCCGCCTCGATGTTGAGCAGCATGTGGGCCGGCGCGACGACCTCGTAGTCGAGCTGCGCATCGACGTGGGAGATGTGCATCAGTCGAGCGCCTTCTTCACCGCGCCCACGCCAAGCGCGGCCAGCACCACGAACAGCACAGCCAGCACCAGGAACAGGCCGAACAGCAGCTTGGCAATACCGGCAGCACCGGCCGCCACGCCGCCAAAGCCGAGCAGGCCGGCCACGAGAGAAATGACCGCAAAAATGATCGCGTACTTCAACATCGGATACTCCTTGCAGCAGGCCCTGCCCACCGTGCGACGCAGCTTAGGAAGCGACCGCCCCGCGCCCGATAGTCGCCTCGCGCGTGCGACCGTAGGACAAAAACGCGAGGCAGCCAAACCCGCTAGCATCCGCTGCGGTCTCCCACAACAATCAATCAACCTCGTCATCCATTGGAGTTTTTCGAATGAAGCTGTATTACTCGCCCGGCGCCTGTTCGCTCTCGCCCCACATCGCGCTGCACGAAGCAGGCATTGCCGTCGAACCCGTGCTGGCCAGTACCAAGAGCCACAAGCTGCAGGACGGCACCGACTACTACGGCATCAACCCGCTGGGCTACGTGCCGATGCTCGAGCTCGACGACGGCACCCGCCTGCGCGAAGGCCCGGCCATCCTGCAGTACATCGCCGACCTCGCCCCCACCAAGAACCTCGCGCCCGCAGCCGGCACCCTGCAGCGCTACCGCCTGCAGGAGTGGCTGACCTTCATCGGCACCGAAGTGCACAAGGGCTTCAGCCCGCTGTTCAACCCGAACATGCCCGAAGAAGCCAAGACCATCTTCAAGGACAAGCTCAAGTCGCGCTTCCAGTGGCTCGACGGCGAGCTGGCCAACAAGCAATACCTGATGGGCGACCACTTCAGCGTGGCCGACGGCTACCTGTTCACCGTCACCAACTGGACCAAGCCCACGGGCGTGGACATTTCCGACTTCCCCAACCTGCAGGCCTGGCACGCACGCGTTGGCGCCCGCCCCGCCGTGCAGGACGCAATGAAGGCTGAAGGCCTGCTGAAGTAAGCCGAAGCACGCGAAAGCGTGCAGAAGCATTGAAGCGGCCGGATGCCCTCTAGGGGAAAACCCGGACCGCTTCAGCCACAAGCCGCACGATGCGGCTTTTTTTTCGGGTCACGCTACGGGCAGAACTTCAGACGACCGAAGAAGGAACCCGCGCCATGCCCGAAACCCCTCCCCCCGTCGAACTGCGCGAAGAGATGCGCGGGCCCGTCATGTGGCTCACCATCGACCGCGAAGAGCGCCGCAACGCCATCAACGGCGCAGTGCTCGCGGGCCTGAGCGACGCACTGGCCCGTGCCAACAGCGACACCGCCGTGCGCGCCGTGGTCATCACCGGCGCCGGCACGCGCGCCTTCTGCGCCGGCGCCGACCTGCAAAGCGGCACCTCCTTCAAGTTCGACTACGCCGCGCCCTACCAGGGCTTCGCCAACCTGTTCCGCCAGGCCCGGCAATCGACCGTGCCGCTCATCGCGCGCGTCAACGGCGCATGCATGGCCGGCGGCATGGGGATCATGGCGATGTGCGACATGGCCGTGGCCAGCAGCCAGGCCGTGTTCGGCCTGCCCGAGGTAAAGGTCGGCCTCTTTCCCGCACAGGTGCTCAGCGTGCTCGGCGGCCTGCTGCCACGCCGCGTGCTGGCCGAGATGTGCATCACCGGTGAACCCATCACCGCCGCGCAGGCGCTCGAACTGAATCTCGTCAACCGCGTGAGCGACGACGTCGACGAAAGCGTCGCCTGGCTGCTCGGCCGCATGCTCGACAAGTCGCCCGCCGCCATCCGCCGCGGCCTCTACACAATGAAGAAGATCGAGGCGATGGCCTTCGAGGAATCGATGGCGTTCACCGAAAGCCAGATCGGCCTGTTCGCACTCACCGAAGACGCCGCCGAAGGACAACTCGCCTTCCGCGAGAAGCGCAAGCCGCAATGGAGTGGCCGATGAGCAGCAGCAGCAACAACAACGAACGCATCGTCCGCATCGGCGGCGCATCGGGCTTCTGGGGCGACAGCAGCGTGGGCGCACCGCAGCTCGTGGGCAGCGGGCAGATCGACTACCTCGTGTTCGACTACCTCGCCGAGCTCACCATGTCGATCCTCGCCGGCGCACGGCTCAAGAAGCCCGAGCTGGGCTACGCGACCGATTTCGTGTCGGTGGCGATGAAAGCCGTGCTGACGGACGTCGTGAAACAAGGCATCCGCGTGGTGAGCAACGCAGGCGGCGTCAACCCGCAAGGCTGCGCCGACGCACTCGCCGCGCTGGCCGCCGAGCAGGGCGTTGCATTGAAGATCGCCGTGGTGAGCGGCGACGACGTGTCCCCGCTGCTGCCGCAACTACGCCAGGCGCAACCACCCGTGCGCGAACTGCAAAGCGGCGCCCCGCTGCCCGAACGCGTGCTCACCGCCAATGCGTATCTCGGCGCACGGCCGATACAGGCCGCGCTCGATGCGGGTGCGCAGGTCGTCATCACCGGCCGCTGTGTCGACTCCGCCGTCACGCTCGGCGTGCTCATGCACGAATTCAAGTGGCAGCCGGGCGACTACGACCTGCTGGCCGCCGGCAGCCTCGCGGGCCACATCATCGAATGCGGCTGCCAGGCCACCGGCGGCCTGCACACCGACTGGGACACCGTGCCCGACTGGCCGAACATCGGCTACCCCATCGTCGAGTGCAGCGCCGATGGCAGCTTCGTCGTCACCAAGCCCGCGGGCACCGGCGGCAAGCTCACGCCTGCCGTGGTGGGCGAGCAGATGCTCTACGAGATCGGCGACCCCGCGGCCTACCTGCTGCCCGACGTGGTGGCCGACTTCACGCAAGTGCGCATCGAACAGGCCGGCGAGCACCGCGTGCGGGTGCATGGCGCACGCGGCCATGGGCCAACGGCGAGCTACAAGGTCAGCGCCACGTATGTCGACGGCTTCAAGACGGCGGCGCAGCTCACCATCGTGGGCTTCGATGCGGTGGCCAAGGCTAAGCGCACGGGCGAGGCGATCCTCGCGCGCACGGGAGCGCTGTTCTCGCAATACGGCTTCGGGCCGTACAGCGGCACGCAGCTCGAAGTGCTGGGCGCGGAGTCTTGCTACGGCCCGCACGCACAGGCATTGCAGACGCGCGAAGCGGTGCTGCGGCTCGCGGTGACGCATCCGCGCAAGGAAGCGCTGGAGCTGTTCGCACGCGAGGTCGCACCGGCAGGCACATCGTGGGCGCCAGGCACCACGGGTGCGGGTGGTGGGCGCGCCTCGGTGTCGCCGTCGATCCGGCAGTACGCGTTCCTGCTCGACAAGTCGAAGGTCGAGGCCACGGTGGCCATCGATGGAGAACGCGTCGATGTTCCGCGCAGCGAGGTTTCCGCATCAGCTCCCATTCCATCGCCTGCCAGAGCCCCGGAAACGCATGAAGCACCCGTCGCCCTCGACGTCATCGAGGTGCCTCTCATACGCCTTGCCTGGGCTCGCAGCGGCGACAAGGGCGACACCTCGAACATCGGCATCATCGCGCGCCACCCTGCCCTGCTGCCGCTGCTGCGCGAACAGCTCACCGAAGCGCGCGTGGCCGAATGGCTCGCGCATCTGGTCAAGGGCCGCGTCACGCGCTATGAGGTGCCGGGCATCGACGCCTTCAATTTCGTCTGCGAGCAGGCGCTGGGCGGCGGCGGCATGGCCTCGCTGCGCAACGACCCCCTTGGCAAGGGCATGGGGCAGATCCTGCTGGCCATGCCCCTGCGCGTGAGCCCGGCGCTGCTGGCGTTGCTTGCCTAGCACCAATCGGGACAACCGTGCGACAGCAGGGTTGAGGCCGGGCGCTTAGCCTTGCGCCTCTTTCAACTCTGCTTTCGATCGCACGATGTCCACCCTTTTCGACCCCGTACAGGCCGGCGACCTGAAGCTCGCCAACCGCATCGTGATGGCGCCGCTCACGCGCAACCGTTCGCCGAACGCGATCCCGCCCGACATCGCCGCCACCTACTACGCCCAGCGCGCCAGTGCCGGCCTGCTGATCACCGAGGCCACCGCCATCAGCCACCAGGGCCAGGGCTATGCCGACGTGCCCGGCCTCTACGGCACCGAGCAGCTCGACGCCTGGAAGCGCGTGACCGACGCCGTGCATGCCAAGGGCGGCAAGATCGTCGTGCAGCTGTGGCACGTGGGCCGCGTCTCGCACACCGAACTGCAACCCGGTGGCGGCAAGCCCGTCGCCCCCTCGGCCATCACCGCCAAGACCAAGACCGTGCTCATCAAGGACGGCGTGCCGACCTTCGTCGAAACCTCCGAGCCGCGCGCGCTCGACGCTGGTGAACTGCCCGGCATCGTGCACGCCTACGCGGTGGCCGCCCGCAGCGCTGTCGAAACTGCAGGCTTCGACGGCGTGGAACTGCACGGCGCCAACGGCTACCTGCTCGACCAGTTCCTGAAGGATGGCAGCAACAAGCGCACCGACGACTACGGCGGCAGCATCGAGAACCGCGCCCGCCTGCTGCTCGAATCCGCGCGCGCCGTGGTCGATGCCGTCGGCGGCGGCAAGACCGGCATCCGCCTGTCACCCGTGACGCCGGCCAACGACGTGCACGACAGCAACCCGCAGCCGCTGTTCACCTACGTGGTGAAGCAGCTCGCCACGCTCAACCTCGCCTACATCCACATCATCGAAGGCGCCACCGGTGGCCCGCGCGAGATCGAAGACCGGCCCTTCGACTACGAAGCGCTGAAGGCCGCCTACCGCGAAGCCGGCGGCAAGGGTGCATGGATGGTCAACAATGGCTACGACCGCCCGCTGGCCGAAGAAGCGCTGAAGGAAGGCGACGACCTCGTGGCCTTCGGCAAGCCCTTCATCTCGAACCCCGACCTCGTGCGCCGCCTGCGCGAGAACGCACCGCTCAACGAGCTCGACAAGGCCACCATGTACGGCGGCGGCGCGAAGGGCTACACCGACTACCCCGCACTGGCGTAATCCGGAGAAGGCCATGGCAAGATGCGGCGGACGCTTTGTGTCCGCCCCAGGAGAGAAATGCCATGGCCCGCATCGAGCAACGACTGGCCGCGCTCGGCCTCGTTCTTCCACCGACAGTGACGCCGCCGCCGGGCGTCGTGCTGCCCTTCCAGTTCGTGCGCATCGTCGGCCGCCGCGCATTGATCTCGGGTCATGGCCCGCTCAATGCCGATGGCACCATCGCCGCACCACTCGGCAAGCTGGGCCGCGAGGTGACCGTCGAGCAAGGCTATGCAGCGGCCCGCCTCACGGCACTGGCGATGCTCGGCAGCCTGCAGCGCGCGCTCGGCGATCTCGACCGCATCACGGCCTGGACGCGCGTGTTCGGCATGGTCGCTTCGGCGCCCGGCTTCGACAAACAGCCGGCCGTCATCAACGGCTTCTCGGACCTGATCCTCGAACTCTTCGGACCCGACATCGGCGCGCATTCGCGCAGCGCCGTGGGCATGGCAGAGTTGCCGTTCAACATCCCGGTCGAAATCGAAGGCGAAGTGGAATTCGACGCATGACGACGTGGACCATCAGGCGCGCCACCGAGAGTGACGCAACATCCGTCGCCACCTGCGCCGTCGAGGCCTTCCGCCACTACATTCCGCGCCTGGGCCTCACGCCGATTCCGATGACCAAAGACTACAGCGCGGCCATCGCCAATGCGCAGGTCTGGGTCGCCGCGCAGCATGGCGAGACCATCGCCGCACTGGTGCTCGACGTCACCGACGAAGGCTTCCTGATCGATGTGATCGCAGTGCTGCCGCAGCACCAGGGCACCGGCGTGGGTCGCGCACTGCTCGAACTCGCCGAGCAGGAAGCACTGCGACACGGCCACGACTCGATCTACCTCTTCACCAACGAGAAGATGACCGAGAACCGCGCTCTCTACGAACGCATCGGCTATGTCGAATACAAGCGCCTCGCCTTCGCGGAACGCACTCGCATCTTCCTGCGCAAGCCATTGAAGTGAGCACCGCCATGCAGCTGGCCCGCATCCATCACGTCGCGATCATCTGCGCCGACTACACAGTGTCCAAGCGCTTCTACACCGAGGTGCTGGGCCTGCGCGTGATCGCCGAAAACTACCGTGCCGCGCGTGATTCGTACAAGCTCGACCTGGCACTGCCAGACGGCTCGCAGATCGAACTCTTCTCCTTTCCCGACGCACCCCCACGTCTCACGCGGCCCGAGGCCCAAGGGCTGCGGCACCTGTCTTTCGAGGTGCCCGACGTGCAGGCCGCGGCCGACGAGCTCGCAGCACAGGGCATTGCCGTCGAGCCGCTGCGCACCGACGAATTCACGGGCCGGCGCTTCACCTTCTTCGCCGATCCCGACGGCCTTCCGCTCGAACTCTACGAGGCCGTGCCCGACGACGATCTCGATGCGCTGCTGCTCAAGCTCGAAGGCGCATTGCATCTTCGCGAGGTGCGCACAAACGCCGCACGACTCGAGGAACTGCTCGACGACGACTTCCATGAACTGGGCGTCTCGGGCACGGTGTGGACGCGGGCCGCCATCATCGAAGCGCTGCGCGATGAGGCGTTTTCGCAGCGGACGATGTCGGACTTTCGCGTGCTGCGCATGGCACCCGATGTAGCGCTGGTCACCTACCGCGCACACCGCGAAGCCATTGCGCAGCGCCCCGCCGCGGACTCGCTGCGCAGCTCGCTGTGGCAACGCCGCGCCGGCCGCTGGCGCATGGCCTTTCACCAGGGCACGCCACTCTAGATTGCCTCGCCGAACGCCACGCTGACGCGCAGGCCGGTGGGCTCGGCCGCTTCGAGCCGCAGTTCGGCACCCAGCAACTCCGCATAGCGCGACACGATCGACAGCCCCAGCCCCGAGCCCTGACCGAGCTTCTCCCCCGCGGGCCCTTGCGCCCAGCGCTGCATCAGGGCGCGTTGCGCTTCGAGCGGAATGCCGGGCCCGTCGTCGATCACGCTCAGCGTGCGGCCCGCGAGCTCGACGGTGATGGTGCGCCCGCCATAGCGCAGCGCGTTGTCGATCAGGTTGTCAAGGATGCCTTCTACCAGCGCCTCGTTGGCATGCACGACCACGCCGTCATCGAGGCCACGCGCGCCCAGGTCGACGCCGCGCGCATCGGCACGCGCGAGGTGCCGCAGCACCGTCTGCTCGGCCAGCACGTCGAGCCGCACCGGCACGCGCTTGAGCTCGGTGCGCGCTTCCTCGGCCAGTGCCAATGCCAGCAGCTGGTCGATCAGGTGGCTTGCGCGCGCCTGTCGCTCCGACACGCGCTCGAGCTGCTCGCGCCACACCGTCGTGTCCTGCTGTGCAAGGCCGTATTCGGCCAGCGCACGAATGCCCGCCAGCGGCGTGCGCAGCTCGTGCGCCACGTTGCCCACGAACTCGCGCTGCGCCTGCACGCTGTTGCCCAGCCGCTCGAACAGTGAATTGACCGCATTGCCCAGGCGCTGAAGCTCGCGCGAAGTCTGCGCCACCGCCACCGGCGAGAGGTCGCGCACGTCGCGCCTATCGAGTGCGCGCTGAAGGTCGGCGAGCGGGCGCAGGTCGCTGCGAATGCCGTACCAGAGCCAGACTGCAAGCAGGATCAGCAGCACGATCTGCGGCGCCAGCGCATAGCCCAGCAGCTGCCGCACCAGTGCGGTCCGGCTCAGCGTGGTCTGCGCAATGATCACGCGGTAGGGCATGCTGATGTCGGGCTCGGCGTCGTGTTCGAGCACCACCGCGCGCAGCGTGCCGCCTTCGTAGCGGATGTCGGAAAAGCGGTAGCGCGAGCCGTCCACCGGCAGCGGCGCCTGCAGGCCTGATTGCCCCGAAATCAGCGAGCCGTCGAGCCGCTGCACCGCGAAGTACACCTTGTCGACCTGGTCGAAGAGCACGGTGGCCACTTCGCGCGGCGTCAGCAGCAGCTCGATGCCGCGCTCACCTGCCTGTACGTTGGCCGACAGCGCATAGGCATCGTCGAGCATGCCGCGGTCGAAGGCCTGCTCGGAGAAGTAGTTGGCAATGACCAGTGCAATGACTGCGCCGACCATCCACGTGAGCGCCAGCGGCACCAGCACGTTGCGCAGCACGCGCCGTGTGAGCGACGGCGCGCGCACGACGGCCGCGGGTTGCGTTTCAGTCGGCTGTTGCTGCGGCTCGGTCACGCGCTGATCACACCTCGGCTTCGAGCAGGTAGCCGATGCCGCGCAGCGTGCGGATGCTCGCGCCCGTGCCCTGCAGCTTCTTGCGCAGGCGGGAGATGAAGGCCTCGAGCGCGTTGTCGCCGAGCGATTCGTCGAAGCTCGACAGCTTGTCGGACAGCGCACGCTTGCTCACGGTGCGGCCCGGCGGACTCATGAGCTCCCACAGCACTTCGAACTCGCGCGCCGGCAGGTCGAGCGGACCGCCCGCGGTCGAGAAGCGGCGTGCCTTGCGGTCGAGCTTCAGCTGGCCCAGCAGCACGATATCTTCGGTGCCCTTGGCGCGGCGAACCAGTGCACGCAGGCGCGCTTCGACTTCGGCCAGGTCGAAGGGCTTGCCGAGGTAGTCGTCGGCGCCCGCATCGAGGCCGGCAATGCGCTCTTCGGTGCGACCGCGTGCTGTGAGCACCAGCACAGGAGTGCGGTCGCCGCGCGCACGCGCCTGCCGCAGCGCGGTGAGGCCACTCGCGAGGCCACTGGTGGGGCTCGCGGTGGCTGGCAGGTTGAGGTCGAGCAGCACGGCATCGAAGGGCTGCACGCGCCACAGGTGATCGGCATCTTCGACGTTGGTCGACACGTCGACGCGATGGCCGGCATCCGCAAGGCTGCGCACCATCACATCGCGCAGAACGGCGTCATCTTCGACAAGCAGAATTCGCATGGTTATTGAGTGGTTGGGGGTGATCTGCCTTGCGAACGACGGGTCAGCGGCCGGTCAGTCGCTCCAAGCGATAAACGCAACATGAGCATACGACAGCAAGATGAAATACGGGCCATTTTCATGGCCGACGCCACACGATGAGCGCGCGTGAACCCTCCGATCTTTTGAGCCTGGTGCCTCCGGAGGTGCAACGCACCGCCGTGGTCCTGCTGCATGGTTTATGCAGCACGCCTGACGAGTTGCTGACCGTGCAGTCCGCCCTGCGCAGCCGCGGCTACTCGGTGCACCCGCTGTCGATCGAGGGTTATTCGTTCGATGCCAATGCGCCGCTGCAACGCGCGGCGCCGTACGAACGCTGGCTCGACGAGATCCAGGCGCAGGTGAAGGCGCTGCGCCAGCAGCACGACCGCGTGATGCTGGTCGGCATTTCCGCCGGTTCTTCGCTGGCCCTTGGCGCGGCCATCCGCTGCGGCAGCGAAGTCGATGCGCTGGTGCTCATGTCGACCACGCTGCGCTTCGACGGCTGGGCCATTCCGCGCACGCAGTTCCTGCTGCCGCTGGCCTTCTACACGCCGCTCGGCCGGCTCTGGCAATACCGCGAACGCCCACCCTACGGCGTGAAGAACGAACGCGTACGCGCCTGGATCGAGCGCGAGCTGCGCCACCGCAAGGTCTCGCGCGCCGGCAGCTCCGTCATCGGCGTGGGCCATCTGCGCGAGCACGACCGGCTCATCCGCCACGTGCGCCGCAACCTCAACAGTGTGCGATGCGACAACGTGCTCGCACTGCACGCCCAGCAGGACGAAGTGGCCAGCGTAGCCAACCTCGGCATCCTCGCGCGCGGCCTGCGCTGCCGCGCCTTCCGCACTGTGGTGGTCGCCAACAGCTACCACATGATCACAATCGACAACGATCGTCAACAGGTTGTGCGCGAAACAGTGTCGTTCGTCGATGCCGTGGCGCATGGCACGATGCCCGAGCATCCGCTGTACGCCTGACACCTTCGACAACGTTCGATCACGCCCGAAAGGAAAGCATTTCCATGTCTTCTTCCAACGCTTCTTCGCCCACCTTCAACAGCATCGCCGCGATCCTGGAGACCGACTTCCGCGTCGAGCGCTCGGCCATCTCGCCGGACACCGCGCTGTCCGACCTCGGCCTCGACTCGCTCGCGCTGATGGAGTTCGTCTTCGCCGTCGAAGACGCCTTCCATCTGCGCATTCCCGAAGACCGCCTCGACCCGCGCGAAGCCGGCATCACGCTGCAGCGCCTGTGCGAAGTGATCGACACGGAAAGTGCCGGCAGCGCAGCCGCCGCCCAGCCCGCCGAAGCCACCGCATGAGCAGCGGTGCAGCCCACGCCGCGCTCGCCGCTTCGGCCGCACGCGCCGCCTCCGCGCCGGTGCGCGTGAGCGGCATCGGTTTCGTCACGCCCATCGGCCGCACTGTCGAGGCCTTCGACGAAGCGCTGTTCGCGGGCCGTTCGGCCGTGCGCGCGCAGACGCTGGAGATCAAGGGCATGGACCCGATGCTGCTCGCCGTTGCCGCCTGTGACTTCGATTCGAACGGCGTGCGCAGCACCTCGCGCCTGCCGCTGGACCGCGGCACCGCCATGGCGCTGGCTGCCGCACAGGACGCGGCCGGCGAAGCCAGGCTCGACCTCGACACCATCGACCGCGACCGCCTCGGCATCTTCTGGGGCAGCGGCCTCGCGGGCGCCGGCACCTTCGACAACACCACCAGTGCGCTCTATGGCGAACAGCGCCGCATGCGCCCGACGACCGTGCTTACCGTGATGCCCAACGCCGCCGTGGCCGAGCTCGCACTGCATTTCGGCGCGCGCGGTTCGGCCATTGCATACGCCTGTGCCTGCGCCTCCTCGGCCGTGGCCATCGGCGAAGCGATGCGCGCCATTCGCGGCGGCTGGATCGACGTTGCCATCGTCGGCGGCCACGACGCCATGCTCACGCCCGGCGTGATGGCCAGCTGGCACGCGATGCGCGTGATGGCTCCGCCGCCAGCCGATGCGCCCTCTTCCGCCTGCCGCCCGTTCTCGGGTGACCGCGCGGGCTTTGCCATTGGCGAAGGCGCGGCCGCGCTGGTGCTCGAATCGGAAGCGCATGCGGCCGCACGCGGCGCCGAAGCCGCGCCCTTCGTGCTCGCGGGCTACGCCACCAACTGCGACGGCACGCACATCACCAACCCCGACGCCCCGGGCCAGGTGCGCGCGATGCGCGCCGCACTGCGCGACGCGGGCATCGAAGCCTCCGACGTCGGCCACATCAACGCGCACGGCACGGCCACCTCCGCCGGTGATGCAGCCGAAGCCGCGTCGATCCGTGAGGTGTTCGGCAACAGCACGCCGGTCAGCGCGACCAAGGCCATCCACGGCCACGTACTCGGCGGCGGCGGTGCGATCGAGCTCATCGCGGCGCTGCGCGCACTGGCGCGCGAGACGCTGCCGCCCATCGCCAACCTGCAGACGCCTGATGCCGCATTCGATCTCGACTTCGTGCAAGGCGAGGCACGCGAGGCCAAGGGCATCCGCTACGCGCTGTCCAATTCCTTCGCCTTTGGCGGCACCAACGCGGTCATCGTGGCCGGTCGAGCGTCCTGACGCTGAAGATTCGCTGAACCCTTCCTGAAAAAACGAACGCGGTGCATCGGCTGGTTGTTTTCGTCGTGCCCGTGTTCGCGCTGCTCATGGCGTGCGAATTCGCGTGGGGCTGGCTCAAGCGCCGCAACACCTACCGCTTCAGCGACACGCTCGGCAGCCTGAGCCAGGGGCTGCTGAGCCAGGCGCTTTCGGTGTGCACGCAACTGTTCCAGATCGGCCTCTACGCAATGGTCTATCCACTGGTCGCGATCTGGACACGGCCGAGCTTCTGGGACAGCGTTGTGGGCTGGATCGTTGCCGTGCTGCTGTTCGACTTCTTCGACTACTGGCTGCATCGCGCGGGTCATGAGTCGGCCGTGTTCTGGGCCGCGCACTCGGTACATCACCAGAGCCAGCACTTCAATTTTTCCACCGCGCTGCGGCAGGAAAGCACCGTGGCCTTTCTGGGCTGGGCCTTCTACCTGCCGATGGCGGTGGTGGGCGTTCCTCCCGAACAGTTCGGCCTTGCAGGGCTGATCGTGCTGGTCTACCAGTTCTGGATCCACACCGAACACATCGGCAAGCTCGGCTGGTTCGACCGCGTGTTCTCGTCACCCTCGAACCATCGCGTGCATCACGCAGTGAACGACGGCTACGTGGACCGCAACTACGGCGGCATGCTCGTGGTGTGGGACCGGATGTTCGGCACATTTGCCGAAGAGAAAGAACGCTGTGTCTACGGCACGCGCAAGGCGCTCGCGAGCTTCGACCCGATGCGCGCGATCCTCGGTCCCTATGTGCCACTGCTGCGAGACGCCTGGCACACGCGACGCTGGCAAGACAAGATCGCCGTGTGGTTCAAGCCGCCCGGCTGGCGGCCGGCCGACGTGGCACAGCGATTTCCCGACGCACCCTTTTCGCTGGAAGAAGCGATGCACATTCACGATCCGGTGCTGACGCACCCGCAGGTGGCTTCGGCCTCGATTCACTTCGCGTGCTGGGTCGGCGTGACGCTGGCCTTTCTGTGGCGCGCCGACGATCTCGCGTTCCAGACGGGTCTGGGTTTGCTTGCACTTGCCGTCGGCGGCTTCTGGTCCATTGGCGCCGTGCTCGACTCGCAGCTTCGACTGCGATGGGCCTGGTGCGCACAGCTAGCCTTGCTGGGAGTTTCGGCGGTACTGCTCGCCTGACGGCCTCGCTATGTATGCTCGGCGCTCTCTTCGCACCGGGAACATTCGATCATGCACAGGCTGGCCACACCTGAAGACATCGACACCGTCTTCGCCCTCTACATGCACGAGAAGGTCGTGCGCTTCCTCGGCTACGACCCGATGCCGATCGAAGACTTCCGCGCCGTCTACCAGGCACTGCTCGACACCCGGTGCTTCTACGTCTACGAACGCGAAGGACGCATCGCAGGCTTCTACCGCGCCACGCGCTATCCGGGCCGCATTCATCATGTGGCCGGCCTCGGTACGCTCGCTGTCGATCCTGCATTCCATGGCCAGGGCATTGCGCTCGCCATGGTCAGCGAGGCCATCGACACACTGAAGACTGCTGGTGTCAAGCGCATCGAGCTCTTCGCCGAAAGCGACAACGCGCCCGCGCTGCGCTTCTACGAGAAGCTGGGCTTCGAGCGCGAAGGCACGCTGCGCAAGTACTACAAGCGGGCCGGCGAAGAGAACTACGTCGACGAATACGTGATGGCGCTGCTGTTCGACTGAGAAGGCATCAGGGCTTCCAGCGCCGCAGCAGCAGCGCATTCGCCATCACGCTCACGCTAGACAGCGCCATGGCGGCACCAGCCACCACGGGGCTCAACAGACCGAAGGCCGCGAGCGGAATGCCGGCCACGTTGTAGGCAAAGGCCCAGAACAGGTTCTGCCGGATCTTCGCGACCGTGCGCGCAGAGAGCTCGAAGGCCTGCGCCACCAGCGCGAGATCGCCGCGCATCAGCGTGATGCCGGCCGCTTCCATCGCCACGTCGGTGCCGCCACCCGAAGGCGCCATCGCGATGCCCACGTCGGCCGCGGCCAGCGCGGGTGCATCGTTTGCGCCGTCGCCGACCATCGCCACGACGTGCCCGTTCTTCCTCAATGCAGCGACCTGCGCCGCCTTGTCGGCCGGCAGCACATCGGCGCGCACGTCTTCGGCGGCGATGCCCAGCCGCGCCGCCATGGCTTGCGCTGCACGCAGGTTGTCGCCCGAGATCATCACCACGCGCAGGCCACGTGCACGCAGTGTGCGGATGGCTTCTGCGGCTTGCGGCTTGGGCTCGTCGGCGAAAGCGAACAATGCATGCACGTGCGCGGCGCCGGCTTCGTCGAAGCGCAACAACGCGGACACCGTGGCACCTTGAGACTGCAAACGCTCGACTTCCGCAGCGTCGTCGGGCATCGCGTCGAGTTCACGGCACCAGCGCAGGCTGGCGATGGCCCAGTGCACGCCGCTGACCTCACCACGCACACCGCGACCTGGCCACGCCTGCATCACACCCAGCGCAGGCACCTGCACGTTGCGCTGCACCGCAGCGGCCAGCACTGCCTTGGCCAGCGGATGCTCGCTGCCGCTCTGCAGGCTGGCGGCCGTCGCCAGCAATTGATCTTCACTGGCATCGGTGCCCGCGACGGGCACCAGTGCAGTGAGCACCGGTCGGCCGACCGTCAGAGTGCCTGTCTTGTCGAATGCAACGGTGTCGACGCGGTGCGCGATTTCCAACGCGCGCGCATCCTTGATAAGAATGCCGTGACGCGCCGCCACGCCCGTGCCAGCCATCACCGCGACCGGCGTTGCGAGGCCCAGCGCACACGGGCAGGCAATGACGAGCACTGCCACAGCGTGGATCAGCGAAGTCTCGATGCCCGCGCCCACAACCAGCCATCCGGCCAGTGTGACAAGCGCGATCACCAGCACCACCGGCACGAACACGGCCGCAACCTTGTCCACCAGCCGCTGGATCGGCGCCTTCGCTGCTTGTGCATCTTCGACCAGCCGGATGATGCGCGCGAGCACGCTCTCGGCACCGACCGCGCTCACCTCGATGACCATGCGGCCGTCGCCGTTCACTGCTCCGCCGGTCAATGCATCGTCCGGTCCCTTGGCCACGGGCAGCGGCTCGCCAGTGAGCATCGATTCATCGACTTCGGATTGCCCTTCGATCACGCGTGCATCGGCTGGCACGCGTTCGCCAGGGCGCACCGCGAGGCGGTCGCCCACCATTACCTCGGCCAGCGGCACATCGCTTTCCTTGCCGCGTGCGCCGACCAGGTGAGCCACTTCAGGCCGCAACTGCTGCAACGCACGGATCGCCGACGTGGCCTGGCGCTTGGCGCGCGCCTCCAGCCACTTGCCGAGCAGCACCAGCGTGATCACCACCGCCGAAGCCTCGAAGTACAGGTGCGGCATCGCACCGTGGCCCGCATGCTCGCCGGTGGCCGCACGCCACCAGAGCCAGAGCGACAGGCCGAAGGCTGCGCTGGTTCCGAGCGCCACCAGCAAATCCATGTTGCCGGTGCGCGCCTTTGCCGCATGCCAGCCCGCGCGATAGAAGCGCGCGCCCAGCCAGAACTGCACCGGCGTCGCGAGCAGCAGTTGCAGCCATGGCGGCAGCATCCAGTCTTGTCCGAAAGGATCGCCGAGCATCGGTGCCAGCAAGGGGATCGACAGCGCCAGGCCGACAGCGACCGGGCCAAAGCCGTGCCACGGCGACAGCGCTGCTTCGTCGGCCGCGGTGCTCGCTGCGCGCGGCTCGTACCCCGCCGCACGCACGGCTCGGCGCAGCAGGGCGTCCATGTCTTCGCTGCCGCCTGTCACCACACGGGCCGATTCGGTCGCGAGATTCACACTCACGTCTTGCACGCCCGGCACGTTTTTAAGCGCACGCTCGACACGCATCACGCATGAGGCGCAAGTCATGCCGCCGACCGAGAGGTCGAGCGTGGTGGTGCCGGGAGTTTGGTGCTGCAGAACTTTTTCCATGTGCCAAGGCTAAAGCCTCACACGATGGCAAGGTCAAGCGGAGAAATTCAGTGCCCCTGCGCTGGACATTGACATCGTGAGAGGGTTCAAACTTGTGCCCTCTGTTCAGTTACTTCAATCACTTTCAAGGAGCTACCACGATGAGCCAGAAATTCCAGGTCACGGGCATGAGCTGCGGCCACTGCGTGAGCGCAGTACAGAACGCGGTGCAAACGGTGGATCCCGAAGCGCAGGTCACGGTCGATCTGGAAACGGGCCATGTCGACGTGCTGAGCGAACAGCCGCGCAAGGACATCGTGGCCGCGATCGAGAACGCGGGCTACGCGGTTCAATGACGACGGGCCCTGTCGCCATCGGCGAAGCGGCGCAGCGCTCCGGCGTGTCGGCCCGCATGGTCCGCCACTACGAAGGACTGGGGCTGCTGCCGGCGGTGGCGCGCACCGAAAGCGGCTACCGCCAATATGGTGAGGCCGATATCCACACGCTGCGCTTCATCAAGCGCTCGCGCGACCTGGGTTTCTCGATGGAAGAAATCGCGGAACTGGTCGGGCTGTGGAACAACCGTCGGCGCGCGAGCTCGAGCGTGAAGCGCATCGCCGAAAAGCATCTTGGTGAACTGGAGCAGCGCATTGCCGACATGCAATCCATGCGCAATACGCTGGCCCACCTGGTTCATTGCTGCCACGGCGATTCGAGGCCGGACTGCCCCATCCTCGACGACCTGAGCAAGGTCTAGATCAGGCGCCCCGCACCAGCGACAGCACCTTGCCTGCATCCAGCGTGCGGGCCTTCTCCTGAATGGCCGGCAGATACTGCGTCTGCAGGCTCTGCCCTTCCTTCACCACGCCCGAGAACGCGTCCTTCAGCATCTGCGTCGAGAGCGTGCGGCCGCCGGCGTAGTAGCGCTTGGCCACATGGCCCAGCGCGTAGGTCGAAGCAAAGCTCATCCCCGAGCTCACGGCCTGGTTGCCCAACCCACGCAACAGGCCACCGCCAACCTTGCCCAGCAGGCCGCCGAGCAGCTTGCGCCCCGCCTGCTCCAGGTACTGCGAAGTCAGGCCCACGCCGACCGTGGCCAGGAAATCCTTGATGTGGCCGCTGTCGAGCTGGTAGCCGTACGACTGGCCGATGCGGTAGACCAGCTTCATCTGCAGCGGAATGATCGCCATGGTCGAAAGCGTCTCGGGCAGCAGCTCCAGCGCGCCGTTGAGGATGGCGGCGTTGAGGATCGACTTGTCGAGCTCCGCAGTGTCAGGAGTGTTCGGTGCCGAGGGAGCCGCGACCGCGGTGCCAGCAGTGGCAGCAACAGGCACCGCCGCAATTTCCTCGGCCTGCTGCGAAAACGCGGCAGCCGAAGCATCCAGCCTCAGCGACGTGCGCACATCCGCCAGGAACATGCGCTCCGCCTCCGACTGCGTGCCGTCCGCATCGCACACGCACACCGCCATCTCGTAGGCAAGCTGCCTGGCTTCGCTGCCTTTGAGCTCCCCGGCCACCGAGGCCAGCGACACGCGCTTCATCAGCACGTCCTGGTAGAGCGTCGGCAGGTTCAGGCCGTCGGCCTGCGACAGGCCCTCGGCAATCCGCTTGATCTCGGCGCGTTCGCGCTCGTGTTTTTCGCCATCTACAAAGGCAGCCAGCAGGCTCAGGGTCACGATCGACTTTGTTTCTGAAGGTGTCATGTTCAACATTTCGCAATATGAATGATCTGGTTCGGTCGCTGAACGGGCCGGAAGGTTCCGGCGAGCTTCTCCCCACAAACCTTGAGTAACTCTGTGGATAACGTTGGCACTTCTGTGTAGTGGCGTTGCAAGTCATTGATCTGAAAGGAAAATCTACAGATCGCCCAAATTTTCAGCAATGAATTTCTCCGGGGAAAAACCCCCTTTCGCAGATTTTCCGGAAGGAGTCAAAGCACAACTCTGGGGACAGTTTTTGAACAAGCCATGGCTTATCCACAGGCCGGATCGGTTACCCAATGTTGTTCATGTGGCGGATACAAACCGGAAGCGCAGCTGCGCACAGTGACAGAGCCATGACAAGTGCTTGTCACATAACGAAAAAAGCGGCATGTCCACAGAAGAGGGCAACCCTTATCTACTACTACTAATTTGAATAAGAAGAATAAGAAGACAGGGAAAGGGAAAGCTGCGCGCGAAAAAAAAGCCGCGAACGGCCGCGCCGGTCGACGGCGCCTTTGAACAAAACCGGTCCTCCCGGTCCACTCCCCTCGGTAACATTCGTGGATGAGCTTCAAACCCCGGATCCTGATTGCCGAAGACGAATCGGGCATCGCAGACACGCTGCAGTACGTCCTCAAGAGCGACGGATTCATCCCGGTCTGGTGCGCCACGGCCGAAGAAGCCATCGCCCAGTTCGCGCAGGAACCGCCGGCGCTGGCCATCCTGGACATCGGATTGCCCGATCTCAACGGTTTCGAGCTCTTCAAGCGCCTACAGGCGCTGAACCAGTCGATGGGCGGCCCGGAGGTGCCCATGGTGTTCCTGACGGCCCGCAGCGACGAAATAGACCGCGTGGTGGGCCTCGAACTGGGCGCGGACGACTACATCGCCAAGCCGTTTTCGCCGCGTGAACTCGTCGCTCGCGTACGGACCATCCTGCGGCGCAGCGCCCGAAACGGCTCAGGAGCCCCCACGACGGGTGCAGCTCCAAACCATGGGATACCCCATCAAATCCCGGCCCAGACGCCTCCAGCGAGCCCACAGGCACCTGCAATGCCCTTTTCGCTCGATAACGAGCGCATGCAAATCCGTTATTACGGACGCCTGCTGGAACTCTCCCGTTACGAATACGGCCTGCTGAGACTGCTGGTGCAACGGCCCGGCCGCGTCTTCACGCGCGACGAATTGCTCGAACTGGTCTGGGACGATTCCAGCGACAGCTTCGACCGGACGGTCGACGCGCACATCAAGACCCTGCGCGCCAAGCTCAAGGCGATCGCGCCCGAGGTCGAGCCGATCCGCACGCTGCGCGGCACCGGCTACGCACTGAACGAAGAACTGCCCGCCAAGGCGTCGTGACCCGGCGCACGCGGATCTTCATCGGCATCCTGCTGATCTACACGGCGGGCATCGCCTTCCTGCTGTACCGCGTCGTTTCCGACATCGACCCGCGCTACCGCGAGTCGGCCGAAGAATCGCTGGTCGAAACTTCTCAGCTCGTGGCCAGCCTGGTCGAGCAGGACGTGATCGCCGGTGCCATCAACACGGCGCGGCTCGAGCCTCTCTTTCGCACCGTCTACGCACGCGAGTTCTCGGCGCAGATCTACAACCTGCACAAGAGCCGCGTCGAACTGCGCGTGTACGTCACCGACCGCAATGGCCGCGTGATGTTCGACTCGCTCGGCAGGCACCTGGGCGCCGACTATTCGCAGTGGGCCGACGTGAGCCGCACGCTGGCTGGCTTGTACGGCGCGCGCACCTCGCGCGATGTCGACGGCGATCCGCGCACTTCGGTCATGTATGTGGGCGCGCCGATCCGCTGGAACAACGAGATCGTCGGCATGGTCAGCGTGGGCAAGCCGGTGCAGAGCTTCGGCCAGTTCGTGGAAGACGCCCGCGTGCGCACCATCTGGGTGGGCGTCGGCTCGGCACTCGCGCTGCTGCTGCTCACGCTCATCGTCTCGATCTGGCTGGTGCGGCCCTTCGGCCTGATCCGCGACTACTGGACCTGGGTACGCGCGCAGCACAGCCTGAGCCTGGTGCGCATGGCACGCCGCGCGGTCGACGGTGTGCGCACCGGCTTCAGCGAAATGCGCGATGCCCTCACCGGCCGCAATTACGTGGCCGACTATGTGCAGACCTTCACGCACGAAGTGAAAAGCCCGCTCTCCGCCATTCGCGGCGCGGCCGAGCTGCTGCAGGAGCCGTCGATGCCGCATGCCGAGCGCGAGCGTTTCCTGAAGAACATCGAACGCGAGACACAGCGCATCCAGGAAATCGTCGACCGCATGATGGAGCTCACCGCGCTCGAGACGCGGCGCACGCTGGACCGCACAGAACCGGTGGCGCTGGCTTTGCTGATCGAGGACATCGCTGCCAGCGCACAACCTGCGGCAGCCAAGCGCAACATCAAGCTGCTCGTGAACATTCGCGACGATGCCCGCACCGAAGGCGACCCGTTCCTGCTGCGCCGCGCCATCAGCAACCTGCTCGACAACGCCATCGATTTTTCACCGCGCGACAGCGAAGTTCTGCTCACGCTGGAAACGACCTCGAAGCTGGCCCGCGTGAGCGTGCGCGACCACGGCCCGGGCATTCCGGAGTACGCGCAGGAAAAAGTCTTCGAGAAGTTCTATTCGCTCGCCAGGCCCCACAGCCAGAAGAAGAGCACGGGGCTGGGGCTGGCGTTCGTGAAGGAGATCGCGGCATTGCACCGCGGCCGGATCGATCTGGGCAACGCGTCGCGCGGTGGCGCCGTGGCGACGCTTACGCTGCCGTTGCTGTCACATCACTGAGGGCGGCCGATCAGCGCGCAATAGGCGCTGCGAGTTTCCGGACTCACAGCCCCGAGCGCCTGCAAATACTGCGTCTGGTGCTGCCCGATCATGCGAGCCGACGCCACCGTCTTCGAGCGGCAATACCAGTGGCAGGTGTGCTGCATCAGGAACAGCTCGGCCGACATGGTGAAGGCTTTCGATTTAGGCGTGCGTCCGGCTTCGTTGCGCATCACGCCGGCAACGCCGCGTGCATGGATGAGCAGGGCCTGGCGCACGTCGAAGGTCGAGGCCGGAAAAAACTGCGTGAACAGCGGAATGGCCACCGGCAGCTTGCTCACGCGCGTGGCGGGTTCGGGCATGCGCGAGAACTCGGCGGCGAAGCTGTCGAACTGGGCAGAGAGCTTTTCTTCGGTGGCGTCGAGCAGGTGCCAGATCTGCTGGCGGCGCTCGGCGTCGTCTTCGCCGAGGCAGCGCATGTAGCCGGAGGTGAGGCTCTCCATCAGCCTCTCGATCTGGTAGCGCCCGAGGTGGCTGGCCAGCAGCGCGATGCGCATGCGCTGTTCCCTGGACTTGAGGATGTAGAAGCCGGCGGCAAAGAGAGCCACCAGAGTAAGAATTTCCATGGATGCGTGGAGAAGAAAAAGAGAAGGCGGGAAGCAGCACCGAGTGTAGGCACCGCGACCCGCCTTCGCTTTTCAGCTCTGCGACTTACCGGAAGAAATCGAGAATCCTGTTGCGTTCTTCCGGCACCGGCGGCGCTCCGATGGGCGCACCCGTGAGTTCTTCGGCCGGCGGCGGCGGCGCTTCGCTTTCCAGACCCAGGCTCGCCACGTTGTGGCCCGGCGTGAAGTCGTCGAAGTACCACTCGCCGTCGACGTTCACCACGCCAGGCGGTTCCGCCGGTTGCGTCACGGGCACGCCCTGCAGCGCGGTCTGCATGTAGCCAATCCAGATCGGCAGGCTCAGGCTGCCGCCGGTTTCACCGCGTACGCCGAGCTGGCGCGGCGTGTCGTAGCCGATCCACGCGATGCCGACCATGGTCGGCTGGAAGCCCGCGAACCATGTGTCGAAGGAATCGTTGGTGGTGCCGGTCTTGCCGTAGAGGTCGTCGCGCTTCAGAGCCTGATGTGCCTTGAAGCCGGTGCCGTTCTTCACCACGCTCTGCAGCAGCGAATCCATGATGAAGGCGTTGCGCTGCGGAATGGCGCGGCGCGCTTCGTCGAGCACCGGCGGCTCGGTTTCCATGATGACCTTGTCCCTCATGTCGGTGACACGCGTGACCAGGTACGGATTGACGCGGTAGCCGCCGTTGGCGAACACCGAATAGCCCACCGCCATCTGCATCGGCGTGACCGAGCCGGCGCCCAGGCCCATGGGCAGATTCGCTGGGTGCTTGTCCTTGTCGAAGCCGAACTTGGTGATCCAGTCTTGCGCATAGGGCGCGCCGATCGACTCCAGCACGCGCAGCGTGACGAGGTTCTTCGACTTCATCAGCGCGGTGCGCAGCGGCATCGGGCCTTCGTAGGTGCCTTCGAAGTTCTTCGGCTCCCAAGGCTGGCCGCCGTTGGCGCTGGCATCGAAGTACAGCGGCGCGTCGTTCACCACGGTTGCGGGCGTGAAACCTTTTTCGAGTGCTGCCGAGTAAATGAAGGGCTTGAAGCTCGATCCCGGCTGGCGCCAGGCCTGCGTCACGTGATTGAACTTGTTCTTGCCGAAATCGAAACCGCCGACCAGTGCCTTGATGGCGCCGCTGCGCGGGTCCATGCCGATGAAAGCGCCTTCCACCTCAGGCAGCTGCGTGATTTCCCAGGTGTTCTTCGGCGTCTTGGCCACGCGGATGACCGCGCCGCGGCGGATCTTGATGTTCGGCGGTGCCTTCGCAGCGAGGCCCGACTGCGCGGGTTTCAGGCCGTCGCCCGTGATCTGGATGGTTTCACCGTTCGCGCGCACGGCGCTGATTTCCTTCGCGTTCGCGTCGAGCACCACGGCCGCGACCACGTCGCCGTTGTCAGGGTGTTCGGCCAGTGCGTCGTCCACGGCTTCGTCGATTTCCTTCTGCTCGGTCGGCAGGTCGACGAACCTCTCGGGGCCGCGGTAGGGCTGGCGCCGCTCGTAGTCCATGATGCCCTTGCGCAGCGACCTGTAGGCCGCTGCCTGGTCGGCCGCCACGAGCGAGGTGTAGACCTTCATGCCGCTGGTGTAGATGCTGTCGCCGTACTGCGCGTACATCATCTGGCGCACCGTCTCGGCCACGTACTCGGCATGCAGCCGGTTCGGATCGGCGGCGTCGCGCAGGTGCAGTTCTTCCTTCTTGGCTTCTGCAGCCTGGTCGGCGGTGATGAAGCCGGTTTCCTGCATGCGGTCGATCACGTAGAGCTGGCGCGCCCGCGCGCGGCGCGGGTTGGCCACGGGGTTGTTGGCGCCGGGCGCCTTCGGCAGGCCGGCCAGCATTGCGGCTTCGGCGATGGTGACGTTCTGCAGCGGCTTGCCGAAATAGGTTTCGGCGGCGGCCGCAAAGCCGTAGGCGCGATTGCCCAGGTAGATCTGGTTCAGGTAGATCTCGAGGATCTGGTCCTTGGTGAGTTGCCGTTCGAGCCGCAGCGCCAGCAGGATCTCGTAGGTCTTGCGACTCATCGTCCGCTCCGAACTCAGGTACACGTTGCGTGCAACCTGCATCGTGATGGTCGACGCGCCCTGCTTGCGGCCGCCCTTCAGGCTGGCCACCGCGGCACGCAGGAAGCCCTTGTAGTCCACGCCGCCGTGGTCGTAGAAGCGCGCGTCTTCCACAGCCAGTACCGCGTCTTTCATGACCTTCGGAATGTTGGCGAAAGGCGTAAGGTTGCGGCGCTCTTCACCGAACTCGCCGATCAGCTGGCCTTCTGTCGAGTACACGCGCAGCGGCAGCTTGGGGCGGTAGTCGGAGAGCTCCGACACATCGGGCAGCTTCGGATAGATGGCGACCACCGCGACGATGGCTGCGACCAGCACCACGAGCGCGCCGGAGCCGACCGCGATGGCGCCCCAGCCGGCAATGCGCTTCCACGGCGCGCGGGGTTCGTTGGACGCCGCGTTGCCGTCGTCGGAAGGTTTGGAGCTTGAGCGTTTGAACATAAGAGTTGGCTGCTTGCTTGTCTGCTAGCGAAAGGATTGGAGCCGCGGCGCGCCACTGCGTTCCAGCATCGGCAGGTCGAGCGTGCCCTGCCGCGCTGCCTGCTGCGCGCAATGCATGGCATCGAAATACTTGTCGTGGTCGAAGGCGATCAGCAACAGGTCCACGCCGGCGCCAAGGGCGCGAACGGTGGCATCGCAAAGACCGCGGTTGTAGGCTGCGCCCATCGTGAGATCGTCGGTGACGAGCAGGCCCTGGTAGCCCCATTCGCCTCGAATTACCCGCTGCACGATTTTGCGCGAGAAAGAGACCGGATATTCGGCGTCGAACTCTACAAGGATGACATGGCCCAGCATGATCGCGGCATCCGAATGTTTCGACACGTCTTGAAACGGCTTCCAGTCGTGCGCCGCGAGCTGGGCGACCGGCGTGCGCAGTTCGGCGGCGAAATGATGGGTGTCCTCGGCTACACCGCCCAGGCCGGGAAAATGCTTCAGCGTGCCGCGAACGCCTGCGGATTCAAGGCCCAGCTCGTAAGCGAGCGCCACCTGCGCAGTGATGGCGGGGTCGGCCGAGATCGCGCGTTCGTCGATGCGGGTGTGAAAGTCCCAGCGGCCCGGTGCGCGGCCGGGGCGCAGGTCGACCACCGGGCTGAAATTGAGCGTGATGCCTAAAGCGGCGAGCGCCCTGCCCTGTTGCGCACCGTAGGCACGGGCGCGTTGCGCGAGTTCGTTGTCGAGCACGTCGGCGTCGAGCAGCGAGGCGAGTGAGGGCTGGCGTTCGACCAGCGGCGAGAGGCGCGAGACCGAGCCGCCTTCCTGGTCGGTTGCGACGATCAGCGATGGCAGGCCAGCTTCGCGGCGCAATGCTTGCAGGCCTTCGATCTCATTGCGCAGTTCAGCGGCCGTGCGGCCCTTTACATTGCGGCCGGTTACGAAGATTCCGCCGATCAGGCCCTTTCGGGCCAGCTCGCGCAGGTTTTTTGCATCGTCATACCCGACGATGAAATGCGCGCCCAGTGTCTGGGCAAGCGGGCCCTCCGATGCATTCACTTCGGCCCGGTGCTGGTGCGAGGCCGCCTCATTGCACAGGGCAGTCAGCAAGGCCGCGAATGCCAGGCCCAGAGCGACCGGGCGCAAGTTGCCCCGTGCAAACCTCCAGGCGATGGTGATGCTGGCCACCAGTATCGCCAACAGCAAGGGCAGTTCCCACGCCCGCATGAAGCGCAAGTGCGGGTCCTTCAGGTGCCAGGCCCAGAACCACAGCGTGGCCAGGGTCAGCCAGCCCGATGCACTCGCGATGACCCGCAGCAGTCTCATGCCGCCTGCGCTTCCGGTGCCGGTTCCACGCGTCGTGAGAGCGCATACCAGTCGACCTTGCGCGTCACCAGCATCAGCGTGGCCAGCATGCCGAAGATCAGCAGCGCGCCGAGCAGCAGTGCGTTGCTCTCGGAAGCCAGCAGGCCGTAGAGCGCGCCATAGAGCAGCGCCGCGAAGGCGCCGAAGGACAGGCCGCGCCGCCAGCCTCCCAGCACCGCGCTGAAGTACACGGCCAGCAGCGCAACGCTCGCCGTGGCAGCGCCCGCATACGCCATCCAGAACGCGAACTTCTCCGACAGCGCAAGCAGCAGCAGGAAGAACAGCGCGATCGACAGGCCGACCAGGCCGTACTGGATCGGATGCAGGCGCAGCTTGCGGAACAGTTCGAACATGAAGGCGGCCATCAGCACCAGCCCGATGAACAGCGCGCCGTACTTGCCGGCGCGCGTGCTCATCGAATAGACGTTGATGGGCTGCGCGAGCGACACGTCGAAGGTCTGCAGCGAGCCCGTGTTCTGACGTGCCTGGGTGGTAGCTGCTTCAGCGGCGTTGCTGCGACCTGAGAGACCCGCGCGAACCTGCTCGCGCGCCGAAGTCACGAGCGAAGACACGCGCCAGTGCGCGTCGAAGCCCTGCGGCGTCACGCTGCGCTCGGCCGCGAGAAAGCGGCCGCCGAAGCTGGGGTGTGCCCAGGGCGAGGTCAGGTGCGCGGTCGTTTCCTCGGCGATGGGCGCGACGGAGAGCGTGTCCTGCCCGACCAGGCCGAGCTTCATTTCGAACGCGACCGGCGTGTTGGCCTGCCATGCATTGAGCGCTGCGCCGGTGAGCGGCGCGTGGATGCCGTCTGCAAACCATGCACCGTCGGCCAGGCCCGGCACGCGCTGCTTGAAGCGCAGTGCCTCGCCGCTCATCGTCATCGCGGGCGAGCCGTCGAGGCCGCGCAGGTCGCTCACGTTGAAGGCGATGAAGGGCGCCTTGAATTCGATGCTCGAGTCGGACTCGCTGTGCGGCACGGCCTTCGGGTCGAAGGCCGTGAAGCCGCCAGTGAGCGTGGCGTTGAGCGTGTAGAACGGAATCTTGAAGATGCCGCGGTAGCGCTCCTGCGGCGCCATCGTGCCTTCGATGTGCAGCTTCTCAGGAAACACCACGTGGGCCATTTCCTTGCTGCGCGGCTCCTGGCCGATCACTTTGCCCTGCGCGTCGCGCAGCGGCTCCATCCAGCGCTCCACATACGGCACCAACAGCAGCGGCCCGACCATCGTCTGGCGGCCCGCGTAGGTGGCGGCGAGCTCGTCGGCCGCTTCGCGCTGGCTCTCGCCGCGGGCGCGGTTGATCGAGTCGATCTCGCCCAGCGGAATGCACAGGAGCAACAGCAGGAAGAACAGGCCGGCGACCTTGGCCAGCACCGAACTCTGAAGGGCCTTCAACAACTGAAGCATGGTTTTCTCTCCTCGTCTGTAGCGAAGCCGCGATGCTCGCCGCGCGATCCGAAGGCCGTGTGAAGCGTGCGCGCCGCTTCGCTTCACACAGACTTCACAGAGCCAGGCACGGGTGTTTCCGACTTCAAGAAGCCTTCCAACTGCCTTCTCGTGTGGTGCCGACAGTTGCGGCTGTGCAAGTTCGCACGGACAAGGACCCCCGCCATGGATGCCCACATCACCACCCCACGTCCCGGCCGCTGGCTCTGGCTCGCCACCGTGAGCCTGGCGACTGCGGGCTTCATTGCCATGGGCGTGCGCCCGGCGCATGCGCAGGAAGCGCCCGCCGGCCCGCGCCTGAAGACCGAGAGCCCGTATTTCTTCGTGAAGAGCGACGATCCATCGGTCGACCGCCTGCCGCTGAAGGGCACCGAGGTCTCGGTGAAGATCTCGGGCGTGATCGCCGACGTGACGGTCACGCAGACCTACCGCAACGAAGGCCAGCGCGCCATCGAAGCGAAGTACGTTTTCCCCGGCTCGACCAAGGCCGCCGTGAGCGGCCTCAACGTGCGCCTGGCCGACCGGCTCATCACCGCGCAGATCCGCGAGAAGCAGCAGGCGCAGATCGAATACGACGCCGCCAAGAAGGAAGGCAAGACCGCCGCGCTGCTCGAGCAGCACCTGCCCAATGTGTTCCAGATGAATGTCGCCAACATCATGCCGGGCGACGACGTGAAGGTGGAGCTGCGCTACACCGAGCTGCTGGTGCCGCAGTCGGGCAACTACCAGTTCGTGTTCCCGACCGTGGTCGGGCCGCGCTACAACTCGCCGCAATCGGAGAACGCGCAAGCCAAATGGGTCGCTCAGCCCACGTTGCCCGCGGGCGTGGCGCCGAGCACCAGCTTCAGGCTCAAGGCCAGCATCGACACGCCGATGGGCATCAAGGAAATCCGCTCGGCCACGCACACCATCGACGTGAAGAAGAGCGACGAAGACCAGCACGCCGACATCGCGCTCAAGGCCGACGGCCGCTCCGCCGACAACCGCGACTTCGTGCTCGACTACCGTCTGGCTGGCGAGAAGATCGAGTCGGGCCTGATGCTCTACAAGGGCCAGGGCGAGAACGCGGAGAACTTCTTCCTCGCGATGGTCGAGCCGCCCAAGGCCGTGGCCGCCAGCGCCATCTCGCCGCGCGACTACATCTTCGTGGTCGACATCTCTGGTTCGATGCACGGCTTTCCGCTCGACACCGCGAAGACGGTGCTCGAACGCCTGATCGGTGGCCTGCGCCCCAGCGACACCTTCAACGTGCTGCTGTTCTCCGGCAGCAACAAGATGCTCTCGCCCAAGTCGGTGCCGGCCACGCGCGCCAACATCGAGCAGGCGCTTGCCACCATCCAGAACTACAGCGGCAGCGGCAGCACCGAACTCATTCCCGCGCTGAAGCGCGCGTACGCCGAGCCCAAGGAAGAGAACGTGTCGCGCTCGGTGGTGGTGGTGACCGACGGCTACGTGACGGTCGAGCGCGAAGCCTTCGAGCTTGTGCGCAACAACCTCTCGAAGGCCAATGTGTTCGCCTTCGGCATCGGTTCGTCGGTCAATCGCAGCCTGATGGAAGGCATTGCACGCGCCGGCATGGGCGAGCCCTTCATCATCACCGACCCGGTGCAGGCCCCCGAGCAGGCCGCGCGCTTTCGCCGCATGGTCGAGTCGCCGGTGCTCACCAGCGTGAAGGCCACCTTTGGCGGGCTCGATGTGTACGACGTGGAACCGCAGGCCCTGCCCGACGTGCTCGGCGAACGCCCGGTGATCGTGTTCGGCAAATGGCGTGGCGAAGCGAAAGGCCGCGTGATCATCGAAGGCCAGAGCGCCAGCGGCCCGTACCGCCAGGAAGTGCGCATCGACGATCGCACCCGCCAGGACACCGCCGCGCTGCGCACGCTGTGGGCCCGCCACCGCATCCAGAGCCTGAGCGACCAGGAAACGCTGGAAGGCGGCACGGCTTTCAAGGAACGCATTACCGAGCTCGGCCTGAAGTACAGCCTGCTCACGCAGTACACGAGCTTCATTGCCGTCGACAAGGTGGTGCGCAACGTGGCACCGCAAGACAGCGTGGGCGTGAACCAGCCGCTGCCGATGCCGCAGGGCGTGAGCAATCTCGCGCTAGGCGCCGAAGTGCCGAGCACGCCCGAACCCGAATCGCTCGGCGCCATCGCCGTCGTGCTGTCGATGCTCGCGATGCTGCGCCGCCGCGCGCGCCGCAACGACGCACGTCGTTTCACTGCCTGAACAAAACAAAAAGAGAGAAGAAAAATGTCTTTGGCAACGCTCGCCCACCGCCACCCGCGCATCGTGGACTGGGGCATCCACATCGACCGCACGCCGGCCGCCGGCTGGCTCGGGTTGCAGTTTCTTGCGCTGATGCCGACCTGGGTCTGGATGGTGCAGCGCATGCGCGACGGCTCCGACGATCCAATGGGCCTGCTGGCATTGGTCGCGCTCGCGGCACTGACCTGGAACCGCCGGCGCGAACTGCGTGCCTCGCCGCGACTGGGCTGGCTCGCGCTGGCTGGCGCGGGCACCGTGCTCGCGACGCTGCTGCGCACGGGGCTCGGCTTCGTGCCCGCGCTGCCGCCGCTTGCGGCCGGGCTGGTGGCCGTGCTGGCGCTGGCTTGCGGGCTGCTGGCTTTCCTGCCGCGCCGCGTGGCGGCGTTTCCGGTGGCCGGCCTTGCGGTGCTGGCGCTGCCGCTGCTGTCGTCGCTGCAGTTCTATGCCGGCTATCCGCTGCGCGTGCTGACGGCCGAAGTCAGCCGTTGGCTGCTGGCACCGGGTTTCGACGTGGCGCGCGAAGGCACGAGCCTGATGATCGACGGCCGGCTGGTGATCGTCGATGCGCCCTGCTCGGGCGTGCAGATGGTGTGGCTCGGCTACTTCACGGCCTGTGCCGTCGCGCTGTGGGCGCGCCGCAGCGACCGCGCCTTCATGCGCCGCCTGCCGATGGTCGGTCTCTTCGTGCTGGCCGGGAACATCGTGCGCAACAGCGTGCTGATTGCCTTCGAAGGCGCTGGCCATCCGCTTGCGCCGTGGGCGCACAACGCGTTGGGCCTGCTGGTGCTGGCCGTGGTGTGCGGTGCCATCGCCCGCCTCATGGTGCCGGCCCGGTCCGAACCCCAAGCTGCCGAACACCCCATTCCAGGCCTGATCACCACCCAAGGAAGCCGCCATGTCGACACCGTTCTTTGAGCGCTGGTTTGCAAACCATTTCATCAACCGCATCGGCCACAAGACAGCCTTTGCGCTGGCGATGGTGCTGTGCGTGCTGTGGTCGGCAACCGCGGCTGTGCGCGCACCGGCCGAACCGGTCGCTGCAGTGATGTCGCACGAATGGCCTGGCGAGTGGGATGGAGTTCCGTTGCGCCCGCTGGCCCTGAGCGACGTGGAGCAGCGCTTTGCCGACCGCTTCCCCGGCGCCATCGGCCGCATGACCGACGGCACTCAGACCCTGGTGATGCGCGAGGTGGCGCAACCCACGCGCATGCTGCACCCGGCGACGGACTGCTACCGCGCGCTGGGCTACCGCATCGAACAGGCGCGCCTGGAACGCGACGCGCAGGAGCGCATGTGGCGCTGTTTTGTTGCGCAACGGCACGGTGCACAAAAAATCCGCGTTTGCGAGCGCATCGTCGATGCCCGGGGCACGGCTTTCACAGACACTTCAAGCTGGTACTGGGCAGCGGCCAGCGGCCAATCCCATGGGCCGTGGCAAGCTGTCGCGGTAGCAAAACCGATCTGACGATCCGAGAACGTGCCTTGAAGAAGATCCTGCGATTCGTGCTCTACGGCCTGCTGGCCTTGGTCATTACGGCGTGTGTAGCTATCTTTTTGATAGTCAAGCTGGCGCTCGCGCCGGCTGCGGGTGAGTGGAGCACCACGGTGAAGACGGGGCCGCTGAATTTCGAGATCGGCATTCCGACCGCAGTGCGCGTGGCCACCTCGTCGTGGTTCGCGCCCTACCTCGACGGTCGTTCGCTCGACACCAGCTTCGGCACCGTGCGCTTCGCCTGGAAGCCGGCCGGCGATCTGCTCGAAATGCAGTGCGCCCCCTGCAGCGCCGAGGTTCCGGCGCTCGGCACCCAGCCGATCCGGGTCGAGCGCCTGATCGCCACCGTGAAGCGCGACGGCAACACGCTCAACGGCACCTTCGAAGCCACGCCCCAGGGCACTGACACCACCCGGCTGCAAGGCAACTGGGACGGCAGGCTCACGCCGAAGAACATCCATCTGAATGCCAGCGTGCAGGACGCGCCCATCGCGCGCTGGTACGCGGTGCTGGTGCCCACCCTGCCCGAGCTGCAGCGCGCACGCATCGGCGGCACGCTGGCGCTGCGCGGCCAGCTCGTGCTGCCCGAGGCCACTTTTGCGGTGCAGCCCGTCATCAGCCAGTTCACCGTCGAGGGGCTGGGCACCGAGGCCATGCTCAACGCGCGCACCAGCTGCGGCCCCTCGGCCAAGCTGGCCAACGACAGCTGGCTGGCGCGCGCCGTCATCGCCGCCGAAGACCAGCGCTTCTTCACCCACAGCGGCTACGACCTGACCGAGATCCTCGCGTCGATCGACAACAACCAGAAGCCAGGCCAGATCCGGCGCGGCGGCAGCACGCTCACGCAGCAGCTGGCCAAGCTGCTGGTGACTGGCAGCGACCGCACGGCCGAGCGCAAGCTGCGCGAGCTGCTCTACGCGGTCGAGATGGAGCAGACGCTGGGCAAGGCCCGCATCCTGCAGCTGTACCTGGACAACGCGCCCTGGGGCGGCAACATCTGCGGCGCCGAAGCCGCGGCGCGGCGCTACTTCAAGCGCAGCGCACGCACGCTCGAACCGGCGCAGGCCGTGTGGCTTGCCGCCATGCTGCACAAGCCGCAGGCCGTGCTCGAGCAATGGCGGCGCGACGGCCACATCGACGCCGACCGCATCAAGTGGGTTGCCGAGGGCATCCGCGGTATCAGCCGGAACCAGCGCGAAGCGCTGCTCAAGGGCGTGGCCGCGGCGAAGTTCACGGCGCCGGAGGCCACGCCATGAACACCATGACACTGAACGTCACCGACATCGAAGCCATCGAGCGCGCCACCATCGCGGCCGTGTCGCCCGACCTGACCGAGGAGCTCGACGGCTGGCTGCTGCCCTTTGCCGGCGGCACCGTGAAGCGCGCCAGATCAGCCGTGCCGCTGCACCGCAGCGCGGTCGATCACGCAACGCTCGACCGCATCGAAGACCGCTACGACAGCCGCCAGGTCGTGCCCGCGCTGCGGCTGGCCGACGCACCCTGCTTCGACGGGCTGCGCGCCGAGCTGGAGCGGCGGCACTACATCGGCGACAGCCCGACCTGCGTGCAGATCGGGTCGGTGCAGCGCATGCGGCAGGTGGTCGCGCCAGGCGGTGCATTGGCCGATGTCGACCGCGCGCCCGACGACGCGTGGTCGGCGCTGTTCCTCGGCGAGGGCTTCGATCCGGTGGACGGCGCCCATCGCGTGCGGATGCTGTCGCGGGCCAAGGGCACGCTCTATGCCAGCGTGCGCGAAGGCGGCCGCACGCTGGCGGCCGGCGCGATGGCGTTCGGGCATGGCTGGGCCAGCGTGCACGGCATGCGCACCGATCAGGCGCAGCGCGGGCGCGGCCTTGCGGGGCGCGTGCTCGCCGGGCTGGCGCAGGCCGCGTCTGCGCGCGGCTTCGAGCGGGTGTTCCTGCAGGTCGATGCGCACAACCACCCGGCGCTGTCGCTCTACCGCCGGGCGGGCTTCGAGACGCATTGGAAGTACAACTACTGGCAGCGCCAGCAGTGGCCTTGACGGGGCGGGTGGCGCGGCAGGCGCGTTAGTGCCACCATGGACGCATGATGAATGCCAACCACCACGCCAACCACCCTACCGATCCCGTCGCCACACCGCGCGGCATCGACCACATCGTGGCCGGTGTTTCCACCAGCGACGGCGACGGCGTGAAACTCACCCGCGTGCTGCAGCAGCCCCTGCAGAAGCGGCTCGACCCCTACCTGATGCTCGACGCCTTCGGCAGCGACAACCCGGGCGACTACATCGGCGGCTTTCCCAACCATCCGCACCGCGGCTTCGAGACAGTCACGTACATGATCGCGGGCCGTATGCGCCATCGCGACAGCGAGGGCCACGAAGGACTGCTGGAGAACGGCGGCGTGCAGTGGATGACCGCCGGCCGCGGCCTCGTGCACAGCGAGCTGCCCGAGCAGGAGGAAGGCCTGATGGAAGGCTTTCAGCTGTGGCTCAACCTGCCGGCCAAAGACAAGATGCGCGAGCCCTGGTATCGCGACGTCCAGAGCGAAGAAATTCCCGAGTTCACTACCGCTGGCGGCGCACACGTGCGCGTGATCGCTGGCGCGAGTCACGGCATCGAGGGCGCGGTGCGGCGCGAGCACACCGAGCCGCTGTACCTCGACATCACGCTGCCGCCGGGCGCCGAGTTCGCGCAGCCGCTGCCGGACGATCACAACGCGCTGGTCTACGTGTTCCGCGAATCGCTGTGGATCGCGGGCAGCGAAATCCCGACGCGGCGCATGGCGATCCTGGCCAACGACGCGGGCAGCGACGGCGTGGTGCTGCGCGCCGGCGCAACCAACCACAGCCCGGCGCGCGCGCTGCTCATCGCCGGCAAGCCGCTGCACGAGCCCATCGTGCAATACGGGCCCTTCGTGATGAACACGCAGGAGCAGGTCAAGCAAGCCGTGCACGATTTCCAGAACGGCAAGCTGGGCTGATCGGGCCTGTAGTCGCCCACCTACCGAAAGTCGGCATCGGGCACGGGTCCGGCCGCAGCAGGAGCCGCCTAGATTGCGGACATGCCCTCCACGATCCGGAAAGGACAGGCGCCCGACACGCTGCAGCGCGCCCAGTTCCACGAACGCTTCATGCAGCCCTTCCAGGACCCGGCTTTCCAGGCCGAGACAGATTCGCTGCGGCGCATCGAGCTGATCGCATGGGAGGCCTATCAGCAAGGCCGCAAGGCGCCCGTCACCCGCAAGGCCGGGCCCGGCTACGCGGACCCCGAATACGAACTTTCTGTCGACTGGCTCGAAGCGAAGGCGCGCATCGACGCAGCGCAGGCTGCGTGGAGCCAGCCGCAGACGCCTTCGCGCGTGCTGCTGGTGAACGGCTCGCCGCGCAATGACGGCACCTGCCCCGGCGAAGTCTCCAAGACCTGGCGCCTGGCCGAACTCGCGCGCGAAGTGCTGGACGGCAACGGCATCGAAACCGACCTGCTCGACTTGAGCCTGGTCACCTCCGAATACGGCCTGCAGATCCACCCCTGCAAGGGCTGCGCCTCCACCGCCATGCCGCTGTGCCACTGGCCCTGCAGCTGCTACCCGAACCATTCGCTGCGCCAGACCGGCGACTGGATGAACGAGATCTACGAACGCTGGGTGTCCGCTCACGGCGTGATCCTGCTCACGCCCACGCACTGGTACCAGGCCACGAGCCCGCTGAAGCTCATGATCGACCGCCTGGTCTGTGCCGACGGCGGCAACCCCGACCCCACCAGCACGCACGGCAAGAAACCCGACGAAGCCAAGGCGCTGGAACTGGAAGGCTGGGGCTACCCCAAGCATCTCGACGGCCGCGTCTACGGCGTGGTGGTGCACGGCGACGTGGCCGGCGTCGAGGGCCTGCGGCGCAACCTCTGCGACTGGCTCGACTGGATGGGCCTGGTCGACGCCGGCACGCAGGCGCGGCTCGATCGTTACATCGGCTACTACGAGCCCTACGCCACCAGCCACGACGCGCTCGATGCCGACGCCGACGTGCAGGAAGAAGTGCGCAACGTGGCGCGCGCCGTCGTGCGGGCCGTCGGCGACCTGCGCGCCGGCAAGCTGCAGGTGCCCGATCGCGGGCTGAAGCGGCCGCGGCCCAAGTAGGGCGAGTAGGCTGAGTGATCCAGGAAAAAAGTCACGCTGCGCGGCTGCTCCAGCGGTCGCGGTTCATCATTCTTTACGCAAGCTCACGCAGGGCTAACTGGCGCGACACAGAGCTCTTCCACACTTCGTCTCACCTGCTGCCCATCGGTGGCGGGCTTCTTCGAAAGGAAGCAACTCTCATGATTTCTCTTCGCCAACGCATCGTCTGGGCCAGCCTGCTGGGTTCGGCCGCCCTCGCCTCTTCGGGCGCCTTCGCTCAAGCGCCGGCAGCCGCTCCAGCCGCACCCGCCGCCGCGGTGGCCCAGGCCGACAGCGCCGCCGCGCCCAAGGCGCAGCACAAGCGCATGGACCCCGCCAAGCGCATGGAGCGCATGCAGGAGCACCGCGCCAAGCGTCTTGCCGCCCTGAAGGAAAAGCTCAAGCTCACCTCGGCACAGGAAGGCGCATGGAGCTCCTTCACCACCGCGACGCAGCCGCCCGCCGGCCCGCGCCCGCACATGGATCGCGCCGAGTTCGCCAAGCTGACCACGCCGGAGCGCCTGGAACGCATGCAGACTCGCCAGGCCGAGCGCAGCGCGATGTTCGCCAAGCGTGCCGACGCCACGAAGACCTTCTATGCCGCGCTGACGCCCGAGCAGCAGAAGACCTTCGACACCGAAACCGCGCATTTCGGCGGCCCCCGTGGCCACGATGGCCATCGTGGTCATGACGGCCACCGCGGTGCGCCGGCGCCCGCCAAGGGCTGACCCCCGCTGCGACGCGCCGGTGACGGCGCTGTCGAAGAAAAAGCCCGCAACGCTTTCGCGCTGCGGGCTTTTTCATTGACGGGCGGCCTTGTCAATTAATCCGGCGTGCCGGTGCCGGCCTTGTCCGTCGGGTTGGTCACCACGTTCGGGCGTTCGCCCTTCTGGCCGAACTGCGGCTTGACCTTGCGCCCGGTCTGGCTGACCTCTGCGCGCGACATCTCGCCGGTCGGCTGCGGCATGGCGTTGGGTTGGTGGTTGATCATGGTGGTTGCCTCACCCTTGGGCACCATCGTGGTGGCGTTGCTGCGGTTCTGCGCGCGGGCCTCGGCCTTCACCGCCTCGCGCGATGCGGGCATCGAGTTGTCGGGGCGCTGCGGCGGGTTGGCGACGCCGGCCGGCGTCATGGTGCTGGCCTCGCCGCCCACCGATGCATCGGGCTGGGCGGGAATGGACGTGGTCTGGGCCAGGGCGATGCCTGCCGTGCCCAGCAGCGCGGCGAGAACCGTGGCGCGAAAAGTGACTTGCTTCATGACTTGCTCCTTGTGGCTTGTGTCGGTGTCGATGGATGAAAACGCGGGCTGCTTTTCTCAAGCCCTGAATTCACCGTAGGAGCGGTGAAATCCCCGTCGTGTGGGGGTGCGGCAGGCCTGCCTGTAGGAGCCGGCCGCCATGGGGAGCCCGCCGCCGCGCAGCGAATGGGGCGAATGGGGCCGAAGAAGGTGGCGCGTTCCTACAGTCAGCGCGCGCGGGGCCACGTACAACCCGCACAACGATGTCTTCTTCGCCTATTCCCGACGCCGCGGCGGCCGCGCCAGTCTTGCCGACCTCGCTCAAGGTCATGACGGTGAACACCCACAAGGGCTTCACCGCGCTCAATCGCAAATTCATCCTGCCCGAGTTGCGCGATGCCGTGCGCACCGTGGGGGCCGACGTCGTGTTCCTGCAGGAAGTGCTGGGCACCCACTCGCGCCATTCGCGCAGGGTGAACAACTGGCCCGAGGCGCCGCACTACGAATTTCTGGCCGACACCATGTGGCCGCAGTTCGCCTATGGGCGCAACGCGGTGTACCCGAAAGGCCACCACGGCAACGCGGTGCTCTCGAAATTCCCGATCGTGCATTTCCGCAACCACGACGTGTCGGTGAGCGGCCCCGAGAAGCGCGGCCTGCTGCACTGCGTGCTGCGGCTGCCGGGACGTGTCGTCGACGTGCACGTGATCTGTGCGCACCTCGGGTTGGCCGAGGGGCACCGAGAGCAGCAACTGGAGCTGCTGTGCCACATCGTGCGCGACGAGGTGCCGTCCGATGCGCCGTTGATCGTGGCGGGCGACTTCAACGACTGGCGCGGCCGCGCGCACGACATCCTGGAAAAAGGCGCCGCGCTGCGCGAGGTGTTCGTGCATGCCAACGGCCGCGCGGCCAGGACCTTTCCGGCGCGCTTTCCGGTGCTGCAGCTGGACCGCATCTACGTGCGCAATGCCGGCGTGCACGCGCCCGTGGTGCTGCCGCGCCGGCCGTGGTCGCACCTGTCGGACCACGCCCCGCTGGTGGCGGACATCGACCTGTGAGCGGGCAAGCCATGAGCAACAACAACAACCACTGGATTGGCGGCAACCGCATCGAGCTGCTGGAGAACGGCGAGGAGTTCTTTCCGCGCGTGTTCGACGCCATCAGGCAGGCGCGGCGCGAGGTGATCGTCGAGACCTTCATCCTGTTCGAGGACAAGGTCGGCCTGCAGCTTCATGCCGCCATGCGCGAAGCGGCGCAGCGCGGCGTGAAGATCGATGTGCTGATCGACGGCTTCGGCTCGCCCGATCTCTCGCGCGAGTTCATCGAGGGCCTGACATCGGCCGGCGTGAAGGTGCGGGTGTTCGACCCGGGGCAGCGCTTCATGGGCCAGCGGCTCAATGTGTTTCGCCGCATGCACCGCAAGATCGTGGTGATCGACGGCGAGCGCGCCTTCGTCGGCGGCATCAACTACTCGGCGGACCACATGCTCGACTTCGGTCCCAAGGCCAAGCAGGACTACGCGGTCGAGCTCGCGGGGCCGATCGTGGCGGATATCCACCAGTTCGTACTGCGCGCCATCGCGCTCGGCGGCAAGGGCGCGGGCTGGTTCCGCCGCCGGCTGAAGCAGGCGCCGCGCGCCGGGCAAGTGCACGCCGGCGAGGCCGAAGCCATGTTCGTCACGCGCGACAACCGGCGCCACACCAACGACATCGAGCGCCATTACCGCGCCGCGATCCGGACTGCGCGCGAGCGCATCGTGATCGCCAATGCGTACTTCTTTCCGGGTTACCGCTTCATCAAGGAGCTGCGGCGCGCGGCGCGGCGCGGCGTGGACGTGCGGCTCATCCTGCAGGGCGAGCCCGACATGCCGATCGTGAAGACCGCCGCGAGCATGCTGTACCACCACCTGCTGCACGCCGGCGTGCGCATCTACGAGTACTGCGACCGCCCGCTGCATGGCAAGGTCGCGCTCATGGATGACAAGTGGAGCACCGTGGGTTCGAGCAACCTCGATCCGCTGAGCCTGTCGCTCAACCTCGAGGCCAACGTGATCGTGCGCGACGAAGCCTTCAACAAGGTGCTGTGGGAGCGCATGGACCAGCTGATGCAGCACAGCTGCAAGCAGGTGGAGGCGACCGACCTCGCCAGCGAATGGAGCGGCTGGCGGCTGGTGCGCAGCTTCTTCGTCTTCCACATCCTGCGCTGGTATCCGGCCCTCCTGGGCCGCCTGCCGCGCCACGTGCCGCGCCTGACGCCGGCCGAGGCCACCGACCTTGCGAGCCGGCGCGACACCGGCCGCAGCAATCCGGCCGGCGGTGCTACGCAGACGGAAACCGCCTGAGCGGAAAGGCCGCATCGCAATGAGCACGATGGCTCTCTCCCGCCACAGCTGGTGGCCCTGGGCCCGCCGCGCGGCGATGTGGGGTTTCTTCGCGCTGATCGCGTGGCTGCTCGTGCGGCAGGCGCGCACCATCGACTGGGAAGAGGTGCTCGACGCCATTCGCGCGCTGCCTCTGATCTTCCTGCTCGCGGCCGGCGCGCTGGCTGCCTGCAGCTTCGCGCTCTACAGCACGTACGACCTGCTGGGCCGGTACCTGACGCGGCATCGGCTCGGCACCGGCACGGTGATGGGCGTGACCTTCATCAGCTACGCCTTCAACCTCAACCTCGGTTCGCTGGTGGGCGGCGTGGCGTTCCGCTACCGGCTCTATTCGCGCCTGGGTCTTGCGAACGACACCATCACGCGCGTGCTCGGCTTCAGCATGCTGACCAACTGGCTCGGCTACCTCGTGGTGGCCGGCACGGCCTTCTGCTTCTGGCCGATGACGCTGCCGCCCAACTGGAAGATCGACGGCGGGGGCCTGCGCATCCTCGGCGCGGTGCTGCTGATGGCGGCGCTTGCCTACCTGGTGCTGTGCGCCACGGCACAGGGGCGCACTTGGAGCGTGCGCGGCCATGCGTTCAAGGTGCCGGGGCTGCCGATGGCGCTGCTGCAGCTGGCCATGTCGTGCACCAACTGGTCGTTGATGGGCGGCGTGATCTGGTTCCTGCTGCAGGGACAGGTCGGCTACGCGCATGTGCTCGCGGTGCTGCTGGTGGCGGCCGTGGCAGGCGTCATCACCCATGTGCCGGCGGGGCTTGGCGTGCTCGAGGCGGTGTTCGTGGCGCTGCTCGCGCACGAGGTGCCACAAGCGAAGCTGCTCGGCGCGCTGCTGGCCTATCGCGGTCTTTACTACCTGCTGCCTCTGGTGGTGGCCACGCTGGGCTACCTGGTCACAGAAGCGAGGGCCAAGCGGCTGCGCGTGCCGGCCAGGCCAAGGCACCAGAAGTGACAGGCGTAGCGCAGCTGGTGCATCTCACGATGTGACTTCTGAATGCATGAAGTGGGAATAAGTCGGCATCATTGGTTTCCGCCGCGTTCGATATTCGATCAGCACGTAATTTCCACATCGGAAAGCGGGACTTGATCAACAAAAATGCGGAGTCAGGTTTGCTGCACTGCAACATCTGCAGCCTGCGAAGCCTATAGTGGTCCGACCTCCTCCAAGCGAAATCGCACTGCCCCACATGTCATCTCTTACATCCGCGGCCCGTCTGGCCAATCCGCTCATGCAGTGGCTCGACCTGGCGCTCAAGACCAACGAGATGCTGCTGTCCTCCGGCTCGGTGATCCGCATCCGGACCGAACGCATCGCCAAGGCCGGGCTTGCGCCCAGCGCGGCCGACCTGGCGGAATTCCAGCTCATGGGCGACGAGAAGCTCGCGGCCGCGAGCGAATCGGGCATTGCGATGGTGAAGCAATGGCACCGCAGCCATTTCTCGCTCGCCAACCGCGTGCTGCAGCAATGGGTTCAGAGCACGACGGCTTTCTTCTCGCTGGCGGGCAGCGTCACGCCAGCCCAGGCGGCTGCGCATGGCGACGCATTCGTGCAGTCGGCGGCCGACACGGTCAACGCCGCGAGCCAGTTTCCGGGCATTGCGGTACGCATAGCGCGCGAAGGCCTCAAGCCGATTCACGCGGCGGCCACCTCCAACGCCCGCCGGCTGGCCGAACTGGAATCGTGATCGAGCAGGCCGCTCAGGCCTTCGCCGGCACCAGCGTCAGCAAAGTGATTTCAGAAGGGGCGCCAAAGCGCTTCGGCGGGCCCCAGTAGCCGGTGCCCCGGCTCACGTACACCCACATGTCGTGCAGTCGGTGCAAGCCCGCCGTAAAGGGCTGCTGCATTGGCACGAACAGGTTCCACGGAAAGAACTGGCCACCGTGCGTGTGGCCCGACAGCTGCAGCTGGTAGCCGGCCGCTGCAGCCAGCACGGCGCTGCGCGGCTGGTGCGCGAGCAGCACGCGCGTGTGCACCAGCGGCGGCGCGTCGTGCAGCGCCAGGTGCGGATCGCTGGCATGCGCAGCATCGAAGTGCCCGGCGGTGAAGTCGGTCACGCCGGCCAGCACCAGCGCGCTTTCGAACAGCTCTTCGTCGGTTTGCGCGCCACGCACGTTGCGCGTCTGCAGCACCACGTGTTCATTGAGCAGCACCTTCAGGCCCAGCCGGCGCAGCTCGTCGATCCAGGCATGCGCGCCTGCGTAGTACTCGTGATTGCCCGTGACCACGAAGGTGCCGTGGCGCGCGCGGAGCCCGGCCAGCGGCGCGATGTGCTCGCGCAGTTCAGGCACCGTGCCGTCGACCAGGTCGCCGGTGATCGCGATGGCGTCGGCACCGAGGCGGTTCACCGCATCGACGATGCGCTGGATATAGGCGCTGCGGATCGTCGGCCCCACGTGGATGTCGCTGAGCTGCGCGATGGTGAAGCCTTCGAGCGCCTGCGGCAGGCCCTGGATGGGCACATCCACCCGCTTCACGCTGGCCGTTCGGCGCGCATTGAGAAAACCGACTACCGACGTGGCCGTGGCCATCGCCAGCACCGCCAGCGCGCTCCATGGCTGCAGGGCGTTCCATTGCACCTGCACGCCGCCCAGCGCACTCGCGAGCCAGGTCAGCAGCAGGCCCGCATCGCGCACCAGCGTCAGTACGAACATCGACGAGAACCAGCCCATGCTGATCAGGCCGACCCACTTGAGTACCTCGCCCGTGGAGACATCGCGCCCGATGCGGCGCGATGCGAAAGGCAGCGGAATCGTCACCGCCGACACCACCAGCGCGAGCAGCGCCAACGGCCATGCGGGCGTGAGCATGGCCAGCGCGGGCAGCAGGCGCAGCGCTATATAGACATGCAACAGCGCGGTCAGGGCGCTCAGGGGACGGATCGGCATCGGGGCAATGGGTTCGGGCACTGCCCGGGATACACCACCTGCAAGGCGCATGCCGCGCATTCAAGATACCGGGAGGCGCCGCAATCGCTATTTTTTCTATAGCGCAAGGCGCCCGGATAGCAGGCATTGTGGCCCGGTGGCGTTAACAAAGCGGGTGCCGGCCGGATGCGGTGCCGGCGCCCACTTTCGTCGCGCTACTGCACCGTGCGCGTGCTGGCCGAAGCCATGTCGGTGCCCGCCGGCCAGACGAAGGTCGCCTTGGTCGGCGCGCCCTGCAGCACGTGCAGCGGCTGCTTCAGCACCTGGCTGCCGAGTCGCGCCTCGACCTCGTAGTTGCCCGGGTCCAGCCGCGCCACCATGAACGGGCCGCCCGACACCACGTTGTCGAGCAGCGCGACACCACTGCTGTCGCGCACCGTCACGTGCACATTGGCCGCGAAGTCGGCGCCTTTGCTTTCCTTGACAGCGAACTCGAAGGTGGCGGGCCAGCGCGGCGACACCGTCTCCATCAACTGGGCCTCGTCACTGCCGATGCCGCCGCTCATGTACTCGACGCCGTGCGCCATGTAGATCGGCGGGTTCACAGCCGCCTGGGCCGACGAAAGCGCGCCGAGCAGAACGGCGCCGCAGAACACCGCAGCCGCCAGCGGCCGCATCGTGCGCGATGATGGAAAACGGGGAGTCATGGTCTGGATCCTTTCCTGGTCGTCGTGGCGAGAAGCCACGGTGCCACTGTGCGGCGCGTGGCTTAGGAAAGGCTGACCGGCCCGCCAGGCCGGGTAGCGGAGCGGCCGACCGCTCAGCGGGCGGCGGAAGTTTGCGCGAGAGCCTGCGTCTGGGGCAGCGCCGGCGTCACCGAAGCCATGTCAAAATTCGACGGCCAGACGAACGACGTGCGCGCCGGCATGCCGGCAATCACCACCAGCGACTGCGTCAGCGTGAGACCGCCGAGCGTCACGTTCACGTCATAGGCGCCCGGATTGAGGCGCGCCAGCATGTAGGGGCCTTGCGACTGCACGTCCATCACGACCTGGCCCGTGTATTTCTGGCGCACTTCGATCAAGGCCTTGGCCGGAAAGCCGGCCACCTGCGCGCCCTTGCCGTCGCTCACGCCGAATTCGATGGTCGCGGCCCAGCGCGGCGACACCATTTCCATGAATGCGGCTTCATCCCTGGCGGCGCCACCGCACATGTATTCGATGCCCTGCGCCACCTGGATGGGCGGGTTCGAGAACGCATGAGCCGAAGTCACGGCCCCGAGGAATGCTGCTGTACCGCCCAATACCAGCGCGGCCAGGGGCCGGCGGAGACGCGTAGGGTTCATTGCTGTGTGGTCCTCGATCTTGCGTGACGTGAAATCCGTCGAGGATTTTGCTTAGCAAGAGTCGGGCTAGATATAGCGTTTACGAGGAACGATCTTCGGATTGGAACTGAATGCTATTGTTTTCATAGCTGATGACGGCCGTGTGACGTGCGTGTGGGCTACTTTTATTAACAGACCTCACGGAAACCCTGATCCGTGCCTTTTCGCTGCGTTATGCGGCGTTTTGGCGTCTGAATCCGCAAGCGTGCAGGGGTGCGCGCCTACAGCGGTGCATCGCGGCGCGCGATATGAACTGCTGAACGGACACACGGAGCTTCAGCCATGACCCTCGAATCGACGATCCAAGAGTTCAAGAAAGTGGACGCCCAGCGGGCGGATTACCCGGGCGAGCACTTCGTGGTGCTGGGTGCGGGCGTATTGCTGCTGCTGGCGGCGGGCCGCAGCCGGTCGTTCCTGACGCGCATCGTGGCGGGCGCAGCGGGCGGTGCGTTGATCGGGCGCGCGGCCAGCGGTACTGGCGGAATCGCAAAGCTGGCGGGGACGTTGCAGAGCGGGGGCCTGGCATGGCCGCGGCGCTGAGCGGGCGGCCGGGAACCGGCCTCGGGTCGCAACGCTATTGGGCGCCGTGCCTGGCGCTGGCGTTGCTGGCGGTGTTTCTCTTCTACGTGGCACTGACGGACTTGCTGAGGGAGCGCGCTGCACGAGCGCCTGTCCAGGCGACCGTGGTCCCCGCGGTTGTTCAGTCGCCGCTGGCAACCGCTCGCTCCAGCGATGCGCTACCGGCGAGCACGGCCGCACTGCCCGTTCGGGCATCCACCTTGCCGGCCGCGCCATCCGCCGCCTCCGATGTGTTGCCCGTAGCGGCAACGCCTGCCCGCCTTGCGGTGATCAAGTGCGTCACGCCTTCCGGCACGGCCGAATATTCAGACGGCCCCTGCACCGAAGGCTCGCAGGTCTCGACTCTGCACCTCCAATGACAAGCGCCCGGCAGGACGTGTCCGCGGCGCCCGAAGCTAAGGCGAAATCGCTTCGCAAAACTCCGCCGTACTGACCACGGTCGCCTGTCTTGGAAAGATCTCGCACAACAGGAACTCGTTCACCTTGGCATCCGGATCGGCGCACGCGTCCGACAGGACGATGACCCGGTAGTCGAGGTCGTGCGCCTCGCGAACCGTGGAAAGCACAACGCCACTGGTGTGTACGCCGGCGAGCACCAGGGTTTCGATGCCCGCGCGCTGCAGTTGGGCATGCAGGTCGGTCGTCGAGAAGGCGCCTACCCGCGTCTTGCGAACAATGATGTCGCCCGGCGCGACGCCCAAATCCGGATGGACGGCGGTCGATGGGGAGTCGAGATGCATATGGGCGCCCGCCGCTTTGACGCGCGCGCCCATGGCGCTGTGCCCGGGAAAGCGCTCGAGGTCGGCCGCATCGAAAGCCACGCGCACGAAGCCCACCTTCGCGCCTCGCGAGCGCATTAGCTGCTGTACCGGCATGACCTTCGCGAACAGCTGTGCCGGATCAGGAAGGAAGCCGAGGATGCCGGGCTGGTAGTCCATGATCAGCAGCGCCGATCGCTGGATCTCTGCGGTTGAAAGCCTGTTCATGGCATTGCCTTGACCTAGATGTAGAGACGCTCGAGCGCGTCCCATTGGGGTTTGCCGACGAGACGCTGGCGCTCGGCGAAAGGGGTTACCAGCGCGGGATCTTCCTCCAGGCGCTTGTCGTCGCGCAGGGCGGTGAGCGCTTTCTGCATGCCGGCCACCGCGCCCTGCAATGCGGCGTTGGCGTACAGCACGAAGCCGTAGCCCAGCGCGCCCAGCTCCTGCGCACCGAAGGTCGGCGTCTTGCCGCCGATCACCATGTTCATGAGCTGCGGCTTGTTCAGCCGCTGGGGCATCGCGCGCACTTCGTCGGCCAGTGTCACGGCTTCGACGAACAGGATGTCGGCGCCGGCCTCGCTGAACTTCTGCGCACGCTCGATGGCGGCCTCGAAGCCGTGCACGGCGGCCGCATCGGTGCGGGCCATGACGAGCAGGTCGCTGTCCTGCCGGGCGTCGACAGCCGCCTTGATCTTGCCGAGCATCTCGTCGGTGTCGATCACCGCCTTGCCCGAGAAGTGGCCGCAGCGCTTGGGGCTGACCTGGTCTTCGAGCTGGATGCAATCGGCCCCTGCCCGCTCGAGCACGCGCACCGTGTGACGCACGTTGAGCGCATTGCCGAAGCCGGTGTCGGCGTCGACCAGCAGCGGCAGGTTCACTGCATCGCGGATGCGCGCCGTGTGCTCGGCGATCTCGTGCAGGCCCATGAAGGCCTGGTCGGGCAGGCCGAGGTACATGTTGGTGACGCCCGCGCCGGTGATGTAGATCGCCTCGAAGCCGAGGTCTTCGATCACGCGCGCCGACATCGCGTTGAACGCGCCCGGCACCAGCACGCCACGGCGTGCATCGGCCAGCCGGCGCAGGGTTTTCTTCGGAGATTCGTTGGTCGTGCTCATTGGGTTCTCAGTCTTCCTTCATGCCGGTGGCCTTCACGACGCCACCGAGCCTTGCGCGCTCTTCGTCGACGAACTTGGTGAAGCTCGCACGCGTGCCGCCGATGGGCTCGATGCCCATGTCTTTCAGGCGCTTGGCCGTCTCCGGCGATTTCATGGCCGCGTCGATCGCGGCGGCCATCTTGTCGAGGATGGCATCGGGCGTGCCGCGCGGCGCATGCACGCCGGCCCAGTGCGCGATGCGGATCTCGGGGAAGCCCTCTTCAGTCGCTGTCGGCAGTTCGGGGTAGGCCGAGATGCGTTGCGTCCACGTGCCCGCCAGCGCCTTCAGCTTGCCGCTCTTGATGTACGGCAGCACCACGATACTGGCCTCCGACGTCGCCTCGACCTGGTTGCCCAGCACCGCGGTGATCGACTCCGAGCCGCTCTTGTAGGGCACCACGTCGAGCTTGCTGCCGTACTTCGTTTCGAGAATGCCTTCGACGAAATGCGGCGTGCTGCCGGTGCCCGCCGTGGCCCAGTGGAAGCCGTTGCCGGCCTTCTTCGACGCGGCGACGAACTCTTTCAGGTCCTTGTAGGGTGCATTGGCCGGCACCACCACCACCGAGGGCGCCAGCGCGATCATGGCCACCGGCACCAGTGCGTCGTCTTTGTAGGGCATGTTCTTCTTGATCATGCTGTTCGACACCACGCCGGCCGCGCTCACCAGGAAGGTGTAGCCGTCGGGCGCGCTCTTGGCGACCACGTCGGCACCGAGGATCGCGCCCGCGCCGGGCTTGTTGTCGATGATCACCGGCTGGCCGAGCTGCTTCGAGGCACCTTCGGCCGCGGCGCGCGCCATCAGGTCGTTGGCACCGCCCGCCGAGAAAGGCACGACGAGCCGGATCGGCTTGGTGGGCCATGTCTGTGCCTGGACGCTCGGAGATAGCGTGCAAGCCAGGGCGGCGGCGGTTGCGCATGTCACTGCGGAAAGGCGACGGAAGTTCACGGTTGGCTCCTGGTTATTTGGGAAAACAAGACCACGGGAGGTCTTATCCAAGGTGCGCAAGCGCTATGCCACAGACCGGATTCGCAAGTCGTTAGATATAAGTCATTGATCCAAAACGAATTTATGACTTTCCTCGGCAGTCTTTCCATGCGTGATGTTTCAGATTCATTTCACTTTTGAAACCATAGAATTTGCCGAATGAATGCACTCGTCCTGCCACCTGCCCATTCGTCCGCCGTGCCTCGCCGGCCTCGCATCGTGGCCGTAGCTCGCCACCGATTGGGCCGCGTGCTGATGCGACTGGTACCCGAGGTGGCGGCGCAGGCGCAAATCGAACTGGTTGGTCTTGCCTTCGACGAGGCTGTCGAAGCGGTGCGCGAACTGCATGCGCGCGCACCGGTCGACGCGGTGGTGGCGGCAGGTGCCAGCGGCGAATGGCTGCGCCAGCATCTGGACATCCCGGTGGCCATGGTGGAGGTACGCGGCTTCGACCTGATGCGCGCACTGGCGGCCGCGCGCGCCCTCTCGCCCCGGGTGGGGCTCGTGTCGTTCGACGGTCCCTCGGAGCATCTGGCGCAGCTCGACGCGCTGTTCGGCATGGGCATCGCCCAGTTCAGCTATCGGGGCGCCGACGATGCCCCCGCCTGCGTGGAGGCGCTTCGCGCGGCTGGCGTCCAGGCAGTGGTTGCGCCCGGCCTGGTCGCCGACCTGGCCGAGCAAGCCGGCATCGCCAGCGTGCTGATGTACTCGGACGATGCCGTGCGCCAGGCGCTTCAGGACGCCATCCATCTTGCGCGCCACAGTCTTGCCGAGCGGGCGCGCCACGAACGGCTGAACACCGTCCTAGGCCAGCTGCAGGACGGCGTGGTCGCGGTGGACTTGCAGCAGCGCATCGAGGCGCTGAACCCGGTCATGGCGGAACTGCTGGGAGCCTCCGTCCAGGAATTGGCGGGCCGCGTGCTGGGCGAGGTGGAGCCCGTGCTGGACCTTGGCGCCACGCTGCGCCTGCGCGAGGCCCCGGCCGAGGAGGTGCTGCAGATCGGCATGCGTACGCTGGTGGTTCGGCGCGCGCCCGTCATGGAAGGCGGCGAGGTCACCGGCGCGCTGCTCGTGTGCCGCGACCCGGCAGTGATCCAGCGCGCGGACCGCCACCTGCGTGCCAACCAGCGGCAGCGGGGCGCACCCACGCGATACCGGCTTGAGGCATTCACAGGCAACAGCCCCCTGGCGCAGCGCGTGCGCGAGCTTGCCGCGCAATGTGCCTCAAGCGAGGCCACGGTCCTCATCGTCGGGGAGAGCGGCACCGGCAAGGAGCTCGTGGCGCAGGGCATTCATACCGCCAGCCGGCGAGCGACGCAGCCGTTCCTGGCCGTGAACTGCGCCGCCCTGGGCGAGAGCCTGCTGGAGAGCGAGCTGTTCGGCTACGAGGAAGGCGCCTTCACTGGCGCGCGGCGCGGCGGCAAGACAGGTCTGGTCGAGGCCGCTCACACGGGCACCCTGTTCCTCGACGAGATCGGCGACATGCCCCTGGCGCTGCAGACCCGGCTGCTGCGCGTGCTGCAGGAGCGGGAGGTGCTTCGCCTCGGGGCGACCGCTGCCGTGCCGGTGGACCTGCGCGTGATCGCGGCCACCCATGCCGACCTCGCATCCCAGGTGGAGCGCGGCCTCTTCCGGCGCGACCTGTACTACCGGCTCGCGGTGCTGCGCATCGAGATGCCTCCCCTGCGCGATCGCGAAGCCGACATCGCGCTCCTGGCGGGCGAACTGATGGCCCGTCGCGCCGGCAAGGCTGGTGTACCTGCAGCGCAAGCATCGGCCTGGCTCGCTGCTTTGCTGGAACTGGCCGCGGGCTACGCTTGGCCTGGCAACGTGCGCGAACTGGAAAACCTGGTCGAGCGCCTGCTGGCGTGCCACAGCTACCTGGCGCCCGCCGGCAACCTGGACCGGGCCCGCCTGCTGGAGGTATTTCCCGAATGCACCCAAGCTCGCCCGGCGCCCGTGCGCGAACGCCTGCTGAAGGGCGCACGACGCGCTGCCGAACTGCGTCGCGTGCGCGAGGTGCTTCAATCGGTGCAGGGCGACCAGGCCAAGGCCTGCGCCGTCCTCGGCATCAGCCGAGCCACGCTGTGGCGGCGGCTGCGCGATGAAGAGAACCCTGGCCCCACGCCAAAGAACACGCGCGCCTAGCGTCACGAGCGATCGCCGGGGGCGACTCCGCGCGTGGCTCGCTCAGGTGGCTGTGCCACGCTGCTGCACCAGGGCCATGGCGGCGAGGCTTTTCAAGCGTCGAGGCTCTTCTGTCCGATCGCCTGAACGACCAGGTCGATGAAGCTTCGCAGCTTCGTGGTCTGCCGCCGATCGGCCTGGAACAGCAGGTGCATCGGCCGGGACAGCGTGTCGTAGTCCGGCAGCACCTGTACCAGCTGTCCAGCGGCCAGCGCGGATCGTGCGAGATCCTCTGCGATGAAGGCGATGCCGAAGCCTTCAAGCGCGGCGGCGAGCAGGGCGTTGGCGTTGTTCGCCTGCAGTCTGCCGCTCGCTGGGATGGCGATTTCACGGCCATCGCGCAGGAACCGCCAATCGGTCGACGGCGAGCGCGTGCCCACGAATGCCAGGCATTCGTGGCCCTCAAGGTCTTTCGGGTGACGTGGCGTTCCCCGTTCCTTCAGGTACGCGGGCGAAGCGCAGGCGAGCAAACGGAAGGGACGCAACGCGCGTGCGGCCAGCAACGAGTCCGCCAGCGGCCCGGTGCGAAAGACGGCTTCGAAGCCTTCTTCCACCAGGTCGACGAAGCGGTCGCTCAGGATGAGTTCGACTTCGACGCCCGGGTTCTGGCGCAGATACATCGAGACCAACGGCATCAGGGTGTGCGTGCCGAATGACACTGGGGCGTTGACACGCAACCGTCCTCGCGGCGTGCCCGTGGCGTCGCTGCCCGCCGCATCGGCCCAATCGGCTTCCGCCAGCACCAACTTGCAGCGCTCGTAGTAGACCTTGCCGACCTCGCTGAGGCTCTGGCGCCGCGTCGTCCGGTTCAGCAGGCGTGCTCCCAGCCGCGCTTCGAGGTAGCCAACGTGCTTGGCGACCATCTGTGGCGACATCGCCAGTGCCGAGGCCGCCGCGGCGAACGAGCCCAGATCCGCTGCCCGGACGAACGTGGCCATGCTGGCGAGACGATCCATTCACTACTCCTGATTGTGAGATTAATGCTCTGATGGCTCATTATTGTCGATACAGATGTTAATACACTGGACTTCATCGACAGTTCGTCGAAGCCACGAAGGAACAGAAATGAAGATCGGAATCATCGGTACAGGCAACATCGGCGGCGCCCTGGCGCGCCGCTTCCGTGCAACCGGCCATGACGTGGCCATTGCCAACTCGCGAGGGCCGGTGTCCTTGCAGGAGCTCGCGCGCGAGACCGGAGCGCGTCCGGTCACGATCAACGAGGTAGTGCAAGGTGCCGAGCTCGTGATGGTGGCCATTCCTATGATGAAGGTCGCGTCCCTGCCCGCGCACTTGTTCGCCGATGCGTCGCCCGGCCTGATCGTCGTGGACACGAGCAACTACTACCCGCGCGAGCGCGACGGTCGCATCGCCGAGATCGAAGCCGGCCTGACTGAAAGCGGTTGGGTGCAGCAACGGCTCGGACACCGCGTGGTGAAGGCGTTCAACTCGATCGTCGCGCAGCATCTGCTCGAGAACGGCCGGCCTGCGGGCTCGCCAGACCGGATTGCGCTCGCGGTCTCAGGCGACGACGTTGGCCAGAAATCTGTCGTCGCGAGGTTGCTGGACGACATTGGATTCGACGCCGTGGATGCGGGCACGATCGCGCAGTCCTGGCGCCAACAACCGGGCACGCCCGGCTACCTGCAGGATTTAGGCGTCGAGGGCGTCCGGGCGGCGCTGCAACAGGCCCGACCGGAGCGCGCCGCGCAATGGACTGCGACGGACGCCAGCCCCGGAACCTACGACGCGCCACGGTGACCTGGCATGAAGATTAACCTCATCAAGCCCATGGAGGCACCATGAACCTCACTCGCCTTCGAGCTGCTGTCGCAATTGCCGCGGCGATGTCTTCTGTCCTCGCCGGAGCGCAGGGTACTTCCACCCAGCCTTCAGACCCCGACCGAACGCCTGAATCGTCGGCTCAAACAGTGTTGCAATCCAAGACCGGTGTGTGGACTTATCCTGGGACCGGAACCGTCAACACCTATTGGATCGAGACACCTGGCGGCGGCCTCGTCGTCATCGACGTTCAACGCGATCTGGTCCACGCCGCGCAGGCACTGGCGGCGGTAAAGGCAGTGGGCAAGCCGGTGCGTGCGATCTTCGTCACCCACGCCCATCCGGATCACTACACCGGGCTCGGCCTGTTCCGGCAGGCCTTTCCGGGCGTCCCCGCTTATTCGTCCAAGGCGACGGCCGATGCGATCCGCAACGACACCTATGGTGCGAACGTGGGAACGCAGGCCGATGCGCCCGATATCACGCCGCGCGACTTTGTGGCCCCTGGCATAACTTTCGACGGCGACACGACCTTGCAGATCGACGGGCTGACGATCATCGCGCGCGAATTGGGCGCGGGGGAGGCGCCTGCCACAACGGCGTACTACCTGCCTTCGACGCGAGAACTGTTCACCGGTGACGCGATCTTCAATCGGCTTCACGGTCCGCTTAGAGAAGCACATACCGGACAGTGGCTTGGGATCATCGACCGACTCGACGCGATGTACCCCAACGTCACCATCGTGCATCCCGGGCACGGCGCCTCGGGTCCGAAGCAGCCTATGTTCGATGACGAGCGACTCTATTTAAGGACTTGCCGCGCGATCGCTGCAGAGGAGATTGTTCGCGGGGGCTTCACTGACTCGGCAAAGGCGGCGACTGTCCAGCGGATCAACGCACGCTTTCCCTACACCAACCCGACGGGCATAAAGGACATCGTCAGCGACAGCGTCGACGGCCTCTTCCGGGAGTTCTCCCAGCCCTCGTCAGCGCCGCTCCCGTGATGCGCGCGTGTCAAGCTAGTTTTCAGTGCGAGTGTCCCTCCTGAACAGGCTCACACGTCGATATTCGCGGCCCGCAGCGCGTTCTGCTCGATGAACTCGCGACGCGGCTCCACCTCGTCGCCCATCAGCATCGTGAACACACGATCGGCCTCGATCGCATCGTCGATCTGCACGCGCAGCAGGCGGCGCACGGTCGGGTCCATCGTGGTTTCCCACAGCTGCTCGGGGTTCATCTCTCCCAGGCCCTTGTAGCGCTGGCGCGAGGTGGCGCGTTCGGCTTCGCCGATCAGCCACTTCATGGCCTGGCGGAAGTCGTCGACCTTTTCTTCCTTGGCGCGTTCACCTTCGCCGCGCTTGACCAGCGCGCCTTCGGGGCTCAACAGGCCGCGGAAGGTGTTGGCGGCTTCGGCGAGCGCGGCGTAGTCGGCGCCGTGCACGAAGTCTTGGGTGAGCACGCTGCTCTTGATGTTGCCGTGGTGGCGGCGGCTGATGCGCAGCAGCGGCTTGTCGGTGCGCGCGTCGAACTCGCTGCTCACCTCGGCCGGAATGCCGGTGGTGTTGAGCTCGCGCAGCTTGGCTTGCAGCGCAACGGCCGATGCCTCGGCGGCGGGCGTGGTGTCGAGGTCGAGCGCCACGCCGTCGGCAATGGCGCGCAGCGCCTCGGCGTCCATGAAGTTGCGCAGGCGCGCGATCACGGCCTCGGCCACCTGGTGCTTGCGCGCCAGCTCGCCCAGGGTGTCGCCGCTCAGCGTGGTGGAGTTGGCGCCGCCGGTCTGCAGGCTCGCGTCTTTCAGCGCCACCTTGAGCAGGAAGGCGTCGAGCGCGGGGCCGTCCTTCAGGTACTGCTCTTCCTTACCGACCTTCACCTTGTACAGCGGAGGCTGCGCGATGTAGATATGGCCGCGCTCGACCAGCTCCGGCATCTGGCGGTAGAAGAAGGTGAGCAGCAGCGTGCGGATGTGGGCGCCGTCGACGTCGGCGTCGGTCATGATGATGATGCGGTGGTAGCGCAGCTTGGCGACGTTGAAGTCGTCCGCGCCGCCGCCCGCGGTGGTCGCGCCAGCGCGGCCGATGCCGGTGCCCAGCGCGGTGATCATCGTGAGAATTTCGTTGCTGGTGAGCAGCTTTTCGTAGCGTGCCTTCTCGACGTTCAGGATCTTGCCGCGCAGCGGCAGGATGGCCTGGAACTTCCGGTCGCGGCCCTGCTTGGCGGAGCCGCCGGCGGAGTCACCCTCCACCAGGTAGACCTCGCACAGCGCCGGATCTTTCTCCTGGCAGTCGGCCAGCTTGCCGGGCAGGCCCATGCCGTCGAGCACGCCCTTGCGGCGCGTCATTTCGCGGGCCTTGCGGGCGGCTTCGCGGGCACGGGCGGCCTCGACGATCTTGCCGCAGATGATCTTGGCGTCGTTCGGGCGTTCCTGCAGGTAGTCGGTGAGCAGCTTGCCGACGATGTCTTCCACCGGCGCGCGCACTTCGCTGGACACCAGCTTGTCCTTGGTCTGGCTCGAGAACTTGGGCTCGGGCACCTTCACGCTCAGCACGCAGCACAGGCCTTCGCGCATGTCGTCGCCGGTGACTTCGACCTTCGCCTTCTTCGCGAACTCGTTTTCTTCGATGTACTTGTTGATGACGCGGGTCATCGCGGCGCGCAGGCCGGTGAGGTGGGTGCCGCCGTCACGCTGCGGGATGTTGTTGGTGAAGCACAGCACCTGCTCGTTGTAGCCGCTGTTCCACTGCATCGCCACTTCGACGCCGATGTGCGTGCCGGGGATGCCGCCGTAGGTGTCGGCCGGGCGCTCGCCCTCTGCGTAGAACGAGTTCGGGTGCAGGACGGTCTTGCCTTTGTTGATGAACTCCACGAAGCCGCGCACGCCGCCGGCGCCGGAGAAGTCGTCTTCCTTGCCGGTGCGCTCGTCCTTCAGGCGGATGCGCACGCCGTTGTTCAGGAAGCTCAGTTCGCGCAGGCGCTTGCTGAGGATCTCGTAGTGGAAGTCCGAGTTCTCCTTGAAGATCTGCGTGTCGGGCAGAAAGTGCACCTCGGTGCCGCGCTTGTCGGTGTCGCCGATGATCTTCATGGGCGAGACTTCGACGCCGTTCACCGTCTCGAGCAGGCGGTTCTGCACGAAGCCGCGGCTGAATTCGAGTTCGTGGATCTTGCCTTCGCGGCGCACCACGAGGCGCAGCATCACGCTCAGCGCGTTCACGCAGCTCACGCCCACGCCGTGCAGGCCGCCCGAGACCTTGTAGCTGTTCTGGTTGAACTTGCCGCCGGCGTGCAGTTCGGTGAGCGCAATTTCCGCAGCCGAGCGCTTGGGCTCGTGCTTGTCGTCCATCTTCACGCCGGTCGGGATGCCGCGGCCGTTGTCGGTAACGGAGATCGAGTTGTCGCTGTGGATGGTCACGACGATGTCGTCGCAATGGCCGGCCAGCGCCTCGTCGATGGAGTTGTCGACGACTTCGAACACCAGGTGGTGCAGGCCGGTGCCGTCGGAGGTGTCGCCGATGTACATGCCGGGGCGCTTGCGCACGGCTTCAAGCCCTTCGAGGATCGTGATGGAGCCTTCGCCGTAGCTGGTGTCGGGGGCCACGGTGTCGATCTCGGGGATGTAGACGGGCTCGGTGTGGGGCACGTCGGGCTTGTTTTCTTCAGCACTCATTCGGATATTCCTCTAACTCTCACGGCATTCACGTGATATTTCGGGCTCTCAAAAGCTCAATTCGCAGCCTCTTGAAAGCGCAAACCCGCGGAGGGCCGCGGGCTGTATGCGCAAGGCGCTGTGTGGTGTGTTTTCTAGATACGCATCGGCATCACGACGTACTTGAAAGATGCGTTCTCGGGGATGGTTAACAAGGCCGAGCTGTTGGAGTCGGCAAGGTCCAGCTTGACCATGTCCTGGTCCATGTTCGACAGCGCGTCGATCAGGTAGGTCACGTTGAAGCCGATTTCGATGGCGTCGCCGCCGTAGTCGATGTCGAGCTCGTCCTGGGCTTCTTCCTGCTCGGCGTTGTTCGACGCGATGCGCAGCGTGCCCGGCTCGATGTTCAGGCGCACGCCCTTGAACTTCTCGCTGGTCAGGATGGCGGTGCGCTGCAGGCTGGCCAGGAGCGGCGCGCGGCCCAGCGTGACGGTGTTCTTGTGGTTCTTCGGGATGACGCGGTTGTAGTCGGGGAACTTGCCCTCGACCAGCTTGGTGACGAACTCCATGCCGCCGAAGCTGAACTTGGCCTGGTTGTTCGCGAACTGCATCTCGATGGCGCCTTCGGCGTCGGACAGCAGGCGCTGCATTTCGAGCACGGTCTTGCGCGGCAGGATGACTTCCTGGCGCGGCACTTCGACGTCGAGCGTGGCCGACGAGAACGCCAGGCGGTGACCGTCGGTGGCCACCAGGCTCAGCTGCTTGCCTTCGGCAACGAACAGGATGCCGTTCAGGTAGTAGCGGATGTCGTGCACGGCCATGGCGAACGACACCTGCGAGAGCAGGTCTTTCAGCGTTTTTTGCGGCACGCTGAACACGGGGCCGAAATTGGCGGCTTCCTGCACCAGCGGAAAGTCTTCGGCGGGCAGCGACTGCAGCGTGAAACGGCTCTTGCCGCCCTTGAGCACCAGCTTGCTCGCACTCGATTCGAGGCTCACGGTCTGGTCGGCCGGCATGGTGCGCAGGATGTCGATCAGCTTGCGCGCGCCGATGGTGGTGGTGAAGTTGCCTTCGTCGCCACCGAGCTCGGCGGTGGTGCGGATCTGGATTTCGAGGTCGCTGGTGGTCAGCTGCAGCTGGCCGCCGGTCTTGCGGATCAGCACGTTCGCCAGGATCGGCAAGGTGTGACGCCGCTCGACGATGCCCGCCACCGACTGCAGCGCGGCGAGGACTTTGTCTTGGTTTGCCTTCAAAACGATCATGTCTTCTTCCTCTTCTCTATCTCTTTGAATCAGCTTGTAAGACGCCATTCTCCGCTGTCGCGAGGGGCACCCTTGATGACATTCGGCGGTCAGCCCTTGAGCGTCTGCTCGAGCACGTGGAGCTGCTGGTTGAGCTCGGTGAGCTGCTGGCGCTCGCCCGAGATCTTGCGCACCGCGTGCAGCACCGTCGTGTGGTCGCGCCCACCGAACAGCTCACCGATTTCCGGCAGGCTTTTCTGCGTGAGCTCCTTGGCCAGGTACATCGCGATCTGCCGCGGCCGCGCAATGCTGGCCGGGCGTTTCTTGCTGTACATGTCGGCGACCTTGATCTTGTAGTAGTCGGCCACCGTCTTCTGGATATTCTCGACGGAGATCTGCCGATTCTGGATCGACAGCAGGTCGCGCAGCGCCTCGCGCGCCAGGGCGATCGAGATCTCCTTCTGGTTGAAGCGCGAATACGCCAGGATCTTGCGCAGCGCCCCTTCGAGCTCGCGCACATTCGAGCGCACGTTCTTGGCGACGAAGAAGGCCACTTCTTCCGGCATTTCGGCCGATTCGGCACGTGCCTTGTTGATCAGGATGGCCACGCGCATTTCAAGCTCGGGCGGCTCGATGGCCACCGTGAGGCCCGAATCGAAGCGCGAAACCAGGCGTTCGTGGATGTCCGCCAGCCCCTTCGGATAGGTGTCGCTGGTCATCACGATGTGCGACTTCTTGGCGAGCAGGGCCTCGAACGCGTTGAAGAACTCTTCCTGCGTCCGGTCCTTGTTGGCGAAGAACTGCACATCGTCGATCAGCAACAGATCGAGCGAGTGGTAGCGCTCCTTGAACTCATCGAAAGTCTTGCGCTGATAGGCTTTGACCACATCCGAGACGAATTGCTCGGCGTGGATGTAGAGAACTTTGGAATCCGGCTTGTCGGCCAGCAGCCGGTTACCCACGGCGTGCATCAGGTGGGTCTTGCCCAGGCCGACACCGCCGTAGATGAAAAGCGGGTTGTAAAGATGGCCAGGCATGCCAGCCACGTGCATCGCCGCGGCGCGCGCCATGCGGTTGGCCGTGCCCTCGACCAGGGTGTCGAAAGTGAGGCCGGAATTCAGGCGGTTCTTGAAGCCGGCCGCGGCCGGCTCCTCGCCCGGACCAGCCACGTCGCGCGGCACATCCGTTTCGGTCATGACGGCCACGGGTGCAGAGCGCACGGGCACTTCGCGCGGAGCGAGCGCTAACTCGATGGCAACCGGCTGGCCGTACATCTTCTCGGCCATGGCGGCGATCTTGCCGGCGTACTGGGCCCGAATCCAGTCGAGCTTGAAGCGGTTCGCAACGAACACCGTCATGCGCGACAGGTCGTCAGCGACCTGCGCTGTCAGGGGCTTGATCCAGGTGTTGAACTGCTGCTCGGACAGCTCCTGCGCGAGCTGGTCGACGCAGGCCTGCCACAGGCTTTCGCCGATGCCGTCAGTCGACATGGGCGCTTGAAAAAGTGATGAGACCCTCGGGCATTTTTGGTATAGGTATTGTGGATATTCTCTGCTGGAAGGCGCTCGGCATTCTAACTTGTCAAAACCTTATCCACACGCTGGCCGGTATGCCGAAAGGCCCGCAAATCTGCTCGAAGATTGTTCCGGCGGCCAATGTTTGCGATAATTGCGGGTTTCCCTGAAAACCTCATTGCGTCTTTCGGGGGCCATCCGAAACACGCTCCCCAGCGCCCGCAGGTTTTTTCATGCGGAAATCAGGGAATCTGGAACCATCATGAAACGCACATACCAAGCATCCAAAGTCCGCCGCGCCCGTACCCACGGCTTCCTGGTCCGCATGAAGACCCGCGGCGGCCGTGCCGTCATCAACGCACGCCGCGCCAAGGGCCGCAAGCGCCTGGCCGTCTGACGGCAGACCACCTGCCGTTGCCAGCAGCCGACACGTCAGCGCAGGCTCCCGCAGCCAGCGCTTCCGGTCCAACCGGCAATGACGTGCACAGCCCGGCTTCCATGCAGCGGCTCAAGACCCGCGCGCAATTCCAGGCCGTCCTCGCAGGTGCCACCGTGGCGCGCACTGCTCATTTCGCATTGCATCGCTGTGCGCTCGATCTCGCATCGAGCGCACAGCCGTTGTTCGCGTCCGACGATGTCTGGCTGGGTGCCATGGTGCCCAAGCGCTGGGCGCGTCGTGCTGTCACGCGCAATGCCATCAAGCGTCAGATCTACGCCGTGAGTGCTGCTCCCGGCGTCGCCTTGCCGCGTGCTGCGCACGTGGTGCGCCTGCGCGCCGGTTTCGACCGCAAGGAATTCGTGAGCGCCACCTCGGACAAGCTCAAGGCCGCCGTGCGCGCCGAGCTCCAGCAACTGCTGGCGCGGGCTGCGCGCACTCCCGCGGCGCCTGCGGCACCTTCTTCTTCGCCATGAAACGCCTGCTGATCGGCCTCGTGAAGGCCTACCGTCTGCTGCTGAGCCCCTGGCTCGGCCAGTCGTGCCGCTTCACGCCGACCTGCTCCGTGTATTCGATCGAGGCGCTCGAGGTGCATGGCGCGCTCAAGGGCAGCTACCTGACTCTGCACCGCATCGCGCGCTGCCAGCCCTGGTGCCAGGGCGGCCACGATCCGGTTCCACCGAAATCTCAGCGTCGCACTGACAAGTCAGGATCGCTGTTTTCGTCTCTTCTCTCCTCCGACAAGAAGTCTTCGTCATGAACGATATCCGCCGCACGATACTGTGGGTGATTTTTGGGTTCTCGCTGGTGCTGCTGTGGGACCAATGGCAGGTCTTCAACGGCAACAAGCCGACCTTCCTGCCGTCGACCAAGCCGGCCGCCACGGCCGCAGCCCCGGCCAACGCACCTGCAGCCAGCAACAACGGCGTGCCGACCGCATCCGGCACCAGCGGCAACGCGGGCGCCGTGCCCACGCAAGCCGCCGCGGCCGCGCCGCGCGAGCAGGTCAACGTGACCACCGACCTGTTCAAGGCAACGATCGACAGTGAAGGCGCCACGGTCAACCAGCTTGAACTGCTGAAGTACGACGAAGCCGACCGCACCAAGCACGTGGTGCTGTTCGAAAACGGTTCGTCCGCTACCCGATACGTCGCGCAGACCGGCCTGCTGAACCAGGTCGACACCGGTGAGCGCTTCCCCAACCACCTGACGCCGATGACGCCGAAGGCCGGTCCGCGCGAGATGGCCGATGGCCAGAACACGCTGGAAGTGGGCTTCGAAAGCGCCCCCGTCGGCGGCCTGAAGTACATCAAGACCTACGTGTTCCACCGCGGCGACTACGTCATCGGCGTGCGCCACGAAGTGGTCAATGTGAGCGACCAGCCGCGCGACGCGCAGCTCTACATGCAGCTGCTGCGCCACGGCACCGTGGCCGCCGGCACCATGTTCGGCACCAACACCTTCACCGGTCCGGCCGCGTACACCAACGAGAAGAAGTTCCACAAGCTCGACTTCAAGGACATCGCCAAGGGCAAGATCGAACCGCCGCCGCCGGCCAACGACGGCTGGATCGCGATGGTGCAGCATTACTTCGCGTCGGCCTGGCTGCTCAAGGGCGACCCGGCCAGCGAACAGCTGCGCCGCGAGTTCCGCGTGAAGGACCTGGGCGACAACCTCTTCACTGTGGCCATGGTGGCCACGCTGCCGAAGATCGCCCCGGGTGCCACGCTGGTCGTGAACAGTGCGTTGTTCGCCGGTCCCGAAGAGGAAAAGAAGCTCGAAGCCATCGCCCCGGGCCTGGACTTGGTGAAGGACTACGGCATCTTCGCGATCATCTCCAAGCCGCTGTACTGGCTGCTCACCCAGCTGCACGGCATCCTGGGCAACTGGGGCTGGTCGATCGTCGCGCTGGTGGTGCTGCTGAAGGCGGCCTTTTACTGGCTCAACGCCAAGGCCTACGCCAGCATGGCCAAGATGAAGGCCATCAACCCGAAGATCATGGAAATGCGCGAGCGGCTGAAGGACAAGCCGCAAGAAATGCAGCAGGAAATGATGCGGATCTACAAGACCGAAAAGGTCAATCCGATGGGCGGCTGCTTCCCCATCGTGATCCAGATCCCGGTGTTCATCGCGCTCTACTGGGTGCTGCTGTCGTCGGTCGAAATGCGCCATGCGCCGTGGATCGGCTGGATCACCGACCTGTCGGCACCAGACCCCTGGTACATCCTGCCGGTCGTGATGACGGCCACCTCGCTGTTCCAGACCTGGCTCAACCCGACACCGCCCGATCCGATGCAGGCCAAGCTGATGTGGATCATGCCGCTCGCGTTCAGCGTGATGTTCATCTTCTTCCCGGCCGGCCTGGTGCTGTACTGGATCACGAACAACGTGCTGTCGATCGCGCAGCAGTGGTTCATCAACAAGCGCCTGGGCGTGCTGGGCAAGTAAGCCCCGCAAGCACCTCCGCCACCGCAAAGGGCCGCATCCGCGGCCCTTTTCCTTTTTGCTGAAAGAATCCGCCCCATGCTCGCCCGCACCACCGATCCCATCGTTGCCATCGCCACTGCCTCGGGGCGCGGGGCGGTCGGCATCGTGCGGGTGTCGGGCGCGAAGTTGGCGCCGTTGATCGACGCCCTCTGCAGCCGCGCGCTCAAGCCGCGCGAAGCCACCTACCTGCCGTTCCGCGATGCGGACGGCGAGCCGGTCGACCATGGCTTGGCCATTCACTTTCCCTCGCCGAACTCCTTCACCGGCGAGGACGTGCTCGAACTCCAGGCCCACGGAGGCGCGGTCGTGCTTCAGCTGCTTCTGGCGCGCTGCCTCGAAGCAGCGGCCGAGCCCGATCCTGTCACCGGCCGCCCCCGCCTGCCCGGCCTGCGGGTGGCCGAGCCCGGCGAGTTCAGCCAGCGGGCGTTTCTCAACGGCAAGATCGATTTAGCGCAGGCCGAGGCCATCGCCGACCTGATCGACGCCAGCACCGAGGCGGCCGCCCGCAGCGCCGGACGCTCGTTGTCGGGCGCGTTCTCGCGCGAGATCCACACGCTGCGCGACGCGCTGATCCACCTGCGCATGCTGGTGGAGGCCACGCTCGACTTTCCGGAAGAGGAAATCGACTTCCTGCAAAAGGCCGATGCCACCGGGCAGCTGGCAAGGCTGCAGTCGCAACTCGCCGCGGTGCAACAGCGCGCGCGCCAGGGCGCACTGCTGCGCGAGGGCATCAAGGTCGTGATCGCGGGCCAGCCCAACGCGGGCAAGAGCTCGCTGCTCAACGCGCTGGCCGGCGCCGAGCTGGCCATCGTGAGCGCGGTGGCGGGCACCACGCGCGACGTGGTCTCGCAGACCATCCAGATCCACGGCGTGCCGCTGCACGTGGCCGACACCGCCGGCTTGCGCGAAAGCAGCGACGAGGTCGAGCAGATCGGCGTGGCGCGTGCCTGGGACCAGATCGAAAGCGCCGATGCCGTGCTGTTCCTGCACGACCTGACGCGCGCGCACCTGGGCGACTACGCCGCGGCCGACGCGGAGATCCTGGCCGGCCTGCGGCAGAAGCTGCCCGCGAGCGTGCCGGTGCTCGATGTCTGGAACAAGCAGGACGCGGCGCCCGCCACCAGCCCCGAGCAAGGCATCGCCCTGTCCGCCAAGACCGGCCTGGGCATCGAGGCCCTGCGCGAACAGCTGCTGGCCATGGCCGGCTGGCAGGCCGTGCCCGAGGGTGTGTACCTCGCGCGCGCGCGCCACGTGCAGGCGCTGGCCCGGGTCGGAACGCACCTGGCGCTGGCCGCCAGCCATCTGGCGGCGCAGGCCCAGCTGCTCGATCTGCTGGCCGAAGAGCTGCGGCTGGCGCAGAACGCCCTGAACGAGATCACCGGCGAATTCGGCGCGGACGACCTGCTGGGGGTCATCTTTTCGCGCTTCTGCATTGGTAAATAGCTACAAGCGACCTGAAAAACGTAAACAGTTGTAGCCGAACCTTGCGGCCATCGCGGATACTTCGGCTCACATCGGGGGCCGAAGAAACATGTCAATCCAGAACCTGAGCCGCGCCATCGCGGAGAACATGAGCACCGACGCGTTTGCGTTGACGTTCAATGTCCAGCAGTGGGAAACGCTGGCGGGCTATCTGCAGCCCATCGATGCCGGCGTCGGTGACATATTGATCGAGCAGGGCACGCCCGACCGTTCGGTGTTCTTCATCGAGAGCGGCGCCATCAGCGTGCACCGCGTCAGCAGCAAGGAGCAGATGCGGCTGGCCGTGCTCACGCCCGGCTCGGTGGTCGGCGAAGGCTCGTTCTTCTCGCGGCAGCCGCATTCGGCCAATGTTGTGGTCACGGGTGCGGGCCGCGTGTGGCGGCTCACGGCGATCCGCTTTGCGGAAATGTCGAACCGCCAGCCCAACATGGCACTGGAGATCGCGATGGCGCTCGGCGCCGTGATCGCCAAGCGCATGGCGCACCGCTCCAAGCGCGTCGCCGTGACCTGACGAAACCCCGATCGCCCACCCACCACCGGATAGTCGACCAGCAAGCCAGTTTCCGTTCTGGACCCCGAGAGTAGAGAGTAGTCAGCAAGTAAGCCATGGCCTTGATCTGTCCGGTCTGCAGCACGGAAAACCGTGACGGCGCGAATTTCTGCAGGAGTTGCGGCGTCAAGCTGTCGGCCGCGGGAGACCGGATTCCGCCGCCGCCGAGCCCCGAACGCGAATGGGCCACCACCGCGCCCGCCCAGTTGCGCGCGCCGACCATTCCGGCGCCGCTGTTCGATCCGGACGAGCCGCCGCCGCCCGCGCGTGCCTCGTTCTTCAGCAGGACGCCCGCCGCGCGGCAGAACGACGAACACGCACAGACCGTGTTGATGGTGCACGACGACGGGTTGCCGCGCTCGCCTGCGCCGCCCGCAGCGTCGCCGGGGCTGGAGTCGACCTGGGCCTCGAAGCCCGAAATGAAGAAAAGACGCCGGATCAAAGTCCGGCAGTCCGTGCCGGTCGACCGTCCGCCGCGCGGGCGCGTGATCCTGCTGTGGCTCGGCCTGCTGGTGGTCGCGATGGCGATGATTGTCGCGGGCTGGTATGGCTACGGAACGCGCAAGGCGCCTGCCGCCGCCGAAGGTGCCGCATCGGCCGTCGAGACTCCCGCAGCCCCGCCACTGCCGCCGCCGACCGAGTCGTCACCGCCTGTAGCGCCCGCGGCGCCAGCGGACCCCCAGCCCGTCGAGCCAGCCGAGACGCCGCCTGCCGCGGAAGCAGCACCGGCACCGAAGCCCGTTGCCAAGCCGCGCAAGCAGGCAACCGCCGCCGCCGTGCAGCCGTCGAACGCGCCCGAACCCGCTGCTCCGGTCGCCGCTCCCGCTCCGCCGTCGGCGCCCGCCGCCCCGGCCGAGCCTCAGGCCATGTGCGGCGACCGCAACTTCGTCGCCAAGGCGCAGTGCATGGCGGCCCAGTGCCTGAAGCCCGAGTTCAAGGCCCATGCGCAGTGCGAAGCGGTACGTCGTCAGCAGCGACTCGAAGAAGAAAAGCGCAACCCGAGCCTGATCAACTGATCGGTCGGGACCGAAGCGAAGGCTGCTGGATCGTCAGCCTTTTTGCAGCCGCTCCACGGCCATCGCCAGCGCGGCTGGTTTGCCGGACAGCACCAGCGTGTCGCCGTCCGACAGCACCGGGTTGTCGGCCAGCGCGCGCGGCTGGCCGTCTTGGCGGCGCAGGCTGGCGACGCGCACGCCCAGCGTGTGCAGCGCCACCTGTTCCAGCGTCTGGCCGACCGCACGTGCGCCGGCATTGAGGGTGAAGCTGTTGAGGCGCTCGTGGTCGATCTCGTCGGCGTTGTCGTCGTCGGCGCCGTGGAAATAGCCGCGCAGCAGGTTGTAGCGGGCATCGCGCTGGTCCTGCACCACGCGGATCACGCGCCGCATCGGCACGCCGACCAGCGCCAGCGCATGGCTCGCGAGCATCAGCGAACCTTCGATGGCCTCGGGCACCACCTCGGTGGCACCCGCGGCCTGCAGCTTTTCGAGATCGTGGTCGTCCTGCGTGCGCACGATCACCGGCACGTGCGGCGCATGGGCGCGCGTGTTGGCCAGTACCTTCATCGCGCCCGGCACGTCGAGATAAGTGACGACCACGGCGCTGGCGCGTGCCAGGCCCGCGGCCATCAGGGCCTGCAACCGCGCCGCGTCGCCGAACACCACCGAGTCGCCGGCGGCGGCGGCCTGGCGCACGCGATCGGGGTCGAGGTCGAGCGCCATGTACGGAATGCCCTCGCGTTCGAGGATGCGCGCCAGGTTCTGGCCGCAGCGCCCATAGCCGCAGATGATCACGTGCTGCGCGGTGTTGATGGTCTTGCGCGCGATGCTCGTCATCTGCAGTGACTGCTGCAGCCAGTCGCTGGCCACGAGCTTTCGCACGATGGCATTGCTGTACATGATGATGAAAGGCGTGGCCAGCATCGACAGCACCATCGACGCCAGCACCGGGTTGGCCAGCCACGGCGGCAGCAGGCTGCGTTCCTGCGCCAGCGTCAGCAGCACGAAGCCGAATTCGCCGGCCTGCGCAAGGTAGAGGCCGGTGCGCAGCGATACGCCCGAGGTGGCACCGAGCACCCGCGCCAGCACCGTTACCAGCCCCAGCTTGAACGCCAGCGGCACCAGCAGCAGCACGCCCACCAGCAGCCAGCGCTCGACCACAATGTGCCAGTCGAGCGACATGCCCACGGTGATGAAGAACAGCCCCAGCAGCACGTCGTGGAAGGGGCGGATGTCGGTCTCGACCTGGTGCTTGTATTCGGTTTCCGACACCAGCATGCCCGCGATGAACGCGCCCAGCGCCAGGCTCAGGCCGGCCAGCTCGGTGAGCCAGGCCAGGCCCAGCGTGATCAGCAACACGTTCAGGATGAAGAGTTCTTCGCTGCGCCGCCGCGCCACCAGCGTGAGCCACCAGCGCATGATGCGCGGGCCGCCGTAGAGCAGCACGCCGATCAAAAAGCTCGCCTTCAGCAGCGCCAGCCCCAGCGCCTTGGCCAGCGCCTCGGGCGGCGCGCCCAATGCGGGAATCAGCACCAGCAGCGGCACCACGGCCAAGTCTTGAAACAGCAGTACGCCCATCACGCGCTTGCCGTGCTCGCTCTCGAGCTCGAGCCGCTCGGCCATCAGCTTGACCACGATGGCCGTGCTGCTCATGGTGAGCGCGCCCGACAGCGCCAGCGCTGTCTGCCAGCCCAACTGCCATGTCGGGGGCAGCAGCAGCCGGGCGATCAGCAGCGCGCCGACCGTGGCGATGGACATCGTCAGCAGCACCTGCAGCAGGCCCAGCCCGAACACGTGCTTTCGCATCGCGCGCAGCTTCGGCAGGCTGAACTCCAACCCGATCACGAACATGAGGAACACCACGCCGAATTCGCCCAGGTGCTGGATGCCTTCGGTGTTCTGCGCCAGCGCGAAGGCATGCGGCCCGATCAACACGCCAGCCGACAGATAGCCCAGCATCGGCGGCAGCTTGAGGGAGCGGCACGCCACCACGCCGATCACCGCGGCCAGGAGATACAACAGCGTGAGATCGAACGAAGACATAGGCGCCGATGCTAGAGCAATGTCCGTGCCCCGGGCTTCCCCGGGCCATGTGATCCCGGGCGCCGGCCGGCCCGTAAAATCCGCAGATGAGCTCCCGCCCCGTTCCGGCCCCAGTGGTCGACCCCGAAGCCATCCTTGCTCGGGCACGCCTCACCTTCGACATCGAAGCCGAAGCCGTCACCGGTCTGAAAGACCGCGTCGGTCCGAGCTTCGTCGATGCCGTGCGCAAGATCCTCGAAGTGCGCGGCCGCGTGGTCGTGATGGGCATGGGCAAGAGCGGCCACGTCGGCCGCAAGATCGCCGCCACCCTTGCCTCTACCGGAACGCCCGCGATGTTCGTGCACCCGGCCGAAGCCAGCCACGGCGATCTCGGCATGATCAAGGCGGTCGACCTGGTGCTGGCCATTTCCAACAGCGGCGAGGTCGACGAGCTCACCGTCATCCTGCCGGTCGTCAAGCGCCAGGGCGTGCCCCTGATCGCCATGACCGGCCGCCCCGAATCCACCCTTGCCCGCCATGCCGACATCTTGATCGACGCGGGCGTGTCAAAGGAAGCCTGCCCGCTCAACCTCGCCCCCACCGCCAGCACCACCGCTCAGATGGCGATGGGCGATGCGCTGGCCGTGGCGCTGCTCGACGCGCGCGGCTTCGGCTCGGAAGACTTCGCGCGCTCGCACCCGGGCGGCGCGCTCGGGCGCAAGCTGCTCACTCACGTGAGCGACGTCATGCGCTCGGGCGACGAAGTGCCGCGCGTGCCGCCGTCGGCCAACATCAGCGAGCTGATGCGCGCGATGAGCATCAAGGGCTTCGGCGCCGCCGCGGTGATCGAGCCCGACGGCCGCGCCTCGGGCATCTTCACCGACGGCGACCTGCGCCGGTTGATCGAAGCGGGCGCCGATTTGCGCAGCCCCAAGGCGGTCGACGTCATGCACCGCGACCCGCGCACCATCCGCGTCGACGCGCTGGCGGTGGAAGCCGCAGAGCTGATGGAGCAATGCGGCATCACCCGCCTGTTCGTGATCGACGGCGCGGGGGTGATCGTCGGCGCGATCAACACCAACGACCTGATGCGCGCGAAGGTCATCTGATGCCGCTCGAGTTCCAGGCCGAGACCTTGCTCGCCGCGCAGGACGTGCGCATCGTTTTCTTCGACATCGACGGCGTGCTGACCGACGGCGGCGTGTACTTCACCGAGCACGGCGAAACGCTCAAGCGCTTCAGCATCCTCGACGGCTACGGCCTGAAGCTGCTGCGCAAGGCCGGCATCGTGCCGGCCGTGATCACCGGGCGCGATTCCAAGCCGCTGCGCGTGCGGCTCGAAGCGCTGGGCATCGAGCACGTGCGCTACGGCACCGAAGACAAGCTGCCCGCCGCGCAGGCCATGCTCGACCAACTCGGCTTTACGTGGGCGCAGGCCGCGGCCATCGGCGACGACTGGCCCGACCTGCCGGTGCTCACGCGCGTCGGCTTCGCGGCGGCGCCGGCCAATGCTCACGTGGAAGTGCGCGGCATTGCGCGCTACGTCACCCAGGCGCGCGGTGGCGAAGGCGCGGCGCGAGAGTTCTGCGACCTGCTGCTCACAGCCTGCGGCCAATACCGCGCGATGCTCGACGCTGCCCGAGGCCCGACCACATGAGCAATTTGAAACGCGCATGGGGCATGGTGCGCGAAGTCCTCGACCGCGCCACGATCTACCTGCCGATCATCCTCACGGCTGCCGTCGCGCTCGGCACCTACTGGCTGGTGCGTAACGCACCCAAGCTGCTGGAGCCCACGGCCAAGGTCGCGCCTACGCATGAGCCCGACTACTTCATGCGCGACTTCGTCATCAAGAACTTCCTGCCCAACGGCGACCTGCGCAGCGAACTGCATGGCGTCGAAGGCCGGCACTACCCCGACACCGACACCATCGAGATCGACAAGGTGCGCATGCGCAGCGTGTCGCCCGAGGGCCTGGTGACGCGCGGGTCGGCTGACCGCGGCCTGTCGAACTCCGACGGCAGCGAGGTGCAGTTGTTCGGCAATGCGATCGTCATTCGCGATCCTTCGGTGGGCCCGAACGGCAAGCCTGCGCCGCGCCTCGAGTTCCGCGGCGAGTTCCTGCACGCTTATGTCGACACCGAACGCGTCACGTCGAACAAGCCGGTCACGCTCATTCGCGGCACCGACCAGTTCACCGGCGACACGCTCGACTACGACAACCTGAGCGGCGTGGCCAATCTGAACGGCCGGGTGCGCGGCGTGCTGATTCCGTCGGCGGCTCCAGCCGCTCCTGCTCCCGCCAAGAAGCGCTGAAGAAGACACTCCTGCATGACCACGTCCCCGCTTGTCTTCATCACCGGCGCATCGAGCGGCATCGGCCAGGCGCTGGCCGCGAGCTTCTACGATGCGGGTTATCGCCTGGCACTGGTCGCCCGGCGCACGGGGGAGATCGAAGCGTGGGCGAGCGCCCGCCAGCTTAGCGCAGACCGCTACCGGATCTACAGCGCCGATGTGGCGCAGACCGACAGCATCGTCGCCGCCGGCAACGCCTGTATCGCGCAGCAGGGGCTACCCGATGTGGTGATCGCCAATGCCGGCATCAGCGTCGGCATCGACACGGCCGAGCGCTCCGACCTCGATGTGCTGGCGCAGACCTTCGCCACCAACAACGTCGGCTTGGCCGCCACCTTCCACCCGTTCGTGCAGGCAATGGTGCAGCGCGGCGGTGGGCGGCTGGTGGGCATCGGCAGCGTGGCGTCCATCCGCGGATTGCCGGGGCATGGCGCGTACTGCGCCAGCAAGGCCGGCGTGGTGGCGTACTGCGAGAGCCTGCGCGGCGAGCTGTTCAATAGCGGGGTCAAGGTCGTCACCCTCTGCCCGGGCTACATCGACACGCCGCTCACGCAGGGCAACCGGTACGGCATGCCTTTTCTCATGAAGGCGGAAGATTTTGCGGCCCAGGCACTGCGCGCCATCGAGGCCGGCACGAGCTACCGCGTGATTCCCTGGCAGATGGGCGTGATCGCCAAGATCATGCGCATGCTGCCCAACGCCGTGCTCGATCGGGCGGTGCAAGGGCGCGAACGCAAGAAGCGAAGCGGTGAAGCCTGAGCAACAAGCGCCGGGCGATCGCCCATTGAAAAAGGCTCCCGAGGGAGCCTTTTGTCTGTGTGCCTGGGAGCCCAGGGCTTAGTAGCCGCTGTTGCCGCCACCACCGTAGCCGCCGCCACCGCCGCCGGAGCGGCCACCGCCGCCACCGCCACGGGGACCGGCGCCGTAGGGGCTGCGGAAACCGCCGTCGCCACCACCACCGCCGCCACCGCTGCGGCCACCACCACCGCCGCCGTAGCCGCCGCCACCGCCGGAGCGGCCACCGCCACCACCACCGTAGCCGCCACCACCTCCGCCGTAGCCTCCGCCACCACCGCCGCCATAACCACCACCGCCGCCGCCGCCGTAGCCGCCACCACCGCCGCTGCGCGGGGGACGTGCTTCCATCGGACGTGCTTCGTTGACGACGACGCTGCGGCCACCCAGGGGCTGGCCGTTCATGCCGTTGATTGCTGCTTGTGCTTCCGCGTCACTGCCCATCTCGACGAAGCCGAAGCCCTTCGAGCGGCCGGTGTCACGTTCCATCATGACCTTGGCGCTGGTCACTGCGCCGAACTGCCCGAAGGCCTGTTCGAGATCTCCGTCGCGCACCGAGTAAGGCAGGTTGCCGACGTACAGTTTGTTGCCCATCAAGGGACTCCTATAAACACATCAAGAAAAGCGATGGAGTCCCGAAAGCATCACTCAAACGAGAGCCGTCGAGTCGCGCGAAACTGACCGATCACCGAACTGCCCCCCGACCAAAATGAAGAGGGAGGCTCGTGCATTATGGGTGAAATATCCGAATTGCAAGCGGGAATTTGCGTCTTGAGGTAGCACCTGTCAAAACTATTGGAAAGCTAGTGCCTACTTGCATGTTTGGGCGAGGTCCTTGGCGCTACATGTAGAATTCGCCCCGTCATTGGGGAGTAGCCGCCTTCCGATTTGCGAGAAGGGCCCGCGTCAACAGACTTGTCCTGCCCCACACAGGACATGGCGCGTGCAGTGAACACACCTGGCGAGACCTTTGACCGTGCAACTTCGGGAATATGGCCGAAGGTGTTGCACGGTCAATTGCGTCCTTCGGCCCAAGGAACCCCACGTCCATCATGGAAGCTTTTCTCGTTGCAACCGGCGTAGTTGCGCTCGCCGAAATGGGCGACAAGACCCAACTCCTGGCCCTCTTGCTCGCTGCCCGTTTCAGGAAACCCTGGCCCATCGTCCTGGGCATCTTCGCCGCCACCATCATCAACCACGCGCTGGCGGGTGCCGTCGGCAACTACATCACGCGTTGGCTCGGGCCCGAGGTGCTGCGCTGGATCCTGGGCGGCTCGTTCATCGCGATGGCCGCCTGGATGCTGATTCCAGACAAGCTCGACGACGACGATGCCCCGGGCGCGTCGAAGTTCGGCGTCTTCGGCACCACGGTGATCGCGTTCTTCCTCGCCGAGATGGGCGACAAGACCCAGATCGCCACCGTCATGCTGGCCGCCCGCTTCACGCACGACTACTTCTGGGTGGTCGCAGGCACCACGCTGGGCATGATGCTGGCCAACGCGCCGGTGGTGTGGCTCGGCGAGAAGATCGTGCGGCGCGTGCCGATCAAGCTCGTGCATGCCATCTCCGCCGCGATCTTCCTGGTGCTCGGCATCATCATGATCATCGGCTGGTAGTTATCCGACGGGGCGATATACTGCCTCTTGCGCCGATTTGCTTCAGCTTGCGGGCGCTTTATAAATTCAGCTAAAGACAGGCGCGGCAGACCCGGCTCGTTTTTGGCGAGGCCGGGTTTTTTCATTCATGTCGTCGTCACCACCCTTGGTCGTCACCTCGCAGTCGATGCAGTTCGCAGGCCCGCTGGCCCTGCGCAGCGGCGCGTCGATCAGCGACTACACGCTCGCCTACGAAACCTACGGCACCCTGAACGCCGAGCGGAGCAACGCTGTGCTGGTGTGCCATGCGCTCAATGCCTCGCACCACGTGGCCGGTGTCTACCAGGGCCAGGCCCGCTCCGAGGGCTGGTGGGACAACATGGTGGGCCCCGGCAAGCCTGTCGACACTGACCGCTTCTTCGTCATCGGCGTCAACAACCTCGGCTCCTGCTTCGGCTCGACCGGCCCGATGCACGTCAACCCCGCTACCGGGCGCGTCTACGGCGCCGACTTCCCGGTGGTCACGGTCGAAGACTGGGTCGACGCGCAGGCCGCGCTGCTCGACGCACTCGGCATCCAGACGCTCGCGGCCGTCATGGGCGGCAGCCTCGGCGGCATGCAGGCGCTGTCGTGGACGCTGCAATACCCCAGCCGCGTGCGCCACGCCGTGGTGGTGGCCAGCGCGCCCAACCTCACGGCCGAGAACATCGCCTTCAACGAAGTCGCGCGCCGCGCCATCGTGACCGACCCTGACTTCCACGGCGGCCACTTCTACGAACACGGCGTGATCCCGAAGCGCGGCCTGCGCATCGCGCGAATGATCGGCCACATCACCTACCTCAGCGACGACGTGATGAACGAGAAGTTCGGCCGCATCCTGCGCAGCGCCGTCGAGGGCGAGGTGGCGGGGCTCGACTACCGCTACTCCACACAGGACGTCGAGTTCCAGATCGAAAGCTACCTGCGCTACCAGGGCGACAAGTTCAGCGAGTACTTCGACGCCAACACCTACCTGCTGATCACCCGCGCGCTCGACTACTTCGACCCCGCGCGCAGCCACGGCGGCAAGCTCAGCACCGCGCTGGCCCAGGCCACGGCCAAGTTCCTGCTCGTGAGTTTCAAGACCGACTGGCGCTTCTCGCCCGCGCGCAGCCGCGAACTTGTGAAGGCGCTGCTCGACAACCGCCGCAACGTGAGTTACGCCGAGATCGACGCGCCGCACGGCCACGATGCCTTCCTGCTCGACGACGTGCGCTACATGGGCGTGGTGCGCTCGTACTTCGAACGCGTCGCGAAGGAGTTCCAATGAGCGACCTCGAACATCAACGATTGATTGCAGAGCTCGTGCCCCAAGGCTCGCGCGTGCTCGACCTCGGCTGCGGCGACGGCGCCCTGCTCGACCTGCTGCAGCGCGAGCGCGGCTGCACCGGCTATGGCGTGGAGATCGCCGACGGCAACGTGCTGCAGTGCATCCGCCGCGGCGTCGACGTGATCCAGCTCAACCTCGACGAAGGCCTGGCGATGTTCGACGACGCCTCCTTCGACGTGGTGCTGCAGATCGACACGCTTCAGCACCTGCGCAATGCCGAAGTGATGCTGCGCGAGACCGCGCGCGTCGGCCGCATCGGCGTTGTCGCCTTTCCCAACTTCGCGCACTGGCCCAACCGCCTGAGCGTGGCGCGCGGACGCATGCCTGTGACGCGCCGCCTGCCCTACCAGTGGTACGACACGCCCAACATCCGCGTCGGCACCTTCAAGGACTTCGAGGTGCTGGCCGGCAAGAACAACCTGCGCGTGCTCGACGCCTTCGGCCTGCAGGATGGGCGCGACGTGCGCTGGCTGCCCAACGCGCGCGCCAGCACGGCGGTCTTCAAGTTCGAGCGCGGCGGCGGCTGAACCCTTTGGAGCGCACCACCGGATGAGCTTCACGCTTGCACAGCCGGTTCACAGCGAGCTGCTCATCAAGAAGAGCCGCTTCATCGGCTGCGTGCAGCCGGTGGCCGATCGCGCGGCCGCGCTGGTCGTGGTTGCCTCGCTGCGTGCCGAACACCCTGCGGCTGCGCACGTGTGCTGGGCCTTGATGGCCGGCGGCCAATCGGCCGCGAACGACGACGGCGAACCCGGTGGCACGGCCGGCCGGCCGATGCTGGAAGTGCTGCGCCACCAGCAGGTCGAAGGCGCGCTCGCGACCGTGGTGCGCTACTTCGGCGGCGTGAAACTGGGTGCGGGCGGCCTCGTGCGGGCCTACACCGATGCGGTCGCGCAGGCCCTGCTCGGCGCCACGCTCGTGCCGCTGGTGCACCAGCGCAGCCTCGGTTGCTCGGTGCCTTATGCGCTCGAAGGACTGGTGCGGCGCGAACTCGCCGCCGCTGGCGCGGTGCTCGACGATGTGCAGCACGGCGACGACGTGGCCTTCGCCTTCTCGCTCCCCGAACCCGACGCCGATGCCTTCATCGCCCGTCTCGACGATGCTGCGCAAGGGCGCGTCGTCTGGCCGAAGGCGTAACGCGCTTCGAAGGCACCGCAGGCGCGGGCGCCGTCATCGCGAGAATGCCGCGCGGCGCCACCGGCATCGCCTCGTCGTCGGGCCCGCGCCGCGCCATCTCCGCAGTCACGATGCCGGTCGGCACCGCGAGCACGCCCCAGCCCAGCAGCATCATCACCGAGGCGATCGCACGGCCCAGGTCGGTCTTGGGCACGAGGTCGCCGAAGCCCACCGTGGCCATCGTCGAGATGGCCCAGTAGATCGCCACCGGAATGCTCGTGAAGCCGTGCACCGGCCCCTCGACCACGTACATCAGCGTGCCCATCACCAGCACCACCAGCATCACGAAGCCGACGAACACAGTGATCTTGCGCCGGCTCGATGCCACGGCAGACACCAGCGCGCGGTACTCCACCGAGTAGCGCGATAGTTTGAAGATGCGGAACACACGCAACAACCGCAGGATGCGCACGTCGATCAGGTACGCCATCTCGGGCGCGAAGGCCACCAGAAAGGTCGGCAGCAGCGCGAGCAGGTCGATCACGCCGTAGAAGCTCAGCGCATAGCGCAGTGGCTTGTTCACGCAGCACAGCCGCGCGATGTACTCCAGCGTGAAGAGAATGGTGAACACCCATTCGAGCGCATTGAACAGCGGCCGCCACTGCTCGCGGATCGACTGCACGCTGTCGAGGATCACCACCAGCACGCTGGTGACGATGACCGCGATCAGCGCCAGGTCGAACATCAGGCCCGCGCGCGTGTCGGCCTCGAAGATCACCGTGAACAGCGTGCGCCGCCAGCCGTGCGCGGGCTTGTCGAAGCGCGAGTCGGTGGCCGACGAGATGGCGCGCGAGGGGTGCGTGGCGGAAGGAGTTTCGGAGTTCGGAAGGCTCATGACGCCGCATTGTCATGTCCACAGTCGATTTATTCAGTTACGCTTCTTGCGCAATGAAGTGCCGCAGGCCATGAGTGCGTTCTTACGATAGTCCCTTTCTTGAGGAGCTCCCCTTTGGCTACACAGTCCCCCTTCTTCGGCAAGCGTGATCGTGACACCGACTCGTTGACATCCCGCCCCGCACCGCTCGTCGGTTCGGGCACCAATCTCTCCGGAACCCCCGTCAATCCCTCGTCGCTGACCGCACAGCAAGGCGGCCTGAACCCCGCTGCTGCAACAGCATCTGCTGCCGCCAAGGAAGGCGGCAGCAAGCTCACCGTCGGCCCGAACATCAAGCTCAAGGGCGTGGAGATCACCGACTGCGACACGCTCGTGGTCGAAGGCCTCGTCGAGGCCACCATGGACTCGCGCCTGATGCAGATCGCCGAGCAGGGCGAGTTCAAGGGCTCGGCCGAAATCGACATCGCCGAAATTCGCGGCGTGTTCGACGGCAGCCTCACGGTGCGCGAAAAGCTCGTGATCCACTCGACCGGCAAGGTCACCGGCAAGATCCGCTACGGCAAGATCGTGATCGAGGAAGGCGGCCAGCTTTCCGGCGAAATCAGCTTCGGCGCCAAGCCGTCGCTGCACGCCGCAGGTTAAGGCTCAAGCTTTCGGCGGGATCCACCCAAAGCGCTCCAGCAGGGCACCGGCCGCGGCCGGTGCCTTTTCTTTGGCGCCATTGATGAAGTAGACAAACACGTCGCGCTTCTTCGGCGACACGGCCCAGCCCTGCGCGCGCTCGGCCCAGGTGTCCAGTGCCTTCGGCGCGTAGCCGGTCTTGAGCTTGGCGTCGGCCATCATGAGCCGCGCATAGGCGAAATCGCCTTCGGGCTCCTCGAAGGACGGAAACTTGTCGGCGTCGGTGAACACGGTCGACACCTTGTGCTTCTTCGCGAGCGCCTTGTACGCGGGCACCATGAAGCTCTCATGCCGCACGTCCATCACGTGGCGCAGCACGCGGCTGCCCTCCTTCTTCGGCAGCAGTGCGAGAAAGGCCTCGAAGTCTTCCGCATCGAACTGCTTGGTCGGCATGAACTGCCACACGATAGGCCCCAGCTTGTCGCCGAGCTCGGCCACGCCGCTGTCGATGAAGCGCTTGATCGAATCGCCCGCGCCCGACAGCAGCTTGCGGTTGGTCGCGAAGCGCGAGGCCTTGAGCGAGAACATGAAGTCGGCCGGCGTGTCGTCGTGCCACTTCCTGAAAGTGTCGGGCTTGAAGGTGCTGTAGTAGGTGCCGTTGATCTCGATGGCGCTGACCTTGCGGCTCGCATAGTTCAGCTCCTTCGCGTGCGCGAGCCCCTTGGGATAGAAGTTGTCGCGCCAGGGTTCGTAGGTCCAGCCACCTATGCCCACCTTGATGTTTGCCTTGCTCACATGGCCCTCCGGGTTGAGATCGCCCGCACTCTACGCGCGGTCGCCTCAAGGCGCAAAATGCGCCTTTTCGTCACCCGCGGAGAACCCACCGATGAACGCCCCCCTGCACCGCGAAATGCCCGCCGGCACGCTCGACGCCGAGCGCGCCCTGTCCGACGTCACCGCCCAATGGGACGGCGACATCCTCAAGCAACTCACCGACTACATCGGCATCCCGGCCAAGTCGCCCGGCTTCGACAAGGACTGGTCGGCCAACGGCTACCTCGAGACCGTGCTGCGCAACGCCGCTGCCTGGGTCGAGGCGCAGAAGGTCGAAGGCCTGAAGCTGGAGATCGTGCGCCTCGAAGGCCGCACGCCGGTGCTGTTCTTCGAAGTGCCGGCCACCGGCACCGACATGGGCGAGACCGTGCTGATGTACGGCCACCTCGACAAGCAGCCCGAATTCACCGGCTGGCGCAACGACCTCGGCCCGTGGACGCCCAAGTACGAGAACGGCCTGCTCTACGGCCGCGGCGGCGCCGACGACGGCTACGCGGTGTACGCCAGCATCGCCGCGCTGCAGGCGCTCAAGAGCCAGGGCGCGGCGCACCCGCGCATCGTCGGCCTGATCGAGACCTGCGAGGAAAGCGGCTCCTACGACCTGCTGCCCTACGTCGACGCGCTGCGCCCGCGCCTGGGCAACGTCGAACTGGTGATCTGCCTCGACTCCGGCGCCGGCAACTACGACCAGCTGTGGCTCACCACCTCGCTGCGCGGCATGGCCAGCGGCACGCTCAAGGTGGAAGTGCTGACCGAAGGCATCCACTCCGGCGATGCATCGGGCCTCGTGCCCTCGAGCTTCCGCATCATGCGGCAGGTACTCGACCGCCTCGAAGACAGCGCCACCGGCCGCCTGCTGCCCGCGAGCTTCCACTGCGAAGTGCCGACCGACCGGCTGGCGCAGGCCAGGGCCACTGCCGCCATCCTCGGCGAAGAGGTCTACAAGCGCTTCCCGTGGGCGCACTACGACTGCGGCGGCTCGACCATGTTCGCGCTGCCGACCACCACCGATCCGGTCGAGGCCCTGCTCAACCGCACCTGGAAGCCCACGCTGTCGGTGACCGGCGCCGAAGGCTTCCCGGCGCTGAAGGACGCTGGCAACGTGCTGCGCCCGTACACCGCCTTCAAGCTGTCGCTGCGCCTGCCCCCGCTGGTCGATGCAGCCGAGGCGGTGCAGAACCTCAAGACGCTGCTGGAAGACAACGCGCCCTACCAGGCCCGCGTGACCTTCGAGAGCAACGGCGGCGCCACCGGCTGGAACGCACCCACCATCACGCCGTGGTTCGAGGACGCACTCAACAAGGCCTCGCAGGCGCACTTCGGCGCGTCGTGCGGCTACATCGGCCAGGGCGGCACGATCCCGCTGATGAACATGCTCAGCGCCGGCTTCCCGAAGGCGCAGATGATGGTCTGCGGCGTGCTCGGCCCGAAGAGCAACGCGCACGGCCCCAATGAGTTCCTGCACGTGCCCTATGCCAAGAAGCTCACCGCGGCCGTGGCCGAAGTGATCGCTGCATTGCCGGCTGCGCACCGCGCGGCAACATCGGAGCCGGTGGCCGCTTGAGCGAGGCGCTGCCTTTGCCGCAGCGCGTTTCGCTGTCGACCCCGGACGGCGAGACGCTCGCCCTGCGCCGACTGCCGGCGCCCGGCCCGGCGCGCGCCGTGATCGTCGTGGTCCACGGGCTCGGCGAGCATGCGGGCCGCTATCACGCACTCGCGGAATGCCTGCACGAATGGAACTTCGCCGTGTGGGCGCACGACCACTACGGGCACGGCGAATCGACCGGCGCGCGCGGCGGCCTGCCCAGCGAGTTGCGGCTGGTCGACGACCTTGCACTCGTGATCGACGATGCGCGCCGCGAGAACCCCGGCCTGCCGCTGGTGCTGTTGGGGCACAGCCTCGGCGGGCTCGTCGCCGCGAGCCTGGTGGCGCGCGGTGTGCGGCAAGTCGAGGGGCTGGTGCTCTCCTCTCCGGGGCTCGACCCGGGCCTGAGCGGCTTCCAGAAGGCGCTGCTCGCGGTGCTGCCGCGCATCGCGCCGAACCTGCGCGTGGGCAACGGCCTCGACGACAACTACCTCTCGCATGACCCGGCCGTGGTGCAGGCCTACCGCGACGATCCGCTCACGCACGACCGCATCGGCAGTCGCCTCGCGCGCTTCCTGGCGTACGAAGGCGAGACGGTGCAGCAGCGGGCTGCGAACTGGCCCGTGCCTACATTGCTTCTCTATGCGGGTGACGACCGCCTGGTGATGCCTGCCGCCAGTCGCGCATTCGCTGCGGCCACGGCATCAGGCGGCATGGTCGAGGCGCATTGCTTCGACTCGCTGTATCACGAGATCTTCAACGAACTCGAAGCCGACGCGGTCTTCGCGGCCCTGCAAAGCTGGCTCAACCGGCGCTTTCCGCCGCTGGCCTGACGGCGCGCTTGCGCGCCAGCCAGATCAGCGCGGCGCCCGTCAGCGCCACAGGCACCAGCGAGCCGAAGTTCAGCAGCTGCCAGCCCTGCGTGGTCACCAGCACGCCCGAGGCGAACGAAGTCACCGCCAGCGTCGCGAACACGCAGAAGTTGAGCGCGCCCTGCGCACGGTCGCGCTCCTCGGCGGTGTAGGCTGTGAGCGAGAGCGTGGTGCTGCCGGTGAACAGGAAATTCCAGCCCACGCCCAGCAGGAACAACGCGACGATGAAGTGATGCAGCTCCACGCCCGAGAGCGCGATGGCGATGCAGCCGAGGTTGAGCACCAGCCCCACGCCCATCACCGGCAGCGCGCCGAAGCGGCGGATCAGGTGGCCGGTGAAGAAGCCCGGCGCGAACATGCCAATCACGTGCCATTCGAGCACCAGCGCTGCGTCGGAAAACGGCAGGCTGCAGATCTGCATCGCGATGGGCGTTGCGGCCATCAGCAGGTTCATCACGCCATAGCCCAGCGCGCCCGCGGCGGCCGCCACGATGAACACCGGCTGCCGCATGATCTCGGCCAGCGGGCGCCCGCCGGCCGCCTCCTTGCGCGTGGGCGCAGCCGGGAATTCGATGAAGTGCATCACCGCCATCGACAGCAGCGCCACCAGGGCCAGCGCAATGTAGGCGCCGGCGAACGGCACCGCAAAGGCTTCGCGCGTGGCGGTGGCGAGATTCGGCCCGGCGACCGCGCCGATCAGCCCGCCCGCCATCACCATCGACACCGCCTTCTCGCGCCAGGCCGGCGCTGCCAGCTCGGCCGCAGCGAAGCGATAGAGCCCCGCGTTGGCGTTGTAGTAGCCCGCAACCACCGTGGCGAAGCACAGCAGCCAGAAGTTCTTCGTGACCGCCGCAAAGCAGCACAGCAGCGACGATGCCACCGCCACCGCCAGCCCGATCTGGAACGAGCCGCGCCGGCCGAAGCGCTGCTGCGTGCGCGCCACCAGTCCGGTGCTGAGCGCGCCGCCCACCACGTAGCTCATCACCGGCAGTGTTGCCATCCAGCCGTGCGGCGCGATGGCCAGCCCCACCAGCCCGTTGATGGCGATGAAGGTCACGTTGTTCGTCAGAAGCAGGCCCTGGCAGATGGCGAGCAGCCACAAGTTGCGGTTCATGGCGCCGTCTCCCGGATCGCGCGCTGCAGGTCGCGCTCGATTTCGCTGAAGGCGATGGGCGGCAGCTCGCTCAGCGTGCCTTCGGTGCCGTCGAGCGCCACCGCGCGCACGGTCTGCAGTTCCTTGCCGTCGGGGCTGTCCTGCACGAACCAGCCCTCCTCCAGTTGCAGGCAGATGCGGCGCCCGCCGGGCACGGCCTTGTTGAAGCTGTTGACCATGCCGCCGTCGCCCACCTCGCGCTGCCAGCCGCGCGTTTCCAGGCCCATGAGGGCGGCGTTCGATACGGCGCGGCCGCTCCAGTGCGGGAGTTCGCGGCGGGTGCGCAGGGCCTCGTCGAGCACGAAGGCCGGGCGCATCAGCTGCTCGAAGGGCTGCATGATTTCGTAGTCGGCCAGCACGGCGGCCCATGCGGTCGCCAGCGACGGGTCGAGGGCTGCAATCTCCAGCGGATGCGGCAGGCCGATGCGCGTGCTCTCGGGCAGCTTCACCGCGTCGTCCTGCAGGTCGGCCAGCTCGCCTTCGGCGCTGACGCGAAAGGTGCCTTCGAGCTTGTCCGATGCGTCGAACAAGCCCCAGACCAGCGGCCGGCTGAAGACGCGCAGCACCGGGTGGTTGGCGAAGAAGGGCATGAACTCGTCGGGGGCCCATCGACGCTGTGCGCACATCGCGGCCTCCAGTCGCTTGATCTGCGTGGTGGCGACGGTCTTTGCCAGCTTGCGTAGCTCCTTCAGCTGGGTGGTCGCGGCGGCGGCCTTGCCGGCGTCGTCGTTCGCACCCGGCTTGGGCAGCGTCTTGAGTGCCTTGCCCCTGGCGTCGTGCACCACGGGCTGGAAGTTGTCGTCCATGCGCACCTCGAAGCTGCGCGGGCCGAAGTCGAGCGTCAGGCGCGCGCGGGTGTCGAGGCCCAGGTCGGGCACGGTGCGGTCGGCCAGCTGGTCGAGGCTGAGGCCGCGCTGCTCGGCCACTTCGCCGAGCATGCGGTCGGCGCGGGTGCGCAGGTCGTCGTGGCGGGTCTGGCGCGCGAGTTCGGCCAGGTGCATCAATGCGGCATCGCTGCCGATTTCGCCGAGCATCACCATCGCGTCGTAGGCGCGCACACGGTCGAGGGCGGCGCGCCACTGGCGCAGCAGGCCGTAGAGCTGGCGGGCGGTTTCTCCGTCGCCCAGGCGGCCCTGCAGCGCGAACATCCAGCGCTCCTTGGCCGGGCGGCCATTGCCGATCCACCAGGCCAGCAGCGCGCGGCCGAAACGCGCGAGGGAATCGGGCGTGAGCACGTCCAGCAGCGGGGCGAGCCCCGGATAGGGCGCGTCGGGCTTGCCGAGCATCATCGCCATCAGTACGTCGGGCACCACGTCTTGCGGCAGCGCGAGGCCACCTTCCTTGAGGATCAGGCGGGGCAGCGTCGCCAGCGGCAAGGTCTTCGGCACCACGGGCAGGTTGTCGGGCAGCAGCTCTTGGGGGGCGATGGCCAGCAGCTGCGCCACCGCGTCGGCGGCTTCGGCGCCGTAGGCACGGGCCTGGTTGCGCACTGCGTCGGCGTGGCCGGCATCGTGCAGCCAGCGCAGCGCGGCTTGCGCCGCCTCGTGCGCAGGGCCGGGCTCACCCAGCGCGATGGGAACGAGTCCGCGTGCGGCCGCATCCGGGTAGCGCGCCAGCCACTCGCCCGCTTCGCGCCGGACCCAGCGGTTGGTGTGGAAGCCCTTGGCGATCCAGCCGGCGAGCGGGTCCCATTCGATGACCGATGCCAGCTCGAACATCGCGCGCGAGCCCTGCTTGAGGAAGCGCGGCAGTCCCGGCAGCGCGGCCGCGCCGAATGCATGGAGGATGGGGCGCACGCGCGAGACGTCGCCCATGTAGAGCTCGGGCGCGGGCCCGAGCGTGAACACTGCGATGGCCAGCGGTTCGGGCAGGTGCCAGATGTATTCGGCAACGCTCCAGTGGGTGGCCGGAGGTTCGCCGAAGTCTTCCGGCCCGATCTCGCGGTCGTTCGCCGCGACGGCCTCGATGAGCTCGGGGCGCAGGCCCAGCATCCACAGGGCCTTGTGCACCTTGCCGCCCTCGCGGATCTCCGCGGGTGCGTTGGGCTGGTTGCGCGCGAATTCGTCCATCCACTGGTCGGCGCGTTCGCGCGAGACGCGGAGCTCGCGGGTCAGCCAGTCGGACGATTCGCCCGTGGCCTGCAGGTACTGCGGCGGCGGCAGATTGCTCCAGTGCAGCAGCGCCGTTGGTGGCAGTGGCTGCAGCGCCAGCGTCGGAATGACGGGCAGCGCCTGCCGGTTCTTCCAGGGCGGGCGCCGCAGCAGCGCGGGCCAGGCGTCAGGGGCGGCATCGGTCACGCCGGCGGAGCTGTCTTCCTGCAGGCGCGCGAGCGTCTTGCGCTGGCTGTCGTCGCAGGAGGTCTCCAGCGGTTGCTGCCACTCAGGGTTCGCGGCCAGCAGTTCCAGGATCAGCGCGGCGCCGGCCTGGTGCCGCGCCGGGTTCGCCGACAGCAGCTCGCGCAGCACGAACAGCGGCCAACGCGCAGCTTGCTTGACGAGGGCGTTCTTGCAGTCGATCTGCTTGACCTGGGCCACGAAGAAACGCACGACAGCCGCGTCGTGGATGGCCAGCAGGTCGGTAACGGCTTCCTTGTGCGGGGACGGCTCGAAGAACAGTTCGGCCGCCGCGGCGCCGTGCATGTCGAGCATGCGCAGCCGTGCGGCGCGCGGCGGATAGAAGCTGGAACGGTGGCGGCGAAAGAAGTCGAGGCTGTCGGCCAGACCGCGCTCGTCAGACAGCGAGCCGCCGCACTGGCCGCAGGGCCGGTCGTTGAACTGTGCGAGCGCTTCGCGCATGCCCTTGGACCACCGCACGGTGCCATCGGGCTGCGCGTCCAGACCTTCTTCTTTCGACTTGCGACTGCCCGCCATGCCATTGCTCTCCATTGATGCCAGCGGGATTGTCGGTGAACGCGTTCGGGCCAAAAAAAAAGCGCCCTCGCGGGCGCCGGAATCCTGGAGAACGCAGTCCTTCAGTTCAGGACTGCTTGCCTTGCAGCAGACCGCTGAGCGAACCCAGCAGGTCGTCATGATTGCCCAGACCCTGGTCGGGGACCTTGCCGTGCGGCGTGAGCTGGTCGATGAGCGCCGGCAGCATGGTGGCGAGCATCGGCAGCAGCGTTTGCGCATTGATGCCGAGCTTGGATGCGATGCTGGCGATGGTGTCGCTGCCCAGTGCGTTCTGCAGCTGATCGCCCGACACCGGCTGGTTTTCTCCCTTGCCGATCCACGAGCCGATGACGTCGCCCATGCCGGCCTGCTCGAACTTCGAGACCAGACCTCCCAGGCCGCCCTGCCCGCCGTTGTTGGCGAGCAGGCCGCCGAGCGCGCCAGCCAGGCCTCCCAGATCGCCCAATCCGCCGCCTTGCGGTTGCTGCTGTTGCGCAGCGCCTCCGAGCACTTGACCGAGTACCGAATCGAGCAATCCCATGGCTGTTTCCTTGGTGTGTGACAGAACCGTCTGCATTGTTAAATGCCGCGGACCGTAAGCAGAAAGTGGCACGCCCACTTTCAAACTGGCAACGTGACAAATTACTTGGTACGTGCTGTCCGTTTGGGGAGCAATGCGGGGCTGACCCCTTGCACGCCCACCAGGCCCAGCACGGTAACCAGCGAATTCTGCGCGCCTTTCCATGCATCTGTCACGTCAATGGACTCGCTCAACGAATGGAATCCGGAGGCCTTGCCGCCACCGCCGACGATGATCGCGGGAATGCCCAGCGCGATCGGTACATTGGCATCGGTGCTGCCGCCGCGCAGCAGGGTCTTGTTGCCGAAGGCGGCGTTCGAGCGGATCGCGGCCTCGACGATCACCGAGTCGGGCGGCGTGCGGCCGCCGGGGCGGTCGCCGATGAGCTTGATGCTGGCGCTCAGCGTGCTCACGTTCCAGCGCTTGTTTTCCTCGACCACGGCTTCGTCGATGGCGGCCAGGATCTTCTTTTCGGCCTCCAGCAGCGAGGCCATGTCGTCCGAGCGGATGTCGATGGCCATGCGCGCATCTGGCGCGATGGTGTTGACCGAAGTGCCGCCGCCGACCGTGCCGACAGTGAACGTTGTCTTCGGGAAACTCGGCGTGCGGATATCGGCGATCTTCGCGATGGCGCGGCCCATGCCGTGGATGGCGCTGGGCACCTGGCCGAACGCGCCGAAGCTGTGGCCGCCCGGGCCCTGGAACGTGACTTCGTAGCGGTGGCTCGCGGTGCCGAGCACCAGCACCGCGCCCGGCGACGACGGCTCCAGTCCCACCATGCCGTCGATGTCGAGGTTGTCGCGAAAGATCGCCTTCATGCCGCGCAGGTTGCCGAGTTCTTCCTCGCCGACGTTGGCGACGATCATCAGGTCGCCTACCGTCTGGATCTTGTTGTCGTTCAGCACCTTGAGCCACGACAGCAGCACCGACAGGCCGCGCGTGTCGTCCGCGATGCCGGGTGCGTGCAGCCGGCCGTCGTGCTCCTTCACCTTCACGTCGGTGCCGGCGGGGAACACGGTGTCGAGGTGGGCCGAGATCAGCAGCTTCGGGCCGCCGCCGATGCCCTTGCGCAGACCGACCACGTTGCCTTCGGCGTCGATCTTCGCGTGCGTCAGCCCCAGCGCCTTCATGCGCGCGAGAAACGCTTCGGCGCGCTTGTGCTCCTTGAAAGGCGGAGCCTCGATCTCGGTCAGCGCCTTCAGGTCTTCGACCGAGCGTTCATGGTCGGCCTTGACCGCGTCGAGCAGCTTCTGGATGGCGGGCGAGGCCATCAGCTGGGTGTAGGCCTTGTCGACCTCGGGGCTGACTTGCGCGGGCGTGGGGGCGACGGCCTGGCTTTGGGCGAGCGCGCCCTGTGAGGCGCAGAGCAGCGCGGCCAGGATGAAAGGGGCAAGGCGCAGCGAACTTGGCGAGCGGGACATGGGCCAAAAGTCCTTCTTTTGTCTTAACGAAGTAACGATTGTTTCCCAAGCTTTCCGCATGCGCGTCGCGGAAAACACCCACCTCGCGGTCCTGCCTAGAGCCCGGCCAGGGACACCAGCGCGGCCAGTGCCGCCGTTTCGGCGCGCAGCACGCGCGCACCCAGGGTGATGGGAGCGAAGCCGCGGGCGATGGCCTGCTGTTCTTCGGTGCTGCTCAGGCCGCCTTCGGGGCCGCTCAATACAGTCACGCCTTGGTCGTTCGGGGCCTGAAGCGTGTCGGCGAGGCTGCGGGTGCCCTCGGCAAGGCTCAGCACAAGGCGCACGGCCGAGGCTTCATTGGCTTCGAGCCAGCCCGTGAAGGACTGCACCGGATGGATCACCGGCACCCGGTTGCGCCCGCACTGCTCGCAGGCCGCGACCGCGATCGCCTCCCAATGCGCCCGCTTCTTCTCGGCGCGCTCGCCCGACAGGCGCAGCACGCCGTGGGCGGTGGCCAGCGGCTGGATGCTCGCCACGCCGAGCTCGGTGGCTTTTTCAACCAGCCAGTCCATGCGCTCGTTGGCCGGCATGCCGACCGCGAGGTGCACGGCGCGCGGCGCTTCGCGCTCCACCGGCAGGTGGTCGCCGACCGCCACCGCGACGTCGCTGCGGCCCATGCGCTCGACCGTAGCGGCGTACTCCCCGCCCGCGCCGTCGAACAGCGTGAGCGCGTCGCCGGGCTGCATCCGCAGCACCTGCACATGGCGCGCGGCACCCGCCGGCAGCGCCAGGCTGGCGCCGGCGCTCAGCGGCACGGAACAGTGAAAACGCGGCATGCTATGAAATCGATAGCTGCGAGCGACCGTTGTACGGCCGTCACAGGGTGGTGCTTTTTCAGTTTTCCTTCAGACACGGCCGTAGGCGAAGCCCGTGATGGCCGAAGTGCCCTCGATTTCGTCGATCACGCGCAGCAGCGGCGTCAGCTCCATGTAGCGGCTGGCGGTGGCGCGGATGTAGGCAATGAAGCGCGGCGTGTCGGCCAGGTACTTGGGCTTGCCGTCGCGCAGCGTGAGGCGCGCGAAGATGCCGGGCACCTTCAGATGGCGCTGCAGGCCCATCCACTCGACCGCGCGGTAGAAGGCGCCGAAGTCTTCGTCGACCGGCAGGCCGGCCTTGCGCGCAGCCGTCCAGTAGCGGATCGTGATGTCGAGCACGAACTCCTCGTCCCAGCTCAGGAAGGCATCGCGCATCAGGCTGGCGATGTCGTAGGTGATGGGGCCGTACACGGCGTCCTGGAAGTCGAGTACGCCGAGTGCCGCTCCGTTGCCGATCATCAGGTTGCGCGGCATGAAGTCGCGGTGCACATAGACGCTGGGCGATGCGAGGTTGCTGTCGACGATCAGCTTGAAGCTGCGCTCGAGCCGCTCCTTCAGCTTGCCTTCGACGGCGATGCCGCGGTGGCGGCCGATGTACCACTCGGGGAACAGCGCCAGTTCGCGCTCGAGCAGCGCCCGGTCGTAGGGCGGCAGCACGTCGGGTTTGGAAGCAAGCTGCCAGCGGATCAGCGCGTCGATGGCCTGGTCGTAGAGCGGGCGGCTCGCGTCGGGCTTCGCCGGATCGATCACGTCCAGCATGGTCTGGCGGCCCAGGTCGTCGAGCAGGAGAAAGCCGTTCGGCTTGTCCCATTCGAGCACCGTGGGGGCGAGCACGCCGGCGCCGGCCATCAGCTGCGCCACCTGGACGAAGGGGGCGCTGTTTTCCTTGTCCGGCGGCGCGTCCATCACGATGCGAGTGGGCGCGGCGGGGTCGGTGGAGTCGAGGCGGAAGTAGCGGCGAAAGCTCGCGTCGACCGAGGCGAGCCGCACGGTGCCCGGCAGCAGCTGGTGGGCGGGCGCGATGGCGGCCAGCCAGCCCCGGAACACTTCGGCCCGCTGCGGATCAGTCCAGAGGATGGTCTCGGCGGGGCTTGGGGCTAATGAGGCCGGAGTCGGGGATGCTGTCATGGATAATCGATTCTACAAATCCGCCTGGCGCGGCAATCCCCCTTGGCCGGCTTCCGGCCGATGCGGGTTGCTGCCGGCCCCTGCAACCCGCCGGCCTGCCGCGCCGTCCCCCGACGATTTTTCGTTCCGAACCGATGCCTACGACCCAAAGCCCTCACGCTTGGCACCTTGTGCGCTCGCTGCCCTTCCCGGGCGAGTCGACCGCTTTCCTCGGAACGGCCGGGCGGGAGGCCTGATGAACCGACGTCGTGTTGCCCCGCGGCGCTCGCGCCCGCCGCTACCGCTGGCTGTTCTGTCGCTGGCCCTGATGCATGCGCATGGCGCCTCGGCGCAGACGGCCGGCAACTTCGACGCCCCGCTCACGCTGAAGCGCACGCCGCTGCTGACTGAAACCCTGACGCCCGCGGACCGTGGCCAGATGCCCAGCATCGTCACCGGCGACCGCATCTCCGGCCGGCCCGACCTGGAAACCGTGGTCGAGGGCAACGCTACGCTGCGGCGCGGCGCGGTGTCCATCACCGCCGACCGGCTCGAGTACTACCAGCCCGACGACCGCGCCAAGGCCACCGGCAACGTGCGCGTCAACCAGGCCGGCAACGTGTACGAAGGCCCCGAGCTGCAGCTCAAGCTCGAGACCTTCGAGGGCTTCTTCAACAACGTGCGCTACCAGTTCCTCGTGAACGAAGCGCATGGCGAGGCCAAGCGCATCGACTTTGTCGACGCCAACGTGTCGATCGCCCGCGAAGCCACCTACACCACCTGCCGCCGCGAGGACTTCCCGGGCTGGATGCCGGCCTGGCTGCTGACCGCGACCACGATGACCACGGACACCGAGGAAAACGAGGGCGTGGCCAAGAATGCGCGGCTGAGCTTCATGGGCATCACCACGCCGCCCATTCCGAGCGTGAGCTTTCCGCTGTCGAACGAGCGCAAGAGCGGCCTGCTGCCGCCCACCATCGGCATCGACAACACCAACGGCATCGAGATCGCGCAGCCGTACTACTGGAACATCGCGCCCAACCGCGACGCCACGATCACGCCGACGATCATGAGCAAGCGTGGCATCAATTTCAGCAACGAGTTCCGCTACCTCGAGAAGGGATACAACGGAACGATCCGCTTCGACCTGATGGGCAGCGACCGCCTGATGGGCCAGCGCTACCCTGATCTCAGCAGCACCAAGCGCTGGGGCGTGTGGGGCACGCATCACCAGGACTTCGATGCCAAGGCGCTGGGCCTCGACTCGCTGTCGGCCAACATCAGCATCAACCGGGTAAGCGACAACGACTACTGGCGCGACTTCACGCGCACGCCGTCGCTCGCGCAGCGCCAGCTGCCCAACGATGCATCGCTCAACTGGAGCAAGGGCGACTGGAGCGGCATCGTCCGCACGCTGAAGTACCAGAACCTGCAGTACGACCTGTCGCCGATCGTGCCGGCGTACGACAAGATGCCGCAGATCACGGCCAACTACAACAAGTACGACTGGCACGGCTTCGACGTTTCGCTGAACCTGGACTACACGCACTTCCGCGTGAACACGATCCTGCCGTCGCAACTCGGCTACGACGCCACCCAGCAATCGCAGCCCGACGGCGACCGCGCCATGGCCGTCGCCTCGATCAGCCGCCCGTTCATCACGCCGAGCTCGTTCGTCATCCCCAAGCTGATGCTGAACGCGGCCTCGTACAACTACTACCTGCCGCAGTCGTCCATTCCGACGGTCACGGTCAACGGCGTCCAGTACGTCAACGGCCAGGTCTACAACCCGAGCTCGCTGTATTTCTTCCCGACTTCCAGCAACCGCGTGGTGCCGACCTTCAGCCTCGACAGCGGCCTGACCTTCGAGCGCGACGCCAATTACTTCGGGCGCGCCTTCCGCCAGACGCTGGAGCCGCGCGCCTACTACGTCTACACGCCGTATCGCAACCAGAGCATGCTGCCGAACTACGATTCGGCGGCCAACGACTTCAGCTTCGCGACCATCTACACCGAGAACGCGTTCTCGGGCGGCGACCGCGTCTCGGACACCAATGCCCTCACGCTCGGCGTGACCTCGCGACTGATCGATCCGGCCACCGGCGTCGAGGCCGCGCGCTTCGGCATCGCGCAGCGGCTGCGCTTCAGCGACCAGAAGGTCACGCTGCCCGGCGGCACGCCGGTGACCGACCGCGCGAGCGACCTGCTCGTGGGCGCCCAGATCAACTGGACGCCCAAGTGGAGCCTGGACACCCTCGTGCAGTACAACCCCGACACGCGCAAGTCGGAGCGCTCGGCCATCAGCGCGCGCTACAACCCCGAGCCGTATCACAACCTGAGCGCGGCCTTCCGCTATCAGGCGCCAAGCACCCCGACCGCGACCGACGGCAGCAAGTCGATCGACGTGGGCTGGCAATGGCCCATCAACGACCTGTGGGGCGACAAGGGCAAGAACCTCGGCCCCGGCAAGGGCCAGGGCGGCGGACGCTGGTATGCGGTCGGCCGGCTCAACTACAGCCTGCAGGACAAGAAACTCACGGACGGCGTGCTCGGCTTCGAGTACGACGGCTGCTGCTGGATCGGGCGCGTGGTGCTGCAGCGCATCACCACGGGCCAGGTGACGGCGAACACCCGCATCATGTTCCAGCTCGAATTCGTCGGCTTCTCCAGCATCGGCTCCAGCCCCATGCAGGCCCTGCGGCAGAACATCCAGCGCTACGAACCCCTGCGCCAACCGGGCGAAGCGCCGAGCCGCTTCACCAATTACGACTGAGACGACTGACTGAGCGACGCCATGAAATACATCCGTTCCATCATCACCCTGGGCTGCCTCGCGGCAGTGGCTGCAACGTCGGGTGCGCAGGGCTTCCGCTCCGGCACCGGCATCACGGACATCATGCGCGCCGGACCGCGCCTGGGCCCGCCGGCCGCGCGCCCGTCGACGGCGCCTGCCGCGGCGCCCGTGCAGCGCTCGGCTGAATTCATCGTCGCGCTGGTCAACTCGGAGCCCATCACCAACACCGACGTGCAGACGCGCGTGTCGCGGCTGATCAAGGAGAACCCGGACGCAGAGCGCGTTCCCCGCGGCGAGCTCACGCGACTCGTGCTGGAGCGGCTGATCACGGAGCGTGCGCAGCTTCAGCTCGCGAAGGAAAACGGCATCAAGGTCGACGACGTAGCCATCGATCAGGCCGAGCAGACCGTGGCACGCCAGAACGAGATCAGCATGGTCGAGCTGCGCCGCCGCGTGGCCGCCGAAGGCATCGCGCAGCAGGACTTCCGCAACGACCTGCGTGACCAGCTGCTGCTCACGCGCCTGCGTGACCGCGAGGTCGAGTCGAAGGTCAAGATCAGCGACGTCGAGGCCGACGAATACCTGCGCGATCAGCGCAATCAAACCGTCAAGAACGCGGCGCTGGAGAACCTCAACCTCGCGCAGGTGCTGGTGGCCGTTCCCGAGAACGCCACCGACGCCCAGGTGGCCGCGGCACAGAAGAAGGCACAGGACCTTGCCCAGCGCGCCCGCGCCGGCGAAGACTTCGCCAAGCTGGTGCGCGAGAACTCCGATTCGCCCGACCGCGCCAACGGCGGCGCCATCGGCATGCGCAGCGCCGACCGCTATCCGTCGCTGTTCGTCGAGGCCACGCAATCGACCGCGGTGAACGGCATCGCCGGGCCCGTGCGCTCCAGCGCCGGCTTCCACGTGCTCAAGGTCATCGCCAAGGCCCAGATCGGGTCGGGCGACGCCACGGTCACGCAGACCCAAGTGCGCCACATCCTGCTGCTCAACGACCCCAAGCGCACCACGGCGCAGGCGGTTGCGCAGCTGGCCGAATTCAAGCGCCGCGTGCAGGCCGGCACCGCCGACTTCGCCGGCCTCGCCCGCGACAACTCGCAGGACGGCAGCGCCAAGGACGGTGGCGACCTCGGCTGGTCGCGCCCGGGCCAGTTCGTGCCCGAATTCGAGGAAGCCATGGACCGGCTCGCGCCGGGCCAGATCAGCGATCCCGTGGTGTCGCGCTTCGGCGTGCACCTGATCCAGGTGGTCGGCCGCCGCGATTCCAAGCTCAGCCAGTCGGAGCAGCGCGAAGCCGCGCGCGCCGCGCTGCGTGAACAGCGCGTGGAGGAGGCCTTCACCACCTGGGTGCAGGAAGTGCGCGCGCGCGCCTACGTCGAGTACCGCGACCCACCCCAGTCCTGATTCGATGGCACACATCGCCAGGAAGCGGTTCGGGCAGCACTTTCTGTCCGACGGGGGGATCATCGATGCGATCGTGCGCGAGATCGCGCCGCAGCCTGGCGACGCCATGGTCGAAATCGGGCCGGGGCTCGCGGCGCTGACGCAGCCGCTGGTCGAGCGGCTGGGCCGCCTCACCGTGATCGAACTCGACCGCGACCTCGCCAAGCGCCTGCGCGAGCATGCGCAGCTCGACGTGATCGAGTCGGACGTGCTCAAGGTCGACTTTGCGGAGCTGGCCGCCAGGTTCCCGGCCAAGCCGCTGCGCGTGGTGGGCAACCTGCCCTACAACATCTCCACGCCCATCCTGTTTCACCTGCTGGGCAGCGCCCATCTGGTTGCCGACCAGCACTTCATGCTGCAGAAAGAAGTGATCGACCGCATGGTGGCCAGGCCCGCCACCTCGGACTACAGCCGACTGAGCGTGATGCTGCAGTGGCGCTACGAGATGCAGAACGTGCTGTTCGTGCCGCCCGAGAGCTTCGACCCACCACCGCGCGTGGACAGCGCCGTGGTACGGATGGTGCCGCTGTCGACGCCGCCGGCGGTCGATGCGGCCCGCCTGGGCGAGATCGTGCAGGTTGCCTTCAGCCAGCGCCGCAAGCTGCTGCGCCACACGCTGGGCAAGTGGCTGCAGGAGCACGGCTTTGCCGGTGAATTCGATGTCCAGCGGCGAGCCGAGGAAGTGCCGGTCGACGAATACGTCGCTCTGGCCCAGGCCGTCATCCCGTGAAACCCATGAAAAAAGCCCGTCTGCGACGGGCTTTTTAACGGAGGCTGCAAACGCCTAAGCCTGCTTGCTTATGCGGCGGCGAGCCAATAACCCGCATTGAAGGGGCTGCTCATGCGCAGCGCCAGCGGCGACACGTCGACCAGTTTGTCGGTCGGCATTTTTTCGCCGGCCGGTTCGGTGGAGGCTGCCGCTGCGGTTGCGGTGGTGTTCACTTCGATGCCATCGAGGGTTTCAGCGTTCGGCTGAGCCTCGTTCGCCCGTTCTGCTTGGCTGGTAGATGCAGAACGGGCTACAGAAAAGAATAGAAGCACCGGAACGGGACCTTGCGGTCGCCCCAGTAGTCCGAGGCGTCGCGGAAGATGTCGAGCAGCTGCTCGCGCGCTTCCTTGTCGAACTTGGCGTTTGCCGGGATCTGCTCCAGCACGATGACGAAACCTGGCTGCGGGCCCGATTTATGCAACGGGTCGGTCATGCAGTCGTACAGCGCGTCGAAGTTCTTCCCGAAGTGGGCCGGGAACGTGAACTGCTGCGCGATCAGGTCGAGCACGTCCTGCTTGGTCTGGGCGTTGCCCAGGTTGGCGTACAGGAAGTGCTGGCCGGCCGCGTTGGCCGCGTCCTGCAGGTCGTTCACGCGGAACGCGCGGATCGATTGCACGATGTTCGGGCGTACGGCACGAAGGGATAAGGTCATCTCCGCTGGTCTTTCCATAGTCATCATCATTTCTTCGGGGCGCTTCGGGGCGCCGCTCAGGTCGTTTTCATCGCTCATGGCGCAATCCGTCTGAAACTCGCATAGTGGTCTGCGGTGTACCAGCAGGCCTCAGGCGTCGTGCGTTGTTCACCGCCGCAGACGATTCGTTGTGCACCACGGTTGCGCGAACCGGGCGTCGTAACCGTGTACTCGCGGTAGTGGCCGCGGCGTGCGGGTGGCAAAAGACGCTCGCGATTGCCGAACACCGTGCCGTCCTTGTCATACCGGAAGGGACCGCCACTCAGGATGGCCTGGTAGGTTCGTTGGCCCTGCGCCGGCAATTCGGACAGTGCGATCGTTTCCTCGGTGGACGTTTTTCCGGCGCCGAACCATCCGCGGGCCTCGGCCCCCGTCGTCAACGCCACCAGCATCAGACTGGTGAGCGCAAACTTTGTGACAGAGGACGTGATCGAGGCGTAAGCCGCCATGGGGCACCACAAGAAAAGAGCGGGGGGTTCGAATCGGCGATCAACGTCGGGTTAACCCGCAAATTCAAGCCCGCGAGTGTGCACCACGCTGGCGAAAATAGCAAGCGACTGCTCAAAGTTTGAGCAGTCGCGAGAGGATCGAGTGGCGCTTTAAGTTGGCGGCCACTCTCGCCAAATGGCCTATCTCTCGGCGTTTGCGTCAGCCACTGTCAAGGCTGTCATGTTCACGATGCGCCGAACAGTCGCGCTGGCCGTGAGAATGTGCACAGGTTTGGCCGCACCAAGCAGAACCGGGCCGATCGCGATATTGCCGCCTGCCGCCGTCTTGAGCAGGTTGTAGGAAATATTGGCCGCGTCGATGTTCGGGAAAACCAACAGGTTGGCGTCACCCGCCAGCGCGCTGTGCGGCATGACGACCGCGCGCTGCTTGCTGTCCAGCGCCACGTCGCCGTGCATTTCGCCGTCCACTTCGAGCCAGGGCGCCTGCACGCGCAGCAGGTCGAGCGTCTTGCGCATCTTGATGGCGCTGGGCTCGTTGCTGGTGCCGAAGTTGGAATGCGACAGCAGGGCCGCCTTCGGCTTGAGGCCGAAGCGCATCATTTCCTCGGCCGCCATGGTCGTGATCTCGGCCAGTTCCTCGGGCGAGGGGTCGTAGTTGACGTGCGTGTCGACCAGAAACACCTGGCGGTCGGGCAGCAGCAGGCCGTTCATGCAGGCGTACACCGGCACGTCCTGCGGCGTGCTTTCGCAGCCGCCGGGGCGCTTGCCGATCACCTGGTCGATGTAGTGCAGGTGGATCAGCGTGGTGCCCCAGGTGCCGCAGATCATGCCGTCGACCTCGTCCTTGTGCAGCAGCATCGCGCCGATCAGCGTGAGGCGGCGGCGCATCTCGATCTTGGCGGTCTGCACCGTCTGGCCCTTGCGCTCGGTCATGCGGTGGTAGGTCTGCCAGAAGTCGCGGTAGCGGTGGTCCTGCTCGACGTTGACGATGTCGTAGTCCAGCTCTTCCTTCAGGCGCAGGCCGAACTTCTCGATGCGCTGCGCGATGACGGCCGGACGGCCGATCAGCGTCGGGCGCGCGATGCCTTCATCGACCACGATCTGCGCGGCGCGCAGCACGCGTTCTTCCTCGCCTTCGCAGTACGCCACGCGCTTCTTGGCGGCACGCCGGGCGGCTTCGAAGATCGGCTTCATCGTCGTGCCCGAGGCATAGACGAAGTTCTGCAGCTTGTCGCGGTAGGCGTCCATGTCCTTGATCGGACGAGACGCCACGCCGCTTTCTTCGGCCGCCTTGGCCACGGCCGGCGCGATCTTCATCATCAGGCGCGGGTCGAAAGGCTTCGGGATCAGGTATTCGGGGCCGAAAGACAGCTTTTCACCCACGTAGGCAGCGGCCACGCGCTCGCTCTGCTCGGCCTGCGCCAGCTCGGCAATGGCCCGCACCGCGGCGATTTCCATCTCGTCGGTGATCGTGGTCGCGCCACAGTCGAGCGCGCCGCGGAAGATGTACGGGAAGCACAGGACGTTGTTGACCTGGTTCGGGTAGTCGGTGCGGCCCGTGGCCATGATCACGTCGTTGCGCACCGCATGGGCGTCTTCGGGCGCGATCTCGGGGTTCGGGTTGGCCAGCGCGAAGATCACCGGCTTGGCCGCCATCTTCGCCACCATCTCGGGCTTGAGCACGCCGCCGGCCGACAGGCCGAGGAACACGTCGGCACCTGCAATCACTTCCGCCAGCTTGCGCATGTCGGTCTTTTGCATGTACTGGCGCTTGTCGTCATCCATCAGCTCTTCGCGGCCTTCGTAGACCACGCCGGCCAGGTCGGTGACGAACACGTTCTCGCGCTTGAGGCCCACCTTGAGCAGCAGGTTCAGGCAGGCCAGCGCCGCGGCGCCTGCGCCCGAGGTGACCAGCTTGACTTCGGCGATGTCCTTGCCCGCAACCTTCAGGCCGTTGAGCATGGCGGCCGCCACCGTGATGGCCGTGCCGTGCTGGTCGTCGTGGAACACCGGGATCTTCATGCGCTTGCGCAGTTCGCGCTCGACGTAGAAGCAATCGGGTGCCTTGATGTCCTCGAGGTTGATGGCGCCGAAGGTCGGCTCCAGAGAGGCAATGATCTCGACCAGCTTGACGGGGTCTTTCTCGTCGATCTCGATGTCGAACACGTCGACACCGGCGAATTTCTTGAAGAGAACGCCCTTGCCTTCCATCACCGGCTTGGAAGCCAGCGGGCCGATGTCGCCCAGGCCGAGCACGGCAGTGCCGTTGGAGATGACGCCGACGAGGTTGCCGCGCGAGGTGTACTTGAAGGCGTTGGCCGGGTCCTTGACGATCTCCTCGCAGGGCGCGGCCACGCCGGGCGAGTAGGCCAGCGACAGGTCGCGCTGGTTGACCATCTGCTTGGTCGCCGCGATGGCGATCTTGCCGGGAACGGGAAACTCGTGGTACTCGAGGGCGGCACGTCGCAACTCGGCGCGTTTGTCTTCGGGCGTGGGAGTCGATGAGGTCGAGGGGGTCGAATCTGACATGTGCCGTAGCTCCTGGTGGCGCTTCTTCTGGGGGCGCCGATTGTAGACCTCGGTTCGTAAAGCCATACACCGCATGGCCGGTGCCAACCATGACCAAAAGCACGGGTGCGCTGTCAAGTCGCTGTGGCAATATGCAGGGTTCGGATAAAACCTGAAAAAACCTGACGAGGAGCAACCATGGCCCTGATGGATTTCATCAAGAAACAGTTCATCGACATCATCCAGTGGACCGAGACCGGCGATGGCACGCTGGCCTGGCGCTTCCCGATGGCGGAGATGGAAATCCAGAACGGCGCCTCGCTCACCGTTCGCGAGTCGCAGGTTGCCGTCTTCGTCAACGAAGGCAAGGTGGCCGACGTGTTCGGCCCCGGCATGTACAAGCTCACGACGCAGACGCTGCCCGTGCTCACGTACCTGAAGAACTGGGACAAGCTCTTCGAGTCCCCCTTCAAGAGCGACGTCTATTTCTTCAGCACCCGCCAGCAGGTCGACCAGAAGTGGGGCACGCCCCAGCCGATCACGATCCGCGACAAGGACTTCGGTGCCGTGCGCCTGCGCGCCTTCGGCAACTACTCCTTCCGCATCGGCGATGCCAAGGCCTTCCACACCGAAATCTCCGGCACGCGCGACATCTATTCCGTGGCCGACCTCGACGGCCAGTTGCGCGGACTGGTGCTGCAGAACATCAGCAACGCCATCGCCTCCAGCGGCGTGCCCTTCCTCGACCTCGCGGCCAACCAGATCCAGTTCGCGCAGGCGCTCGCTGCGCAGCTCGTGCCCGAGTTCGAGAAGATCGGCATCAAGCTCGAGAACATCACGGTCCAGAACGTCTCGCTGCCCGAAGAGCTGCAGAAGATCCTCGACCAGAAGATCGGCATGGGCATGGTCGGCAACGACATGGGCAAGTTCATGCAGTACCAGACGGCGCAGGCCATTCCCAAGTTCGCCGAAGGCGCTGCCAATGGTGGCGGCATCGCGGGCGACGCGATGGGCCTGGGCGCCGGCGTGGCGCTCGGTCAGGTGCTCGCGCAGAACCTCGCGCAGGGCCTGAGCCCCAACGCGGCGGCCCAGGCCGCGGCGACGCAGCAGCAACCCGCCGTGGCCGTGGTGAGCCCCACCGACGTGATGACCACGCTCGAGAAGCTCGGCGAACTCAAGACCAAGGGCATCCTCACCCAGGAAGAGTTCGACGCCAAGAAGGTCGAACTACTCAAGAAGCTCGTCTGACCCGGCGCTATGTTCCCGATAGCGCCTGACGCCCGTTCGACGGGCGTCAGAAGCCTCATTGGCTTGAAAAACTCGTGGCCGTCCACGCCATGGCTGATGTGCCATGGCTGAGGAAACCGGCAACCAACGCTACTACCGCGCGCCCTGCCCCGGCTGCGGCGCGCCGGTCGAATTCCGCTCGGCGCAATCGACGCACGCGGTCTGCCCCTACTGCCAGAGCACCGTTGTGCGCCAGGGCGACACGCTTGCGCGCACCGGCAAGATGGCCGAGCTGTTCGACGACTTCAGCCCGCTGCAGCTGTTCGCCGCCGGCCGCATCCAGGACAAGCCCTTCACGCTGATCGGGCGGCTGCAGTACACCTACCCGGGCGGCCGCTGGACCGAATGGATCGCCGCGCTCGACGGTGACCGCACCGCGATCCTCAGCGAGGACAACGGCGCCTACGTCTTTGCGTTGCCCTTCGACCTCCAGCGCGCCGCGCCGCCCTGGAACGAGCTGCGCGTGAGCGCGACCACGGCCTTCGCCGGCCAGAGCTACACCGTTACCTCGAACGAGCAGGTGGCGCTGACCTCTGCGCAAGGCGAACTGCCGCACCTGCCCGAGCTTGGTCGCCCCTTCGCGATGGTCGAGCTGCGCAACGACAAGGGGCTGGTGCTCAGCATCGACTACGGCACCGCGACGCCCGGCGCCTACCTCGGCCGCTCGGTGCAGCTCGAAGACCTGCAGCTCACCGGCCTGCGCGAGGAGTCCGCCAAGGACGAAAAGGGCCGCAGCTTCAACTGCCCCAACTGCGGCTCGCCCGTCACCGTCAACCTGGCCGACAGCAAGAGCATCACCTGCCGTTCGTGCAACAGCATCATCGACCTGTCGCAGGGCATCGGCGGAGAGCTCAGGCACGCCACGCAGGACGAGCCCGTGCGCCCGCTCATCGCGCTCGGCAGCATGGGGCAGTTGCAGGGCGCGCAGTGGCAGGTGGTCGGCTTCCAGCACCGCATGGGCAGCGAGCCCGGCGACGACGAGCAGTTCGGCTGGGACGAGTACCTGCTCTACAACAAGAAGCGCGGCTTCAGCTTCCTGGTCGATGCGGAAGACGGCTGGAGCATGGTCAAGCCGACCACCGGCGCGCCGGTGATGGCTGAGAACGGCAGCACCGCCACCTACCTCAGCAAGCGCTACCAGCAGCAGTACGCCTACAACGCCGAAACGACCTACGTGGCGGGCGAGTTCTACTGGCAGGTCGAGCGCGGGCAGAAAACCTTCAACCGAGACTTCGCCAACGGCGGCGCACTGCTGTCGATGGAGCGCTCGGCCAACGAGCTGACGTGGTCGTCGGGCAGCAAGATCGACAGCGGCGCGGTGGCCACCGCCTTCAAGCTCGACACCAAGAAGGACATGTTCAAGCGCGCCGACGCGCTGCCCGTGAGCGCGGCCTCCGGGCTGGGCTGCGGCACCATCATCCTCATCATCGTCGTGATCATCATCCTGCTGATCATCCTGAGCACCTGCAGCGGCGGTTCGTCGAGCGGCTATCGCAGCTCGGGCGGCTCATATGGCGGCTCTTCGAGTGGCGGCGGCCACAAATGACGGCGAAGATGCACGCGATGTCTGTCTCGTCTCTCACTACTACGACTGGAGGTCCCCATGGGATTTGAATGGCTGAAACCGGGCGTGGTCCTCGGATCGCTCGTGTACGCGCTGATCGGCGTCGTGATCTTCTGGCTCTGCTTCCTGATCATCGACAAGATCACGCCCTATGACCTGTGGGGCGAGATCGTCGAGAAGCAGAACGTGGCGCTGGGGCTGGTGGTTGCCGCGATGAGTCTGGGCATCAGCATCATCGTCGCCGCAGCAATCCATTGAACGACGCGGCCCTGCCCGCGCGCACCCCGGATGCGCGGGGGCCGCAACCCGTAGAGATCGCGCTGCTAGCCAGCGTGTTCGTGGTCGCTGCCTGCGGCCTGGTCTACGAACTGAGCGCGGCCGCGCTCAGTTCCTACCTGCTCGGCGACTCGGTGCTGCAGTTCAGCACCATCATCGGCACCTATCTGTTCGCCATGGGCGTGGGCTCCTGGCTCTCGCGCTATTTCGACCGGCAACTGCCGGCGCACTTCCTTCGCATTGAATTGATGGTGGCGCTGATCGGCGGCGCGCTGCCGGCGATCCTGTTTCTTGCCAACGCCTACGTGCCGAGTGCTTTCCGGCTGCTGCTGTACGGCTTGGTGATGGTCGTCGGCACGCTGGTGGGGCTCGAGATTCCGCTGGTGATGCGCATCCTGAAGCGCAACATCGTGCTCAAGAACCTGGTGTCGCAGGTCCTCACCTTCGACTACCTCGGCGCGCTGGCCGTGTCGGTGGCGTTTCCGCTGATCCTCGTGCCGCAGCTCGGCATGATTCGCACCGGCCTGCTGTTCGGCTTCATGAACGCGGCCGTGGCGGTGTGGGCGCTGTGGCTGTTCCGCCATGAGCTGCGCCGCGTCGGTGCGCATGCGATGGCCTGCTTTCTCGCGCTGGCTGCGCTGGTGGCGGCCTTCGTCTGGGCCGACCACATCACCACGCTGGCGGAAGACAAGTTCTACCAGGACCGCATCGTCTTCAGCGCCACCTCGCCCTACCAGCGCATCGTGGTCACACGCGGGCTGCTCGGGCACCGCCTGTTCCTGAATGGCAACCTGCAGTTTGCAGAGCGCGACGAGTACCGCTATCACGAGGCGCTGGTGCACCCGGTGATGGCCGCGCAAGGCGCGCCGAAGAAAGTCGCGGTGCTCGGCGGCGGCGACGGCATGGCGGTGCGCGAGATCCTGAAGTACCCCTCGGTCGAGTCGGTCACGCTCGTGGAGCTCGATCCGAACATGACCAAACTCTTCACCGATCACGAGACACTGGCTGCGCTCAACGGCCATTCGCTCTCGTCGCCCAAGGTGAAGATCGTCAACACCGACGCTTTCCAGTGGCTGCAGCAGCCGGGCGACATGTTCGACGTGATCGTGGTCGACTTTCCCGATCCGACCAACTTCGCCATCGGCAAGCTCTACACCAACAGCTTCTACGCGCTGCTCGAAAAGCGCCTGTCGGCCAGCGGCTACGCGGTGATCCAGACGACTTCGCCGCTGGTCGCGCGCAAGAGCTACTGGACCGTGGCGACCACCATCGAATCGGTGGGCCTGCGCGCCACGCCGTACCACGCACACGTGCCGAGCTTCGGCGAGTGGGGCTACATCATCGCGAGCCGCCGGCCGTACCGCATGCCCGATGCGCTGCCTTCGGGCCTGCGCTTCCTGTCGCCTTCCACGCTGCCGCTGATGTTCGACTTTCCGCTCGACATGGCGCGCGTGCCGGCCGAAGTGAACCGGCTGTCGAACCAGATCCTTGTCACCACTTACGAGCAGGAGTGGGGCAAGGTGATGGCGCACTAGCCGACCATGCAAAGGCGCGAATTCCTCGGCGTGGCGGCAGGTGCGGCGGGCGCCCTCGCGCTCGCGGGCTGCGAGTCGCCGACACCGCCCATCGAAGGCGGCTTCACCGGCATCGATGTCACGCGTGGCCATGCAATGCGCGACGGCACACTCAAGAGCCAGGCGCCTGCGGTCGTGAAGCGCACCCGTGTGGTGATCGCTGGCGGTGGCGTTGCCGGCCTCGCCGCCGCCCGTGCCCTGCGGCTTTCAGGCGTCGACGACTTCACCCTGCTCGAACTCGAAGACACCGCCGGCGGCAACGCGCGCGGCGGCATCGTCAACGGCATCGCCTGCCCGCTCGGTGCGCACTACCTGCCCGTGCCCGGCGACGACGCGCGCGAGGTGCAAGACCTGCTCGAAGAGCTCGGCCTGCGCCGCCGTGTGGCGGGCCGTTGGGAATACGACGAAGTCACCCTCTGCCACAGCCCGCAGGAGCGCCTGTTCATCCATGGCGAGTGGCAGGACGGCCTGCTGCCCACGCACGGCGTGGGCGAAGGCACGCTCGCGCAGTACCGCAAGTTCGCGCAGCGCATCGACGCGCTGCAGCACGCCGCGCACTTCGCCATTCCCACGCTGAAGGTCGCCGTCACGCCCGAGTTGCTGGCGCTCGACGCCATCACCTTCGCCAGCTGGCTCGACAGCGAAGGCTTCAGCGACGCGCAGCTGCGCTGGTACCTCGACTACTGCTGCCGCGACGACTACGGCGCGGGCATCGAGCAGGTGTCGGCCTGGGCCGGCATCCACTACTTCGCGAGCCGGCACGGCTTCCATGCGCCCGGCGATCCGACAGGCAGCGTCAACGACTCGAGCCCCGAGCGCGACGGCATCCTCACCTGGCCCGAAGGCAACGGCTGGCTCACGAAGCAGCTGGCCAAGCCGCTCGGCGAACGCCTGCGCACAGGCCAGGTCGTCACGCGTATCGCCGAAGTGCGTGGTGGCGTCGAGGTCGATGCGTGGGACGCGGCCACGAAGTCCCTCGTGCGCTGGCAGGCCGAGCGCTGCATCGTCGCGCTGCCCGTGTTCATCGCCGCGCGCGTGGTCGAGAACCCGCCCGAGGTGCTGAAGACCGCCGCCGCGCACGTGCGCTACGCCCCCTGGCTCGTGGCCAACGTGCACCTGCGCGGCCCACTGGCCGACCGGCCCGGCGCCGCGCCGAGCTGGGACAACGTGATCTATGGCACCAAGGGCCTGGGCTACGTCGACGCACGCCACCAGTCGCTCGACCCAACGCCGCGCGGCACCGTCCTCAGCTGGTATCGGCCGCTGGGCCCGAGCAGCTACGACACCGCCGACGGCCGCAAGCTGCTGCTGGAGCGCCCGTGGACCGGCTGGCGCGACGATCTGCTCGCGGAGCTGTCGGCGCCGCATCCTGATCTGCCTTCGCTCGCGACGCGTATCGATATCACGCGCTATGGGCATGCCATGTCCATCCCCCGGCCCGGCCTGCTGGCGCGGATCGGCCCGCAGCGCACCGCGCCGGACGCGGCGCATCGCGGTAGCGTCGTGGCGGGCCGCTTGTCTTTCGCGCATGCCGACTGGTCGGGCTACTCGATCTTCGAAGAGGCGTTCACGCGCGGGCACGTCGCGGGCGGCGACGCGGCAGCGGCATGAAAACGCTGGTGCTCGGCGGCTATGGCAACTTCGGTGCGCGCATCTCTCGCGCGTTGGCAGGCGATCCGGGCATTGAGCTGCTGGTGGCGGGGCGCGATGCCCAGCGCGCCACGGCGTTCGCGGCATCGCTGGGCGGCGGCGCGCGCGGGGTTCGCATCGATGTGCAGGCCGCCGACTTCGCGAGCACCTTGCGCGAGTTGGGCGCCCAACTGGTGATCCACACGGCCGGCCCGTTTCAGGGCCAGGACTACCGCGTGCCGCAGGCCGTCGCGGCGGCGGGCGCGCACTACATCGACCTGGCCGATGGCCGGCGCTTCGTGTGCGACTTTCCGTCGGCGCAAGACGCTGCCTTCCGCGATGCGGGCCGTACAGCCATCAGCGGGGCCAGCACAGTGCCGGCACTTTCCTCGGCGGTGGTCGACCGTCTCACTGCCGGTTGGCAGGGCATCCGCAGCATCGACATCTGCATCGCCCCGGCACAAGGCGCGCCGCGCGGCGAGGCCACGCTGGCCGGCGTGCTCGCCTACTGCGGCGAGCCGATCCGCGTCTGGCAAGGCGGCCGCTGGATCGAGCAACCCGGCTGGGCCGACCCCGTGGAGGTCGAGTTCGCGCGCATGAAGCCGCGCCGCGGTGCGCTCTGCGACATTCCCGATCTCGAGCTCTTTCCTGTGCGCTATGCCGGCGTGCAGTCGGTGATGTTCCGCGCCGCACTCGAAGTCGGGCTGGCGCAGCATGCCTTCGCCTTCATGGCGTTCATGCACCGCATGGGCCTGCTGCCCGCGCCGCAGAAGCTGGCGCCGCTACTGCATTCGGCCGGCGGTGTGTTCGACGCGCTCGGCACTGCGCTGGGCGGCATGGTCGTGCGCGTGGAAGGCACGGATGCGCGGGGCATGCCGGCACGCCGCGCCTGGCACATAGCAGCCGACGACAACCACGGCCCCGAGATTCCTTGCATGGCGGCCATCCTGTTGGCCAGGCGCCTCGCGCGCGGCGACGATGCATTGCCCGTGGGCGCGCATGCCTGTGCCGGCCTGCTCGCCCTGTCCGAGTTCGAGCCCGAGTTCGCGCACTGGGGCATGGTGACCGACGTGGTCGAAGAAAAAGGCGCAGCCACCGCATGAGCAGCAGCCCCGCCGACGAGACCGACCGCCTGCCGCGCCTCAGCCTCGTCGCCGTGTGGCTCTTCACTGCCGTCGCCAGCATCGTCGAACTGAACGGGCAGAGCCGCCAAGTGTTGGCCGAAGCGGGCATTGCTTCGCCGCAGTGGCTGGTGCAGTTGCTGATCGTCGGCGGCGCGGCGGCCGATCTCGCGATCGGTCTTGCCCTGTGGCTGCGACCCGGCCGCATCGTCTACCTGGCGGCCCTCGCCCTGATGCTCACCATGACCCTCGTGGCGACGATGCTCCAGCCGAGCCTGTGGCTGCATCCCCTCGGCCCGCTGCTCAAGAACCTTCCCATCGCCGCCCTGCTCTGGCACCTGTACCGCCGTGCAGCGCAATGACATGAACACCTACCTCGTCCTCAAGTGGTTGCACATCGTCTCCAGCGTGCTGATGGTCGGCACGGGGCTGGGCTCGGCGTTCTACATGTTCTTCACCAACCGCAGCGGCAGCGTGCCCGCGCAGGCGGTGGTGAGTCGGCTGGTGGTGCGCGCCGACTGGTGGTTCACCACGCCCACCGTCATCCTCCAGCCGGCCACCGGTTTCGCGCTGGCGCACATGGCGGGCTGGCCGCTGTCCACGCCGTGGCTCGCGCTGTCGCTGGGGCTGTTCGTGTTCGCGGGCATCTGCTGGCTGCCGGTGGTGTGGCTGCAGATTCGCATGGCCGCTATCGCGGCACAGGCGCATCGTGAGGCGACACCGCTGCCGCCGCTCTACGCGCGCTATCAACGCTATTGGGAACTGCTCGGCTACCCGGCCTTCGTGGCCATGGTCGTGGTGTTCTACCTGATGGTGAACAAGCCCCAGCTTTCGTTCTGAGATGAAAACCCGCTTTCTCCTCACTTCGTCGATGGAACAGCCGCGCCCATTGTGCGAAGGGCGCCGGGTGCTCCCCGCAGCGAAATAAAGGAGGAGGCCGCAGGCCGGGGGACATTCGCGGAGGGGAGCACCCGGTGTCCTTCGCACACCCCCCGAACAGGAGCGCCCCGAACGCCCCGCCATGAATCATTGAGATAAAGGCCCCGCGCAGGCCTGTGCAGTTTTCACCAAGACTTCACACACAGCGCCATTGCTTCACAGATGGTCCGCAAACTCGCGGACGCCAACAAAAACACAGTGGGAGCGTCCATGCTTCAAGTCGCCAATCGAAAACTCGCGTCGTTCAGCGACGTGCTCTTCACCGGACTGGGCCGCGTGCTCGGCTTTCTGCGTCCGGTGGCCCGTGGGCTCATCGGTTCCTGGCGACCACCGGGCTGGCTGCGCATCGCGGGCGCCTTCCTGCTCTTCGGACTGCAGTGGCTGCAGCAGCGGCTGGCCTGGGTGGTGTTGCTCCTTCTGCTCGTGCTGGCCGGCTGGATGGCCAGCCCCCATGTGATCAAGTGGTGGCACGGCCTCACGCCCGATCGAGTCGAACCCGTCGTTGCCACCGCGAAGACCGAGCCGCCGCAGCGCACGCAGATCGAGCTCGACAGGAGCCCGAACCCCTTCGTCATCAACTTCTCGGCCTCGGTGGCGCCCATTGCGCGCATCGGCCAGGAGGCCACCGGCGTCACCATCGAGCCCGCCATTGCCGGCCGCTGGACGTGGACCAAGCAGAACCGGCTTGAATTCCTGCCCGCGCAAGACTGGCCCATCGGCCAGCCGTACAAGGTGCAGATCGCCGACAGCGCACTCGCGCCGCACATCGAGATGGCGCTGCGCAAGTACGAGTTCATCTCGCCCGAATTCACCGCGCAGATCAACGCCGCAGAGTTCTATCAAGACCCGGTGCAGGCCAATGTGCGCCGCGCGCTCTTTCAGGTGCACTTCTCGCACCCCGTGAACACGGCCGAGTTCGAGAAGCGCCTGGTGCTGACCTACGACCAGCCCTGCAGCACCTCGTTCTTCAGCGTGGGCAAGTGCGCGAGCGAGAAGTTCACGGTCAGCTATGACAAGCTGCGCCTCAACGCCACCTTGCAATCAGAACCGTTGCCGATTCCCGAGAAGACGCGCCCGGCGATTCTCAGCCTCACCTCCGGCACGGTCGCGCAGAAGGGCGGCCCGGCGCTGCGCGCCGACATGTCCCGCGCGGTCGACATCCCCGGCCTCTTCAGCCTGAGCATCGCCAGCATCGAACCCACCATCGTCACCGGTGAAAACGGCGAGCCCGAGCACGTGATGCACGTCGCCGCCTCCATGCCTGTGCACGAGCGCGAAATGGCACGCGTGGTGCAGGCCTGGCTCCTGCCCGTGACAGAAGAAGCCAAGGGCGACCCCGACGAAAAGTTCGACTGGTCCGCCGATCCGTCGAAGGTCACCGACGCCGTGCTGCGTCGTGCCAAAAAGATCAACCTGCAGCCCATCGCCAGCGAGCGCGAAGTGACGGAGATGGTCAGCTTCCGCATGCCGCAGGCCGAGGGCGGCCGCTACCTGCTGGTGCGCGTGGCCAAGGGCCTGAAGACGCCCGGTGGCTACCAGCTCGGCGCTGCACGGCAAGACGTGCGCCTGCTCAAGACCTTCGCACCCGAGCTCACCATCATGAGCCAGGGCTCGCTGCTTGCACTGTCGGGCGAGCGCAAGCTGCCGATCCTCGTGCGCGACCTGCCCGGCATCCGACTCGAAATCGGCCGCCTGTTGCCGCAGCAGCTGCAGCACCTGGTGACGCAGACCAACGGCGACTTCGCGCATCCGCAGTTCTACAGCGGCCTGCAGTCGGACAACCTCGTCGACCGCTTCCAGAAGGAGATTCCGCTCAGCATTCCCGCCGGCAAGGCGCACTACGAAACCGTCGACTTCGCCGAGTACCTGCGCAACGACGTGGCCGACCGCCGCGGCGTGTTCCTGCTCAAGGTGCAGGGCTACGACCCCAAGGCGAAGAAGAAGCCCGAGGGCGATGAGCAGCAAGCTCAGCCCGAAGACGAACAGCAGCAGGAAGAACAGTCGTCCGACGAAGAAGGCAACGGCGAAGCCGGTAGCCCCGAGCAGCAGCTCGACCAGCGCCTCGTGCTCGTCACCGACCTGGGCATCGTCGCCAAGAAGTCGCTCGACGGCACGCGCGACGTGTTCGTGCAGAGCATTGCCAACGGCCAGCCCGTGGCCGGCGCGCTGGTCGAGGTGTGGGGCCGCAACGGCATGATCGTCGCGTCGCAGGCCACAGATGCGACGGGCGCCGCCAAGCTGCCCAACCTCGCCGGCTACCAGCGAGAGAAGGCACCGGTGGTGCTCGTCGTGCGCAAGGATGGCGACCTGAGCTTCCTGCCCTTCAATCGCAACGACCGCACGCTCGACATTTCCCGCTTCGACGTCGGCGGTCTGCGTGCGGCCGGCGTGCCGAACCAGATGACGGCCTATGTCTTCAGCGACCGCGGCATCTACCGTCCCGGCGACACCATGCACATCGCGATGATGGTCAAGGCCGGCAACTGGGGAACCTCGCTGCGCGACCTGCCGCTCGAAGCCGAGATCATCGATGCGCGCGGCCTCAGCGTGCGCCGCGAAAAACTCAAGCTCGGCCCCGGCGGTGCGGCGGAAATTGCCCACACCACGCAAGACACATCGCCCACCGGCAACTACACCGTCAACCTCTACCTGCCGCGCGAATCGTCGCCCGGCACGCCCGAGGTCGAAGGCCTGCTGATCGGCAGCACCACGGTGAAGGTGCAGGAGTTCCTGCCCGATCGCACCAAGGTCACGGCCAAGCTCAGCAGCGAGATTGCCGAGGGCTGGGTCAAGCCCAAGGACCTGAAGGCGCTCATCGACGTGCAGAACCTCTTCGGTACGCCTGCGCCCGATCGCAAGGTCGAAGGCACGCTTACGCTGAGCCCCGGCTTCCCGATGTTCCGCGCCTTCACCGACTACGCCTTCTTCGATCCGCAGCGCGCCGCCGACAAGCAGGTCGACGACCTGGGCAGCGTTCAGACCAGCGCCGACGGCAAGGCCGAGTTCGACCTGCGCCTGTCGCGCTTCGACGCCGCCACCTACCAGGTGCACGTGCTCGCCAAGGCCTTCGAGCCCGAGGGCGGGCGCAGCGTGTCGGCCGAGGCGCAGACGCTGGTGAGCGACATGCCCTACCTCGTCGGCGTGAAGGTCGACGGCGACGTCGGCTACGTGAGCAAGGGCGCCGCGCGCAACGCCACCGTGATCGCCATCGACCCGCAGGCGAAGAAGACGGCCGTGGCCGACCTGAAGATCGAGCGCGTGGAGCGCAAGGTGCTGTCGGTGCTCATCAAGCAGGACAACGGCTTGTACCGCTACGAGTCGCGCCGCAAGGAAGTCGTGCTCGACGAGAAGCCCTTCGCCATCGCCGCGGCCGGCAACAACGTGGCGCTGGACACCAGCGCGCCCGGCAACTTCGCCTACGTGGTGCGCAATTCGCAGGGGCTGGAGCTCAACCGCGTGGAGTACAGCGTGGCGGGCAATGCCAACGTATCGCGCTCGCTCGACCGCAACGCCGAGCTGCAGCTCACGCTCGACCGCAAGGACTACGAGCCGGGGCAGGAGATTGCGGTGAGCATCCGCGCGCCGTACGTGGGTGCGGGTCTCATCACCATCGAGCGCGACAAGGTCTATGCCCACGCATGGTTCAAGACCGACAAGACCGCCTCGGTGCAGAAGATCGTGCTGCCCAAGGACTTCGAGGGCACCGGCTACATCAACGTGCACTTCGTGCGCGACCCAGCCTCTGACGAGGTCTACATGAGCCCGTTGTCGTACGGCGTCGTGCCCTTCGCCACCGCGCTGACCAAGCGCACCGCCAACCTGCAGCTCACCAGCAGCGAACTGGTGAAGCCGGGGCAGACCGTGAAGATGAAGCTCACCAGCGACAAGCCCACGCGCGCCGTGGTGTTCGCGGTGGACGAAGGCATCCTGCAGGTGGCGCGCTACAAGACGCCCGACCCGCTGAAGCACTTCTTTCAAAAGCGCGCGCTCGAAGTCGGCACCCTGCAGACGCTCGACCTGATCCTGCCGGAGTTCAAGAAGCTCATGCAGGGCGCCGCACCCGGCGGCGACGGAGAAGGCGAACTCGGCAAGCACCTGAACCCGTTCAAGCGCAAGCGCGACAAGCCGGTGGCCTACTGGTCGGGCCTGGTCGACGTGAACGGCAGCCGCGAGTTCAGCTACACCGTGCCCGAGAGCTTCAACGGCAGCCTGCGTGTGATGGCCGTGGCAGTGAACGACGAGACCACCGCCGCCAAGACCACCCGCACCGTGGTGCGCGGCGACATGGTGATACTGCCGAACGCACCGCTCGCGATGGCGCCCGGCGATACGGTCGAAGTGGGCGTGGGCCTTGCGAACAACATCGTGGGCTCGGGCAAGGAAGCGCCTATTGCGCTCACGCTCACCGCCTCCGGCGGGCTCGAAGTGGTGGGCGACGCCACGCAGACGCTCAAGGTCAACGAGCGCGGCGAAGCCAGCACCAGGTTCAACGTGCGTGCCAAGCCGGGCGAACAGGCGGTGCTGGGTTCTTCCGCGCTGGTGTTCACCTCGACGCACAAGACCTTCAGCGCGCGCCTGTCGACCGAAGTGAGCGTGCGGCCCGCATCGCCCTTCGTCACGCTGGTGCAGGCCGGCAGCTTCCAGCGCGCGGGCGAGCTGTCGAGCCAGGCCGACCTGTACCCGAACTTCCGCCAGAGCGACGTGGCCGTATCGGCTGCACCGTGGGCCTTCGCGACCGGGCTCATGCAGTATCTGGAGGCGTACCCGCACGGCTGCACCGAGCAGATCACGAGCCAGACTTTCCCTGCAGTGCTGCTCGCGGGTCGCCCCGAGCTGGTGAAGGAAATGGCGCGCGGCCGCACGGCCGAGCAGGGCCCGATGCCCGAGGCGCGCAAGACCTTCGAGCGCTACCTCGTGCAGCTGCGTGCACGGCAGACGGCCGACGGCGGCTTCTCGCTGTGGCCCGGCGCCGGCACCGATGCCTTCGCCACGCTGTACGCAGTGCACCTGCTGGTCGAAGCCAAGGACCACAAGCTGCCGGTGCCGCAAGACCTGCTGCAGAAGGCGAACGCCTACCTGCAGGGCTGGCTCGGCAGCGGCGACGCTTCGCTAGACGGCTGGCGCCAGCGCACGCAGGCCGCCTACCTGCTGACGCGCCAGGGCATCATCGCGCCGGCCGCGCTGGCCAACCTGCGCGAAGCATGGCGCAGCAAGCAGACGCAGGGCTGGAGCGACGACCTCGGCGCCGTCTACCTTGCCGCGAGCTACCAGCTCGTGAAGCAGGAGCAGGTGGCCAACGAGCTGCTCAACCCGGTGTGGGCCGACCTGCTCGCGCGCACGGAGAAGAAACAGCGCCGCAACGTCTGGGGTGCCTACTACGACCCGCTGGTGCACGACAGCATGACGCTGCACCTGGTGGGCCGGCACTTCCCGTCGCGCCTGAAGACGCTGAAGCCCGCGGTGTGGGAAGGCATGGCGGCGATGGTGCGCGACGGCTGGTACAACAGCCTGTCGTCGGCCTCGATGCTGCTCGCGGTCGATTCGTACTTCGAGGCCGTGGGGCAGAACGTCGAGGGCAAGCTCACGGCGAGCGCCGTCAACGCGCAAGGCCAGGCCGCAGCGCTCGCGCTGGGTGCGGTGAACCCGATCACGCGCGCCGCGGTGCCGGCCGGCACTGCCAAGCTGAAGCTGTCGAACGACAGCGACTTCAACCTGTACTACAGCTGGGCCGAGCAGGGCTTCGAGCGCAACGTGCCCGCCACGGCGGTGAACAAGGGCCTCGAAATCTTCCATGAAGTGCTCGATGCCAAGGGCAACCCGATCACCAAGGCGAAGCTCGGCGAAGAGGTCACGGTGCGGGTGCGCGTGCGCAGCCTGGAGCGCGCGCAGCTCAATGACGTGGCGCTGGTCGACGTGCTGCCCGGTGGCCTCGAGCCGGTGCTGCAGGCCGTGGGTGATGACGACGATGCCAACGCCGACGCGCCGATCTGGAAGAAGCGCCTGGGCGGAGGCGGCTCGTGGAAGGTGCAATACGCCGACATCCGCGAAGACCGCGTCGTGTTCTACGGCAGCGTCAACAAAGACCTGCTCGAAGTGACCTACAAGGCTCGCGCCACCAACGTCGGCGACTACGTGGTGCCGGCGGCGTATGGCGAGGCGATGTACGACCGGCGCGTGTTCTCGCGCTCGGCGGGTGCGCGCTTCCAGGTGGTGGGGAATTGAAAACAGCGAGCCCCGCCTTTGTCCCCTCTCCCGCTTGCGGGAGAGGGCCAGGGTGAGGGTGCAGCGTCACCATGACCACCGTGCCCGATCCATCGCCGCCGCCCTCACCCCAACCCTCTCCCGGAGGGAGAGGGAGGAAAGCCGTGATTGCCTTGGCGCTCATCGCCGCATTGCTCGCCCTGTTGCGCTTCTGGCCGCACGCACCGTTGAGCGAAACCGTAGGCAGCTCCCGCGCCGTGTATGCGCAAGGCGGCGAGCTGCTGCGCCTCACGCTCGCAGGCGACGAGCAATACCGGCTCTGGGTGCCGCTCGATCGCATCTCGCCCACGCTGGTCGACGCGGTGCTGCTGTACGAAGACCGGCGCTTCTATGCGCACCCAGGCGTCAACCCCGCCGCGCTGGCGCGCAGCGCCTGGCGCATTGCCAGCGGCGAGCGCAGGCAGGGCGGCTCGACGCTCACGATGCAGCTCGCGCGCCGCGTCTACGGCATCGACAGCCGCACGCCTACCGGCAAGGTCGCGCAGATATTCGCGGCGCTGTGGCTCGAAGCGCGCTTCAGCAAGCACGACATCCTGGAGGCGTATCTCAACACCGCGCCCTACGGCGGCAACATCGAAGGCGTGCAGGCCGCGAGCCTCATCTACTTCCGCAAGGACGCCGCCAAGCTCAGCCTGCCCGAGGCGCTGACGCTCGCCGTGATTCCGCAGAATCCCGTCAAGCGCATCGCCGAGCGCGGCCGCAATGCCGAGCTGCAATCAGCACGCGAACGCCTGTGGGCGCTGTGGGCCGAGCGCGATCCGACCGCGAAGCAGCACGCGCCTGATGCGCAGCTTGCGTTGTCGGCGCAGTCGCGCGGCAGCCTGCCCTTTCTTGCGCCGCACGCCACCGACATGCTGCTTGCGCAGGAGCGCGGCGTGCAGGAAGTGCGCACCACCATCGACCTGCGCATGCAGGTCACGCTCGAACGCGTGATGGGCCAGTACCTGCGCACGCATGCCGACGTGGGCATGACGAATGCGAGCGCGCTGCTGCTCGACGCCTCGACCATGCAGGTGCGCGCCATGATCGGCTCGGCCGACTTTCGCAACGACGCCATCTCGGGCCAGGTCAACGGCGTGCTGGCCAAGCGCTCGCCGGGCTCCACGCTCAAGCCCTTCATCTATGCGTTGGCGCTCGACCAGGGGCTGCTGCATCCTAAGACGATGCTGAAGGACGCGCCGACCTCCTTCGGCCCCTACACGCCCGAGAACTTCGACCATCGCTTCGCCGGCCCGCTGCCGGCGCAGGAGGCGCTGATCCGCAGCCGCAACGTGCCCGCGGTGGCCCTGGCCGCGAAGCTCTCGAAGCCGGGTCTCTACGACTTCATGCGGCTCGCGGGCGTGCAGAAGCTGCAGAGCGAATCGCACTACGGCCTTGCGCTGGTGCTGGGTGGTGGCGAGGTGACGCCCGAGGAGCTGGCGGGCATGTACGCGACGCTGGCCAACGGCGGCATCTCGCAGCCCATTCGCTACACGCAGCCCGCGCCCGACGAACGGCCCACGCAGCCGCTGCGCCTGCTGAGCGAGGAGGCTTCTTTCATCACGCTCGACATGCTGCGCCACACGCCGCGCCCCGACACCACGCTGCCCGCGCGCCCCGCCATCGCGTGGAAGACGGGCACGTCCTGGGGCTTTCGCGACGCATGGACGGCCGGCGTGTTCGGCCGTCACGTGCTGGTGGTGTGGGTGGGCAACTTCGATGGCACCAGCAACCCCGCGCTGGTGGGCGTCGATGCGGCCGCGCCGCTGTTCCTGCGCATGGTCGATGCGCTGCGCGCCGAGCGGCTCGACCCCGGCGAGGTCGCGTCGCGCCAGCCGCCGGATCTGAGGCAGGTCGAGGTCTGCGCTGCGACGGGCGGCCTGCCCGACGCGCTGTGCCCGGTGCGCACCATGACGTGGTTCATCGCCGGCAAGTCGCCGATCCAGGTCAGCAACCTGCACCGCGCGGTGTGGGTTGACGAGACGACCGGCAAGGTGGTCTGCGGCCCGCAGCCCAACGCGCGCCAGCAGGTGGTGGAGCAATGGGGCAGTGACATGCGCCGCCTGTTCCGACAGGCCGGCCTGCCGCGCGCGAGCGCACCGGCCGATGGCTGCGAGAAAGACGGCGACGCACCTGAAAGCGCGCCACTCATCACCTCGCCCCTGCGCGGCGTGCGCCACACGCTGCGCGCGAAGAAGCCCGAGCCGCTGGTGCTGCGCGCCGAGGCCGCTGCGGGCACGCAGACGATCTACTGGTTTGCTGACGACGCGCTCATCGGCCGCGCCGCGCCCGGCGAAGGCATCACGTGGATGCCCGACCTCGCGGCGTCGGGCCGGCGCTATGTGCTGCGCGCGGTCGACGACCAGGGGCGCGCCGAGTCGCGCGAGGTGACGGTCGACATTGCACCTTGAAGGGATGTCATGGCTGCGTCATGCCTTCTCGGCATGGTCGCGTGTCTTTAACTTGAACACTTTCCTGCTCATGATGCGTCTTGCTTCCCTGTCCTTCGTCGCCCTCGCCGCTGCGCTCGCATGCGGCGCCGCGGCCGCACAGACCGCCTTCCCCGCCACGCTCTCCGGCCACGCCGTGCTGCCCGCGCAAAGCTTTGTGGCCGCGCCCAAAGATGCGCCGGCCGACCTGCAGGTCAGCGGCAAGTTCACGACCGGCAAGCGCGTCGAAGCGGTCGGCACGGTCGAAGGTCTTTCGGCCGGCCGCGGCACCGGCGTGTCGGTGCCCTTCAAGGGCCAGCCCCTGCAGGGCCACTCGGGCATCAAGAAGATGGACGACGGCAGCTTCTGGATCCTCACCGACAACGGTGCGGGCGCGAAGGCCAACTCGCCCGACTTCATGCTCTACCTGAACCACTACAAGGTGGACTTCAAGGGCGGCAAGCTCAATCGCATCAACACCATCTTCCTGCACGACCCCGACAAGAAGGTGCCCTTCCGCATCGTCCACGAAGGCACGAAGCAGCGTTACCTGACGGGCTCCGACTTCGACCCCGAGAGCTTCCAGTTTGCCGGCGGCGCGCTGTGGATCGGCGAAGAATTCGGCCCCTTCCTCATCAAGGCCGACCTGAAGGGCAAGGTGCTCGCGGTGTTCGACACGCAGGTCGACGGCAAGGTCGTGCGCTCTCCCGACCATCCGGCCGTGACCACGCCGGGCGCACCGGGTGGCGCGGTCGACTTCCAGATCAAACGCTCCAAGGGTTTCGAAGGCATGGCCTCGTCGAAGGACGGCAGCAAGCTCTATGCGTTGCTCGAAGGCCCGGTGTGGAACGCCGAGGCCAAGGACTACGAAAAGGTCGAAGGCAAGGAAGCGCTGCGCGTGCTGGAGTTCGACGTGGCCACCGAGAAGTGGACCGGCCGCCACTGGAAATACGTGCTCGAAGCCAATGGCAACGCCATCGGCGACTTCAACATGATCGACGGCACCACGGGCCTGATCATCGAGCGCGACAACGGCGAAGGCACGAGCGACAAGGCCTGCCCCGAAGGCCAGAAGCGCACCGATTGCTTTCATGACATCGCCAAGTTCAAGCGCGTCTACAAGGTCGAGCTGAGCGACGCGAACGTGGGCGGCCCGGTGCGCAAGATCGGCTACATCGACCTGCTGAACATCGCCGACCCCGACAAGCTCGCACGCAAGCCGCTGAACGACGGCGTGCTGAAGTTCCCTTTCTTCACGATCGAAAACGTCGACGTGGTCGACGCCACGCACATCGTGGTCGGCAACGACAACAACCTGCCCTTCTCGAGCAGCCGCGAGCCGAACAAGGCGGATGACAACGAGCTGGTGCTGCTGGAAGTCGGGGCATTGCTGCAGGCGAAGTAAGTTGCCCTGGCCGGGGCGAAAGCCCCGGCTCGCAGACTGGGCGGTAGGGAAAAGTTCTTGCCAGATGAGTATCATTCTCATCTTCGTTAGCCCTTTTCCCTTTCATGAATCCCCGAACGACCCCGCCCGCCGTCCGGCGCGCGCCGTGACCATCGGCGTTCGTTATCGCCTCGGCGTGGCCTCTCGCGCAGCAGCAGCCATCTTCGGCGGCTACGGCGTCGCCGCCCTGTCCGCCGCCGTGCTTGCGCTCTGCCTGCCTGCCGCTTTCGGCATGGCCCGCAGCGAAGCCGCGATGACCGGCACGCTCGCTTCCTTCGCCATCTTCGCGTTCGCGGTGATGTGGGTTTTTGCCGCGCGCACCGCGCTGCGGGCCTGGTCCGGCCTCGTCATCGTCGCGGCACCGCTGGCCCTGCTGTTGCTGCTGCTCATGCGCACCACCGGAGGCGCCGCATGAAGGAAGGCTTCCGCCAGTCGATGGCTTGGCTGCACACATGGTCGGGCCTGCTGGTCGGCTGGGTGCTGTTCATGGTGTTCGCGGCTGGCACGGCTTCGTATTTCAAGGACGAGATCACGTTCTGGATGAAGCCGGAGCTGCACGCGGTCGCGCAGAACGCCGTGCCGCCGGTCAAGGCCGTCGAGAGCGCCGTAGCCTACCTGCAGCAACGCGCTGCGGACAGCCCGCGCTGGTTCATCAACCTGCCGAATGAGCGCCAGCCGTCGACCGACGTGCTGTACCTCGCGCCGCCCGCACCGGCCGGTGCTGCAGCAACTGCCAAGGCCGGCGAGAAGCCCCGCCGCCGCTTCGACCGCGCCTCGCTCGATCCCGCCACCGGCGAAGCCATCAGCGCACCGCGCGTCACGCGGGGCGGCGAATTCTTCTACCGCCTGCACTTCGACCTGCACTACATGCCCGCGCTGTGGGCACGCTGGATCGTCGGCTTCTGCGCGATGTTCATGCTGGTCGCCATCTTCAGCGGCATCGTCACGCACAAGCGCATCTTCAAGGACTTCTTTACCTTCCGCCCGAAGAAGGGCCAGCGCTCGTGGCTCGACGCGCACAACGTCACCGCCGTGCTCGCGCTGCCCTATCACCTGATGATCACGTACACGGGCCTGGTCACGCTGATGTTCATGTACATGCCCTGGGGTCCGCAGGTGGCCTACAAGGACCGCGGCGGCGAGCAGGCCTTCTTCTCCGAGGCCTTTCCCGGCAGTGGCCGCGACCAGTTCAAGGCCTCGGGCAACAGGGTGCCGCTAGCGCCCATCGCGCCGATGATGGCGCAGGCCTCCGCGCACTGGGGCGGCGCGGCGGTGGGCCGCGTCACGGTGCATCAGCCCAACGACGCCAACGCGGTGGTTTCGCTCACGCGCGCCGAGGGGCCGCAGCTGTCGTACGACCAGCCGTCGATGCAGTTCAACGGCGCGACCGGCGCGCTCATCGGCGCGTTCGGCGATGTGCCCAAACCGGCGGCCGAGACGCGCGGCGTGCTCTACGGCCTGCACATCGGCCGTTTCGGCGATCCGCTGCTGCGCGCGCTGTTCTTCCTCTCGGGGCTCGCGGGCTGCCTGATGGTCGCGACGGGGCTTCTGATGTGGGCCGTGAAGGAACGGCAGAAGTTCGCGAAGACGCTCAAGCAGGGCGGCCGCGTCAGCTTCGGGCTGCGGCTGGTCGATGGACTGAACCTCGGCGCCGTCGCCGGCCTGCCCGTCGCGATGGCTGCCTTCTTCTGGGCCAACCGCCTGCTGCCAGTCGATGTGGTCGAGCGTGGCGAAGCGGAGATCCGCTGGTTCTTCATCGTCTGGGGCACGACCGCCGTGCTGGGCCTGCTGCGGCCCACCTTGCGCATGTGGCAAGCGCAGCTTGCGTTGGGCGCGCTGTTGTTCGCGGGGCTGCCGGTGCTCAATGCGTTCACCGGCCCCGCGCCGCTGACGGTGAGCCTGCGCAACGGCCCGACCTCGGTGGCGGGCTTCGACCTGGTCGTGATCGCGCTGGGCCTGGGGCTCGCGGGCGCTGCATGGCTCGTGGAGCGCAAGCGCCGCAAGTCGATTGCGAAGCAGGCGGCGGCGAAGACGCCACCACCATCATCGACGCTTGCCACTTCGGGCCAGGGCTCATGACGAGCGACTCGCTGCTCCTCGGCCTCGTGTTCGCCGCATCGCTTGCGGGCTTCTGCGCGCTGAGCCTTGCGATGGACCGCCACAGCGAAGACGTCTTCGGCCGCGGCAGCACGCCGGGCCCGTGGCGGCGCTGGCTGCAACTGGGTGGCGCCGTGCTGCTGTGCCTGTCGCTGGTCGCGAGCCTGCGGGTGGCGGGCAGCACGATTGGCTGGGTGCTTTGGCTGGGTGCGCTCACGGCGGCAGCGCTATCCACGGTGGGGTTGCTCAGCTATGCGCCGCGCCGCTTTCACTGGATCGCATTCGCGGCCGCAGCGGTCACGCTGTGCAGCCTGCTGCTGGCCGCGTCGATCACGGCGTGATGCGCAGCGCCTGCCCGCAGATCGCGCTCTTCATGCCGGCCGCCGCACCGAGCTGCCGCCCGAGAGCACGCCCTGCGTCATCGGCAGCGCCATGAAGTCGTGCGGGAAGCCCATCGCGACGGCGCTGGCCGCATCGAGGCGCTGCAGCGCGGAGCCGTCGAGCTCTACATCGAGCGCACCAAGGTTGTCCTCGAACTGAGCGAAGGTGCGCGCGCCGATGATCGGCATCACCGTCGGCGCGCTGCGGTGCAGCAGCCACGCCAGTGCAATCTGCGCGGGCGAGCGGCCCTGCTCCTTCGCGACCTGCGCGACCACCTCGGCGATGTCGAGCGAGCGGGCGGTCAGCGCGCCGTTGCCTGCTGCCACGTCCTTGCGCGAGCCGGTCACGCCCGAATCGGGGTCCTTGCGATAGTCCAGGTCGGCGCGCGTGTACTTGCCCGACAGCACACCGCTGCCCAGCGGCGACCACGCCATCACGCCCAGCCCGAGCTCGCGCGCCATCGGCAGCAGCTCGCGCTCCACGGTGCGTTCGATCAGGCTGTACTCGATCTGCAGCGCCACCAGCGGCGCCCAGCCGCGCAGCTCGGCCAGCGTCTGCATGCGCGCGACCTGCCAGGCCGGCGTGTCGGAGATGCCCGCGTAAAGCACCTTGCCTGAGCGCACGAGATCGTCGAAGGCGCGCATCACTTCGTCGAAGGGCGTCAGGTTGTCCCAGATGTGCAGGTACAGCAGGTCGATGTAGTCGGTGCCCAGGCGCTTCAGGCTGGCCTCCACCGAGCGGACCATGTTGCGGCGGTGGTTGCCGCCCGCGTTCGGGTTGCCTGGCTGCATGTTGAGCGAGTACTTGGTGGCCACGACCACCGACTCGCGCCTGTCGGCGATGAACTGGCCCAGCAGCCGTTCGGAACTGCCGTTGGTATAGAAGTTGGCGGTGTCGATGAAGTTGCCGCCGCGCTCCACATACGCATCGAACATGCGGCGCGATTCGCCCGCGTCCGCGCCCCAGCCCCATTCCTGGCCGAAGGTCATCGTGCCCAGCGACATGGGGCTGACGCGCAGGCCGGAGCGGCCGAGGGTGAGGTAGTTGTCGAGCTTCATGGTGAATGTCCTTTTCGAGTTGAGATGGCAGCGTTGGCCTGGCGATAAAGTTACCTGCCGGGCGTTGTGGAACAAAGCCGTGCCACCTTCAAGCTTTATGAAGCCGCGCTTCAAGACGCAGGACCTGGCGGCGCATTGGACTAAAGTCCGATGACGGGCTCGATGGCTTGCATCAGCATCCGGATTTCCTTGTTGCTGCGGCCAGTCGACCTCACGGGGCTGGCCGTTTTCACGCCTTGGCCTTGACCATCCGATGAGTACTTCGCCGCCCGCGCCCTCCGACGATCCGGTGTTCGCCTCCCGCATGGCCGCGCTGCGGCGCAATCTGCCCTTCGCATTGCTCGGCGTCATGCTGACCGTGGCGCTGGTCATCGCAGCGCTGTACCGCGTTGTGCCGCATGCGCAGCTGGCCGCCTGGGCCGCAGCCAACGCAGTGCTGACCGCCGCTCGTGGCTGGGGTGCGTGGCGCTACCGCCTCGCGAAAGATGGCGCGGCCCTGCATCGCTGGCGCCGCTACACGCTGGCAGGCACGGTGCTCGGCGGCCTGCTGTGGGGGCTGCCCATTGCCTGGTGGATGCTGAGCGTGCCCATGGCCCATCAGATGTTCCTGGTCATCGCATTGCTGACCATGGGAACGGGCGCCATCTATGCCTACTGCATCGACCTTCCGCTGCTCTACGGCTTCCAGGTGCCGTACTTCCTGCCGTCCATGATTTCGATGGCCTTTCTTCAGGAGCCGCTGCTGGAGGTGATGGCGTTTGCTGGCGTGCTCTATCTCTTCGTGACCCTGGCCTTTGCGCACCGCATGCACCGCACGCAGGTCGACTCCCTGCGGCTGGGCTTCGAGAACCTCGACCTCCTGAAGCAGCTGCAACTGGAGAAGGAAGCCGCCGAGCGCAGCGACCTTGCCAAGTCACGCTTTCTGGCTGCTGCCAGCCACGACCTGCGACAGCCGGTGCATGCCCTGAGCTTGTTCGTCGGCGTGCTGCGCGAACAGGCGCTGCCTTCGCTCAGCCGCCATCTGGTGGACAACATCTCGCGTGCGACGCAGGCCATGGGCGCGTTGTTCGAAGGCCTGCTCAACCTCTCGCGGCTGGATGCCGGCGTGGTGCGGGCGCGGGTGCAGCCTGTTGCGCTGGCCGGACTGTTGGAGCAGATCGCGCTGGAGTTCGCGCCGCAGGCCGCGGCCCGTTCTCTGGCGCTGCGCATGCGGCCTTCCGATGCCTCGGTGCTGTCCGACCCGGCGCTGCTCGACCGCATCCTGCGCAACCTGGTGGACAACGCCATCCGCCACACGAAGCACGGCGGCGTGCTGGTTGGCTGTCGGCGCGCGGGCAATGCCCTTCGCGTCGAGGTGTGGGACACCGGCCCCGGCATTCCGCCCGAGGAGCATGAGCGCGTGTTCTGGGAGTTCCACCAGCTGGGCAACCCCGAACGTGACCGTGCCAAGGGATTGGGTCTGGGCTTGGCCATCGTGCGCCGCACGGCTGCATTGCTGAAGCATCCGCTTGCGATGCGATCGCGTGTCGGGCGGGGCACCGTCTTTGCGTTGACGGTGCCGACGGCGAAAGTCGGCGCCCCCGTGCATGGCGCGGCCCCGGACACGGCTTCGCAGGCGCTCCCGCAGGCAGAGTCGGAGTCCGCACTCATCCTCGTGATCGAGGACGATGCGCCCAGTCGCCACGGTCTGCAGCTGCTGCTGCAAGGCTGGGGCCATCGCGTGATCGCCGCTGCCGGCGCAGCCGAAATGCTCGAGCTGACCGCCGCGACGCCCGGCAAGCCGAGCCTCATCGTCAGCGACTACCGCCTGCGCGAGCATGAGACCGGCATCGAGGCCATCGACCGCCTGCACGAGGAATACAACGACGACGCCATTCCCGCGTTGCTGGTCAGCGGCGATACCGATCCGCAGCGCCTGATCGAGGTGGCCGCGCGCGGATGGCCGTTGCTGCACAAGCCGGTGGACCCGGCGCTGCTGCGCGCGGCAATGGCGCAGCTGCTGGCCTGATCAGCGGACCCAGGGCCGCGGTGGCACCGGTGGCGGGATGCGCGGCGGCTGCCCGCCGATGGGCGCCACGGCATTGCCGAGTGAACGGCCGACAGGCACGGCGGGATTGGAAGAAGACACCAGCGTGGGCGCCGAAATTTCGAAGGCGTCGTAGTTGCCCAGCGCCAGCGCATAGGCGACCAGGTTGGCCAGCTGCGTGGCGCCGCCCTCGTTCGCCGACGGCGGCTTGAGCACCGGCTTGCTGCCGGGCTGGTACGGCTTGCCCTTGGGGTTCATACCCGTCAACACCTGTCGGGCATCCGCGCGGGCCGTGTGATAAGCGTTGAACACCACGTCCTTGGCGATATCGACCATGCGTTCCGAGATCTGGTCGGTGTCCTTGTGCATCAGCTCGGCAACGCGCTCGGCACGCACTTGCATGCCTTCCACGTAGGCGTTGATCTTGATGAGCTGCTGGCGCAGGTCGGACGCGGCCATGCGCACCTTGGCCGCCACGCCCGGATAGAGCACGGCGTCGTTCAGGCCGGTGATCTGGTCCGGCATGGAATTGATCAGATTGGCGATGTGCTTGTACTGCGACATGGCCGCTTCCGCGGCGGCCATCGCATCGCGGTCATCGCGAAAGAGCGCTGCGGCGTCCTCGTTGCCGCGCTTGGCGATCACGCCGTCGGCCTCACGGATGCTCTTGCCGTGCAGGTAGCGGTCGAGGCCGCCTTCGGCCTCGCCGACGATCAGGCCCCCGAGCTTGATGGTGCCAGTCACCACCTGCTTGAGGTACTTGGCGCCGGGCACCGGAATGGCGCCCAGCCCCGCCTTGGCCACGGCGGCAACGCCCTTGAGCACCAGCTTCTGCATGTCGGCTGTGTTGCCGCAGTACTCGCCCAGCAGCATGGTGAGCTTCTTCTTGAACGGCACGCTGAAGCTGTCGTTCGACTTGGCGCGGAAGGCATCCCAGGTCCGCTCGACCAGGTCGGTCTTCTGGACGACGGCCGCGCTCACCACGCCCCAGTCCTTGGTGCGCATCCGGTCAAGGAGCATGCGCACACCTGCCGACATTTCTTTCTCGTAGTACTCGCAGAGGCTCTTTCCGAGCTCGTCGAATCTGGTTTGCGGAATATCAAGCATGTATGCAGAACTCTCGGTGTGTGTGGTGGCGGAGCGATCGGCCTCGATGCTAGGCCGGGCTCGTGTGCGGCGCATTGAACCAAAGGCCAATGACAGGCGCCATCACACAAACTAGCGAGGGCGGCCCAGGAGCCCGGCACGGCGGGCCACGATCACGGCCTGGGTGCGGCTGTTCACCTCGAGCCCGGCGAAGATGGCCGAGATGTGCGCCTTCACGGTTCGCTCGGTGGTGCTCAGCCGCTGCGCGATGTCGGCGTTGCGCAGGCCCTCGCACAGCAAGTGCAGCACCTCCGTCTGGCGCGCGGACAGGCGGGTCAGCGGATCGACGGCGCCCGCCAGGATCGGCATCGATGCCGGGCCGAGCGGCGATGCCCACACCACGCCGCTTTGCCCCTGCATGACGCGGCGCAGGGCATCCATCAGCTGCCTGCTGTCGGCCGACTTGTGCACGAAGCCGTGCGCGCCTTCGGCCAGCGCGGTTTCGGCGTCCTGCGGATCTTCGGATGCCGACAGCACGAGGATGCGCAGGCCGGCCCGGCGCCGGCGCAACTGGCCCAGGAGCGCGGCGCCCGCCACGTCGGGCAGGTAGAAGTCCGTCATCACCGCATCGGGCACCGACGGCATCTGCGCAAGCATGGCCAGCGCTTCGGTGCCATTGCCGGCTGTCTCGATCACAAGGGTGGGATCTTCCTGGCGCAAGGCCAATGCCAGGCCCTCGCGGAACATGGCGTGATCGTCGATCAGCAGGATGGTGGGCATGGGCTGGGAAATGACCCGGGCGGGCTCTTGTTAACTGGCTCGGGACTCTACCTGTGCCCTCGGCCGGATGATTATTAATAAAAACGACTTGTTGCGTGGATAGATTGCGCGGACTGCATCGGACGACCGGTCCGGTCCGTTTGCGTTTTCAATCTTTCCATTCACTTCGCCATGTCGCCCCTTTCGTCTTTCAGCCGGCCCTTCGCCATCACTCTTGTCGCGGCACTCTGCCTTTCGGCATGCGGAGGAGGCGGCGACGGCGGCGCCTCGTTCCCCATCACCGGCACGCCGCCGGCCACCACGAATCCGCCCGCCGTTGTCGTGGCCGGTCCGCCGAAGGACCTGGGCTTCACCGACACCGCGCCCGTGCCCGATACGGTCGCCATACCGCCCTTCGTCGACAACGTCGCGACCAACCAGCGCGGCGATGCGCGCTATGCGACCAAGGAAACGAATGCCGGCGTGCGTGTGGTGGCGGGCTTCCTCGACTTCTGGCAGCCCAGCACGCTGCTGGTCGACGCAGGCGTATCGGCCCCTGCGCAGGGCAGCTTTCCGGCTGTCGTTGCATCCACGTGGAGCGGTATTCCGGGCGACGCCACGGACGGCAAGATCCTCAACAGCGGGGTGCTGAACAGCAATATCCAGTACGTCGTCGACGCCACCAATGCGCGCACCAGTGCGCAGGAGCTGGCCGCCTACCTGGACGACCGCCGCGGCAAGGGCTACAGCATCAGCGACGGCATGGGGCCGCTTACCAGTGCCTGGCGCACTGCCACGCAGCAGAGCACCACCATCACCGGCATCGCCGCCGACGCCACCACCGTGCTCTACAACGACGGCGGCAGCGACATCGGCGTGCCTGGCGCAGCCAACCCCACCTTCGGCACCGTGGTGGACCTGCTCAACAACATCGGCGAGAACGCCTCCACCGAACCCGCCAAGCGCTATTACAAGTACGCGCGCCCATGGCGCTGGAGCAGCAGCGTGAAGGTGGTGCCTGCGCTGGAGCCCGCCAAGAGCAGCACGCCCACCACCGACGGCGGCTTCGTGAGCGGCCACACGGCCGAGGCCGTGCGCAAGGCCATCGCGTTCGGCTACGTGGTGCCGCAGCGCTTTCAGGAGATGGTGGCGCGAGGCCTAGAGCTCGGCGAGAACCGAATCCTGGCGGGCATGCATTCGCCGCTGGACGTGGTCGGCGGCCGCATACAGGGTCAGGCCGCGGCGGCCGCGAGCCTGGCCACTGGCGCCAACGTTGCGCGCAAGAGCGCAGCGTATGCGCAGGCGCAGTCCGTGCTGATGGCCGCGGTGGGTGCGAGCGATGCAGCCGCCTTCAACAACTTTGCCCATTCACAGGGCACCGCGACTGATCGCTTCGCCGACCATGCCGCGAGCAAGGCCGACTATTTGCGCCGCCTGACCTTCGGCTTCAAGCAGGTGGCCGATGCGACCAAGCCCGCCGTGGTGCCCAAGGGCGCCGAAGTGCTGCTCGAAACGCGCCTGCCCTACCTCGACGCCACCCAGCGCCGCGTGGTGCTCAAGACCACGGCGGTGGCTTCGGGCTACCCGGTGATGGACGACCCCGAAGGCTGGGGCCGCCTCAACCTGTTCGACGCGGCCGACGGCTACGGCGTCTTCAACGGCGACGTGGTCGTGACCATGGACGCCAGCCTCGGCGGCTTCAATGCGATGGACAGCTGGCGCAACAACATCTCCGGCGCCGGCAAGCTCACCAAGAAGGGCAGCGGCACGCTCGCGCTCGGCGGCAGCAACAGCTACGCGGGCGGCACGCAGCTCGTGGAAGGCACGCTGCAGGCAGACGCTGCGGCGGCCTTCGGCAAGGGCAATGTCTACGTCGGTGGCGGCACGCTGGTCTGCAATGCGCCTTCGGCGGTCACGATGGCGGGCGCCTACACGCAGCTGGCAGGCACCACGCTGCAGCTGAATCTCGGCGGCAATGGTGCCGGCCGCCTGAGCGTGGCCGGCGTGGCCGCGCTGGACGGAACGCTGACCCTGAGCTTCAAGCCCGGCTTTGCGCCCAGCGCGGGCGACACGCTCACCGTCATCAGCAGCGGCGCGCTGACCGGCCGGTTCTCGGCCATCAATGCGCCGGGCTTCAAGGTCACGCCGACCTATACGGGAACGCAGCTCGTCGTGCGCTTCGACGCATGAGCTAGGGTGGCTGCCATGGCTTCTTTGTGAAGCCCGTCTTCATAATGGCCGCCATGTCCCCCGAGCTCCTGCCCGCCATTGCCGCCTTCGCCCGCGTGGCGCACCACGCCAGCTTCACGCGCGCCGCGCAGGAGCTGGGCGTGTCGCCCTCGGCCCTCTCGCAGACCATGCGCACGCTCGAACAGAAGCTAGGCGTGCGCCTGCTCGACCGCACCACGCGCCGCGTCGGCGTGACGGAGCTGGGCCAGCAGTTTCTCGAAGGCGCGCAGCCCGCGCTGGCCGCGCTCGCGCAGGCGGTCGAAGGCATCGACGAGGCGCGCGACAAGCCTGCCGGCCTGTTGCGCCTGAACGTCTCGCGCGTGGCGGCCGAGCTGCTCTTCTTTCCGCACTTCGGCGCCTTCGCCGCCGCCTATCCGGACATCACGCTCGAGTTTGTCTGCGACAACCGCATGGTCGATCTCGTGGAAGGCGGCTTCGATGCCGGCATTCGCCTGGGCGAAAGCCTGGCGCAGGACGTGATCGCCGTGCCGGTGGGCGGGCCGGTGCGCATGGTGACCTACGCGGCGCCCAGCTATCTGAAGGGACGCAAGCTGCCGCGCACGCCCGAAGACCTGCGCGAGCACCAGTGCCTGAACTACCGCTTGACCACAGGCGGCATCTATCGATGGGAATACGCGCAGGACGGGCGCGTGCTGGACGTCGAACTCGCCGGCCCGCTGATCAGCAACGACAGCGACCTGCTGCTGGCGGCAGCACGTTCGGGTGCGGGCATTGCAACGTCTTTCGAGGGTGCGGTGCGCGAAGACTTTGCAAGCGGCAAGCTGGTGCCGCTGCTGGAGGCCTGGTGGCCGACCTTTCCGGGCTTCTACCTGTACTACCCGAGCCGTGCGCAGATGCCGCGCAAGCTGCGGGTGTTCATCGACTTCCTGCATGCGCGGCATGCGCCGCCGCCGGTGTCGCAGCGGGCCGTCAAGAATGCGTCGGCTGCTACAGCTCGCGCGCAGCGCGCGGCAACCGCTCGGCCAAGATCGTGATCAGCGAACGGGCCTCGGCCTCGTCGAGCGAAGGCGCGATCCTGAAGCTGCGCTGCCCGTAGTCGAACGCGATCAGTCCCATGCCCGCGCCGAACAGCGGCGGCATCGACGCGCGTTGATTGCGGAAGATATCGAACGAGAACTCGACGACCCGCAAGCGCGAAATCGCATGCACCGCATAGGCGCGCGTGCGCCCCAGGCCCCAGATTTCCACGCGATGAACCAGCGACCCTTCTTCGACCGAAATCAGTTCGCGGCCGAAGACTTGCCACAGCACGCAGAAGAATGCCCATGCACCACCCAGGGTCCAGCCCGTGAGCCAGAGCGTGAGGAACCACCGGTCGGTGTCGTGGCGGCTCGGGTGCAGTAGCTGGTTCGCGGCCGTGAACTCGCCGAAGCACCAGCCAGTCAGCCACACGCACATGAAGAGCAGAAACAGCCAGTGCTTGCGCGCGGGCACCACGGCCCGAAGCCCGCCGCCGGGCGTCGTTTCGATGGCGTAGCGGGCGGCCAGCGGCTGGACGTTCATGGCGTCCGGGCGTCAGGCCCGCATCAGCGCCTCGATCTCGTCCGCCTTCACCGGCACGCCGCGCGAAATGAGCTCGCAGCCGGTGGCCGTAACGATCGCGTCGTCCTCGATGCGGATGCCGATGTTGTGGAACTGCTCCGGCACGCCGTCGGCGGGCCGCACGTAGATGCCGGGCTCCAGCGTCAGCACCATGCCGGGATGCAGGATGCGACTGGGCCGGTTCTTGATGACTTCGTTCGACAGCGGATCTTTCCGCTCGCTCACTTCGCCGACCTGCGTGGGCTCGACGTAGCTGCCGCAGTCGTGCACGTCCATGCCGAGCCAGTGGCCGGTGCGGTGCATGTAGAACTGGAAGTAGGCGCGCGAGTCGATCACGTCCTGCACGCCGCCGACCTTGTTGGCATCGAGCAGGCCGAAGTCGAGCATGCCCTGCGCCAGCACCTTCACGGCGGCGTCGTGCGGGTCGGTGAAACGATTGCCCGCCTTGGTGGCGGCGGCCGCGGCGTCCTGGCTGGCCAGCACCAGGTCGTACAGCGCGCGCTGCGGGCCGCTGAACTTGCCGTCGCCCGGGAAGGTGCGGGTGATGTCGCTGGCATAGCCGTCGAGCTCGCAGCCGGCATCGATCAGCACCAGCTCGCCCTTGCGCACCGGCGCCGCGTCGGCGCGGTAGTGCAGCACGCAGGCATTGGCGCCGGCCGCGACGATGGAGTAGTAGGCCGGGTACTGCGAGCCGCCCAAGCGGAACTCGTGCAGCAGCTCGGCGTCGAGGTGGTACTCGCGCGCATCCTTGCCCTCGCGCAGCATGCGGGCCGAGAGCTGCATGGCGCGGACGTGCGCGCGGGCGCTGATCTGCGCGGCGCGGCGCATGATGTCTTGTTCGTGCGCGTCCTTGATCAGGCGCATCTCGTCGAGCGGGCCGCACAGGTCGCGCTGCTCCTCGGGGCACAGCGCGCCGTAGCGCACGCGGGCGCGCACCGACTGCAGCCAGCCGTCGATGCGGGTCTCCAGGCCCTTGTGGATGGCGAACGGGAACCACACGGTCGAGCGGTTCTCGAGCAGCTTGGGCAGCTTCGCGTCGAGGTCGGTGACCGAGAAGGCCTCGTCGACGCCGAGTGCCGCGGGCGCCGCGTCGGGGCCGAGGCGGTAGCCGTCCCAGATCTCGCGCTCCAGGTCTTTCGGCGCGCAGAACAGCGTGGCGCGGCCGTCGCCTGCCAGCACCAGCCAGGCGTTGGGCTCGGTGAAGCCGGTCAGGTAATAGAAGTAGCTGTCGTGGCGGTACAGGAAGTCGGTGTCGCGGTTGCGCGGACGCTCGGGCGCGGTCGGGATGATCGCGATGCCATCCTTGCCCAGTTGCGAGGCGAGGCGCGCGCGGCGCTCGGCGTAGATCGTCATCGTGGAGGCTGCTGCTGAAGTCATCTTGGCGTGGTGTTCAGTTGGGCGAGTCGTTCGGGGGTGCCCACATCGGTCCAGGGGCCGGTGTAGAGCTCGGCGCTCACGAGTTCATTGTCCATCGCGGCGCGCAGGATCGGCGCCAATGGGGCTTTGCGGCCGGCCGGGTTGCCGGGCGGGATGTCGCAGTACGGCGGCGCGAAGAGTGCGGCTCGGTAGAGGCCGATGGTCGAGAAGGTGAACTTCTGGTCGGCCGTGTTGAGCGCGAGGCCGCCCGCCGAGAGGCCGAAATCGCCCTTGAGGTTGTGCGCCGGGTTCGGCACCAGCCACAGGTGCGCGAGCTTGCCGCTGGCGATGAAACGGTCGACCGAGGCCTGTGCGAACGCGAAATCGGGCGCGAACACGTCGCCGGCCGCGACCCAGAACACATCGCCAAGCAGGGGCAGCGCACGCACGATGCCGCCGGCCGTTTCGAGTGCGCCGCCGAAGTCGCGGCCTTCGTCGGAGTATGAAATCGATAGCGCAACACGCCCGCTCAGCAATGGATTCGGGCCGAAGCGGTCAGAAATCTGCGCGCCGAGCCAGTCGGTGTTGACCACCAGTTCGGTGAAGCCGCCAGCGGCCAGCGCCTCCATCGGCCACTGCATCAGGGGCTTGCCGCGCACTTCGAGCAGGGGCTTGGGCGTGGCGTCGGTCAGCGGCCGCATCCGCTCGCCGCGCCCGGCGGCCAGGATCATGGCCCGCACGGCGCTCACGCTGCGATCTGCCCGCGCCGCAGTTCGTTGCGCTCGCTATGACGGGGCTGGAACACCGAAATCAGGCACTCCATCAGCGCATGCGCCTTGGCCGAATGGTCGCCGCCGAAGTTGCAGACGTACACATCGAGCGTCACGCCGCGCTGCTCGGGCCAGGTGTGGATGCACAGGTGCGATTCGGCCAGCAGCACCGTGGCCGTGACCCCGCCCGGCCCCTGCGGCGTGGCGGGAAAGGAGTGAACTATCTTGCCCACCGCCTGCAGCCCCGCGGCCGACACCGCCTTGATGCAGACCGCCCCCAAGGCGGGGCCGTCGGTGAGCCATTGAAGGCCGCATTGGCAGTCGTGAAGGTCGGCGGTGAGGTGCAGCCCATGCATGGGTGGCAACTCTAGCAGTCCGCCCGCCGCACAAGAACATCGGAAGGGTGTTCAGGCTGTATCGGGGGCGGTCGGGGCTCGCCCGGTAAAATCACGGGTTCTCCCGACCCCAATCCTCCCTTTTCCCTCCGAAAGTCCACCGCACATGGCAAACCACGCCCTGATGGCCAACGCAATCCGCGCTCTGGCTATGGATGCCGTCCAACAAGCAAATTCCGGACATCCGGGCGCACCGATGGGCATGGCCGACATGGCCGTCGCACTCTGGGGCGAACACCTGCGCTACAACCCCGCCAACCCGCACTGGTTCGACCGCGACCGCTTCGTGCTCTCGAACGGCCATGCCTCGATGCTGCTGTACTCCGTGCTGCATCTCACCGGCTACGACCTGCCCATTGGCGAGCTCAAGAACTTCCGCCAGCTGCACAGCAAGACCGCCGGCCATCCTGAAGTCGACGTGACCCCGGGCGTGGAAACCACCACCGGCCCGCTGGGCCAGGGCATCACCAACGCCGTGGGCTTCGCGCTGGCCGAGAAGCTGCTCGCCGCCGAGTTCAACCGCAAGGACCACGACGTGGTCGACCATCACACCTACGCCTTCCTGGGCGACGGCTGCATGATGGAAGGCATCAGCCACGAAGCCTGCGCACTGGCCGGCGCCTGGCACCTGAACAAGCTGATTGCGCTGTACGACGACAACGGCATCAGCATCGACGGCCAGGTCAAGCCCTGGTACATCGACAACGTGGCCGAACGCTTCCACGCCTATGGCTGGCACGTGATCGGCCCGATCGACGGCAACGACGCCGCCGAAGTGTCCAAGGCCATCGCCAAGGCCAAGCAGTCGACCGACAAGCCCACGCTGATCAACTGCAAGACCGTCATCGGCAAGGGCAGCCCGAACCGCGCCGGCACCGCCAAGGCGCACGGCGAGGCGCTCGGCGCCGAAGAAATCAAGCTCACGCGCGACGCCATCGACTGGCACTACCCGCCCTTCGAGATCCCGGCCGAGGTGTACGCCGACTGGGACCACAAGGCCGCTGGCGCCAAGACCGAAGCCGCCTGGAACGACAAGTTCGCCGCCTACGCCGCCGCGTTCCCCGAACTGGCTGCCGAGTTCACCCGCCGCATGAAGGGCGAGCTGCCCAAGGACTTCCACCAGGTCGCTTTCGACACCGTGGTCGCCGCCCACACCAAGGCCGAGACCGTCGCCAGCCGCAAGGCCAGCCAGCTCGCGCTCGAAGCCTTCACGGCCGCGCTGCCCGAAATGCTCGGCGGCAGCGCCGACCTGACCGGCTCGAACCTCACCAACACCAAGAGCACCGCCGCTCTGCGCTTCGATTCGAAGACCGGCGCCGTGGTCCGCACCGAGCCCACCGAACAGCACCCCGAAGGCCAGATCGGCCGCCACATCAACTACGGCGTGCGCGAATTCGGCATGGCCGCCATCATGAACGGCGTGTCGCTGCATGGCGGCTACATCCCCTACGGCGGCACCTTCCTCACCTTCAGCGACTACAGCCGCAACGCCATCCGCATGGCCGCGCTGATGAAGCGCCGCGTGGTGCACGTGTTCACGCACGACTCCATCGGCCTCGGCGAAGACGGCCCGACGCACCAGTCGATCGAGCACGCCGCCTCGCTGCGCCTCATTCCGAATCTCGACGTCTGGCGTCCGGGCGACACGGCGGAAACCGCCGTGGCCTGGGCCGTGGCGCTGCAGAACCAGTCGCGCCCAACTGCGCTGCTGCTGAGCCGCCAGAACATCGCCTACGCGGCGAAGAGCGAACTCGGCGACATCAGCCGCGGCGCCTACGTGCTGTCCGAGCCGGAAGCCGTCGGCCTGAAGAACAAGAAGACCGTGGCCGTGATCATCGCCACCGGTTCGGAAGTGCAGCTCGCGATTGCCGCGCAGAAGCTGCTGGCCGACAAGAAGATCGCCGTGCGCGTGGTGTCGATGCCCTCGACCACCACCTTCGACCGCCAGGACCTCGCCTACAAAAAGGCCGTGCTGCCGAAGAAACTGCCGCGCATCGCCGTCGAAATGGGCTGCACCGGCGGCTGGTGGAAGTACGGCTGCGCCGCCGTCGTCGGCATCGACACGTACGGCGAATCGGCGCCCGCGCCGGAGCTGTTCAAGTACTTCGGATTCACGGCAGAGAACGTTGCCGCCACGGTGGAAGCGGCATTGCGCGACTGATCGGATCGTGCCGGTTCACGACAAACAAGTTTTTCAACCTTAGGAGCAAGTCAGATGGCTATCAAACTCGGTATCAACGGCTTCGGCCGCATCGGTCGCAACGTGCTGCGCGCAGCAGTGCAGAACTTCAAGAACGACATCGAGATCGTTGCCATCAACGACTTGCTCGAGCCCGACTACCTCGCCTACATGCTCCAGTACGACTCGGTGCATGGCCGCTTCAAGGGCGAAGTCACGGTTGAAGGCAACACGCTGATCGTGAACGGCAAGAAGATCCGCTTGACGCAGGAGCGCGACCCCGCGCAACTGAAGTGGAACGAAGTCGGCGCCGACGTCGTGCTCGAATCGACGGGCCTGTTCCTCACCAAGGAAACGGCGCAGAAGCACATCGACGCGGGCGCCAAGAAGGTCATTCTGTCGGCACCGTCGAAGGACGACACCCCCATGTTCGTCTACGGCGTGAACGACAAGAAGTACGCCGGCGAAGCCATCGTCAGCAACGCCAGCTGCACCACCAACTGCCTGGCCCCGCTGGCCAAGGTGCTGAACGACAAGTGGGGCATCAAGCGCGGCCTGATGACCACCGTGCACGCAGCCACCGCCACGCAGAAGACCGTGGACGGCCCGAGCAACAAGGACTGGCGCGGCGGCCGCGGCATCCTGGAAAACATCATTCCCTCGAGCACCGGTGCCGCCAAGGCCGTGGGCGTGGTGATCCCCGAGCTCAACAAGAAGCTCACGGGCATGAGCTTCCGCGTGCCGACCTCCGATGTGTCGGTGGTCGACCTGACGGTCGAGCTGGTGAAGGAAGCCACGTACAAGGAAATCTGCGCCGAAATGAAGGCACAGAGCGAAGGCGCGCTCAAGGGCGTGCTGGGCTACACCGAAGACAAGGTCGTGGCCACCGACTTCCGCGGCGACCCGCGCACTTCGATCTTCGACGCCGAAGCCGGCATCGCGCTCGACGGCACCTTCGTGAAGCTCGTGAGCTGGTACGACAACGAATGGGGCTACTCGAACAAGTGCCTGGAGATGGTGAAGGTTGTTTCGAAGTAAGGCTTCGCGGCTTCAACGAAAACGCGCCCGAGGGCGCGTTTTTTTATTGGGGCACTCTCAACGCAACTTCTCGTTCCTGCGAATCTCGCTGCTCAGCTGCGACGTCAACCGCGTTGCAGCCCTTCGAGCCGCCAGTCCGAAGTCGCCCTTGAACTCGCCGAACTCCGCCGTGCCGTTGCCCGTCGCACGCACGTGCGTGACCTCGGCGCCCGCTGCATCGGTCACCACGCACGAGACCTCGGCCGTGAACGAGGTCGGCGGCCAGCTGATGAACGACGACGAGCTGGAGTCGGTCTTGATACGCGGCGCGAACACCAGCGATACACCGGCCGCCTCGTTCGCCTTCGTGTCACCGGCGGTGCGCAGCACCACCACGTCGCGGTACACCGCGCGCAGCGCATCGCGGATCGACTTCTCCAGGTCGCGGTACGGGAAGTAGCTCACGCGGTCGCCGCTGCCGCCGGGGGTGATCACTTCCAGGTCGCGATCGGCATCGGTCATCACGTAGGCGACCTTCTTTTGAATCAGGTGCGCCTGCGAACGTTGCGGCGCGGTCTCGGTGATCATCGTGATCGGATGCACGCAGCCAGCGAGCAGCAGGGCCATGAGTGCCGCGCCCGTAACACGTCGAATCGCGGTCATCGGAAGTAAGAAGAACATCGTCATCGAAGCGCCTCCAGGCCTGTGAGGTCAGCGGCCGATGGCGGCCACGAACTGCGGATCGGCATACACCTGCCGCAGCAAGGCGCGCACGAGGCGCGGGTACGCAGCCTGTCCGGCTGGCACCGCAACGATGCTTGCGTAGCTCGAATCGAAGGCGGTCTCCGCGCGGTAGGCCTTGCGCAGGCGCTGAGCGCCGTCGCGCGTGACGGTGACTTCGACGTCCATGCGGCCGGTGCCGTTGATCACGCCGAGGTCGATCTCGTTGACCAGGATGCGTGCCGCGATGCGCGTGGGCGCCTTCGGGTCGTAGACGGAGATTTCGCTCAGGTCGCGCATCAGCGCGTCCTGCAGGTATTGCGCGAAGCTGCCGCTGGGCGACAGCAGCCTGGCGCTGCGAAGGCGCACGGTGTTGACCTTGTCTTCCGGCTCGGTCGGTTGCGCTTTCACGAGCGCCACCGGTCCGGGGCGCGTGGCCTCGAGGCGGTCGAGCGTCTCGTAGTCGGCCGCGTAGGGTGGCGCCAGCAACGGCGCGCAGCCGGTCGTCAGAACAAGGGCGGCCAGTAGTGCGCCGGGCGCGAGCCGAGCGCGCAAGCGGAAACCTCGCGAACGAAAGATCGCCATGCCTGCTGTCCCTCTCTCCATGCGGCCGTGCGATGCATGCATGGTGCATCCGCGATGCCTGCTCCCCGGCGCGACGGTAGCACGCATCGCGCCGCGCGCGAAGGCGGGAAACTCAGGCCGGCTTCAGACCGGTTCGAGCACGTGAATCAGCTTGCTCTCGGTGAACTCTTTCGTCTTCTCGCTGTGGGCCTTCATGTGGGGTGCGACCGCGTGCGCCTGCAGGTGCGCCAGCGTTTCCCACTTCTCGACGACCACGAAAGTGTCGGGGCCGAAGCTGGCCTTCGATGCCGGGACGCCCTGCGCATCGACCGTGGCGCCGTATTCGATGCAGCCCTCTTCGGCCAGCACGGCTGCGCGGTTGGCAGCAAAGGCTTCGAGCAGCTTGGCGCGCTGGCCCGGCTTGGCGGTGATGACGGCGACGACGTGAATCATTGAAAGAGTCTCCAGTTGGTAAGGTAGTACGACGGTCGAATCTAAGAGATTCGGCGCCGTCGCGCTGGTCCGGTCCGCGACAACACCACGGCCTTGTCCCTATCATCGCCCGCATGTTCTTCCCGCTGCCCCGCACGGCCACAGCGCCCTTCTGCCCATCCGAAGTGAAGGGCAGCGTGGCCGTTCCGCAAGACCTGCCCTTCTTCAAGAAGCTGATGCGCTACGCGGGCCCGGGCCTTCTGGTGTCGGTCGGCTACATGGACCCGGGCAACTGGGCGACCGACATCGAGGCCGGCTCTCGCTTCGGCTACGGCCTGCTGTTCGTGGTGCTGCTCGCGAGCCTCGCGGCGATGCTGCTGCAGACGCTGTGCGTGCGGCTGGGGCTCGTGGCGCAGAAGGATCTGGCGCGCGCCTGCCGCGAGCATTACTCGCCGCGCGTCAACCGCCTGCTATGGCTGGGCGCCGAGCTGGCCATCGTGGCCTGCGACCTCGCCGAGGTGCTGGGCAGTGCGCTCGCGCTGCATCTGCTGTTCGGCGTGTCGATTCCGGTGGGCATTGCCATCACGGCCTTCGACACGCTGCTGGTGCTGGGCCTGCAGGGCGCGGGTTTCCGCCGCGTGGAGGCCATCGTGCTCGGGCTGGTCGGCACCATCGCGGGCTGCTTCGTCGTCGAGCTGGCGATGTCGCCGCCCAACTGGTTCGGCGTGGCGATGGGCTTCGGCCCGAGCCTGGAGCGGTTGCACCAGCCGGGCGCGCTGTACCTGGCCATCGGCGTCGTCGGCGCGACGGTGATGCCGCACAACCTGTACCTGCATTCGTCCATCGTGCAGACCCGGCTGATTGCCAACACCGATTCGGCGCGCCGCGAGGCGGTGCGCTTCTGCACGCTCGACGCGGTGGTGTCGTTGTCGCTCGCGCTGCTGGTCAACGCGGCCATCATGGTGCTCGCCGCCAGCGCCTTTCATGCCACGGGCCACCGCGAAGTGACCGAGATCGACGACGCCTACCGGCTGCTCGAACCCATCGTCGGCAGTGCTTTCGCGGCCACGCTGTTCGGCATTGCGCTGCTGGCTTCGGGGCAAAGCTCGACCTTCACCGGCACCATCGCGGGCCAGATCATCATGGAAGGTTTTCTCGACCTGAAGATCCCGTGCTGGCAGCGCCGGCTGATCACGCGTGGGCTGGCGCTGGGCCCGGCCTGGCTCGGCGTCTGGTGGTTCGGCGATGGTGGCGTGGGCAAGATGCTGGTGCTCAGCCAGGTGGTGCTGAGCTTCCAGCTGCCCTTTGCGATGTGGCCGCTCATTCGCTTCACGAGCAGCCGCGCGATGATGGGCGGCTTCGCCAACGGGCCGGTGGTGAAGTCGCTGGCTTGGCTGTTGTTCGGCGTGATCAGTGCGGCCAACGTGTGGCTGATCGCTACGGTGGTCTCGGGCAGCTAGCGCTTGCCGGCGTCCTTCCACAGGTGCACCAGCGCTTCGGGTGCTTCGGCTTCCGGCACCTCGAAGCTCACTGAAATCTTCTGGTCTTCTTCGGCGCTTTCCACGACCACCTCGACGCGGTAATAGCGCTGGTCGCCGCTGGACAGCGCAGCACCAGCCTGCCCCGCATGCGGCACGGCGCTTTGCAGCGCATCGCCGATCTGCTGGCGCAGTTCGTCGGTGCAGTCGCCGAGCTGGAAGCTGCGCGGCTGAGACAGGCCGGGCATGTAGGCCACCCCGCCCTCGCGCGTCACACGCACGATGGTCGCTTTGTTCAATGGCGGCAGGCGGATCATGGCGAGATCACTCCCACGCCCTGCCAGGCGCCAGCCACTGCCTTGTGCACCGCGCTGCCGGCGCCGAAGCGCCGCGAGGCGACGTCGGTGCTGAGCGTTGCGAAGGCCTCGAAATCGGCGTCCTGGCGCAGGCGCTTGTCGCATACCGCGTCGTACCAGACACGGCCCGCGGTTTCCCATGCCTGCCCGCCGATGGCCATGGCCGCCAGATAGAAGGCACGGTTCGGAATGCCCGAGTTGATGTGCACGCCGCCGTTGTCCTGCGAGGTGGTGACGAAGTCTTTCATGTGCGCCGGCTGCGGGTCCTTGCCGATCACCGGGTCGTCGTAGGCGGTGCCGGGCTCGGCCATCGAACGCAGGGCCTTGGCCTTCACGCTCGCCGTGAAGAGGCCCGCGCCGATCAGCCATTCGGCCTGCTGCGCCGTCTGCCGCAGCGAGTGCTGCTTGACGAGCACGCCGAACACGTCGCAGATCGATTCGTTGAGCGCGCCGGGCTGCCCCTGGTAGATGAGCCCGGCCTCGTGGTCGATCACGCCGTGCGTGAGCTCGTGGCCGATGATGTCCACCGCGATGGTGAAGCGGTTCATGACCTCGCCGTCGCCGTCGCCGAACACCATCTGCTCGCCGTTCCAGAAGGCGTTGTCGTAGTCCTTGCCGTAGTGCACGCTGCCGGTCAGCGGCATGCTCGCGCCGTCGATGGAGTCGCGCTCGTACACGTCGTGGTACAGCCGCCAGGTTGCGCCCAGGTGGTCGTAGGCCTCGTCGGCCGCGATGTCGCCGGTGGCGGGCCGGCCCTCGGTGCGCACCAGCTTTCCTGGCAGCGTGGTTGTGTGCGCCGCGTCATGGATGGCGCGCTCCGGCGAGTTCGGTCGCGCCGGGCGTGGCCGCGCGGCCGTCGTGCTCGCTGTGCCCGAGGCAAGCTTTGGCGGCACGAAGCCGCGCAGCGCGCGGTGCTCGCGATCGATCGTCAGGGTGTTCACCGCACGCGCGCTGATGGATGCGCTGGCGTGCTCGGCGAGGCGGCTCAGCAGGTACGGCGGTATGAAGCCAGGCGGCAGGGTCTGCGGTGTGCGCGACGGCATGGGCGGGCCTTTCGTCGGGTGTCGATTGATTCAAAACACCGTAGCAGAAACACCCGTCCGCGCTTGTCGGATTGCGGCTCAAGCCCTCGGCGGCATGTCGTCTTTTCCGAGCGCGGCGGCCATGAAGTCGACGAAAGTTCGCACGCGCGCCGACAGCTGGTGGCGCTGCGGATACACCGCGTAGATATCGGCGTCGGGCGTGCGGTAGTTGGCCAGCACCTGCACCAGCCGGCCGCTGCGCAGGTAGCGCGCAATGTCCCACTCGGCGCGCATCAGGATGCCGTGGCCGTCCAGCGCCCAGTTGACCGCGATCTCCCCGTCGTTGGTGCTGAGCGCGCCGCGCGTCTTCACGGCCTCGGTGCGCTGCGCCGTGCCGCGCCCGGTGCTCAGCCGCCATATGCCGTAGGCCTCGTCGCCCTGGCGGATGCCGATGCAGCGGTGGTGCGTGAGGTCGTTGGGCACCTTGGGCTGTCCGGCGCGCGCCAGGTAGGCGGGCGAGGCGCACAGCAGCCGCCGGTTCGACGCGATGCGCCGCGCGATCACGCGGGCCTCGGGCGGCGCGCCGAAGCGTATGCAGACGTCGAAGGCATCGTCGGTCAGCGGCGGCGGGTTGACCGAGAGCTGCAGCTGCACTTCCACCTGCGGATGCTTGCGTGCGAACTTCGAGATCAGCGGCGCCACGTGACTGCGCCCGAAGCCCAGCGTGGCGTTCACGCGCAGCAGGCCCTGCGCCTCGCCCTTTGCGCCGCCCAGCAACTGAGCCATGTCGTCGATCTCACCGAGGATGCGGCGCGCGTGCGCCACGTACAGCTCGCCCTCGGGCGTGAGGCTCATGCGCCGCGTGGTGCGGTTCACCAGCGTGACGCCCAGGCGCGCCTCCATCAGCGCGAGCCGCTTGCTCACCGCGGGCGTGCTGATGCCGAGTTCGCGCGCCGCCGCGCTCAGGCTGCCGCAGGCCGCGAGCGAGGAGAAAAAGCCGAGGTCGGCAGGCTGGACCGGAGCAACCATGAGCGATCCGATTGTTGAACTGAGGTTAATGATGGATTCACTTTCGGCGTGAATCGTTCGGCGCGTCGGATCCTACAGTGGGCCACCACTACTACAGCGCACACAAGGACATCGATGAGCAGCTACAGCATTGCCACCATTCCCGGCGACGGCATCGGCAAGGAAGTGATCCCGGCGGGGCGCCAGGTGATGGAAGCGCTGGCCGCGGCCTCCGGTGGCGCGCTGCATTTCAGCTTCGAAGACTTCGGCTGGGGCGGCGACTGGTACCGCGCGCACGGCGAGATGATGCCGGCCGACGGCCTCGACGCACTGCGCAAGAAAGACGCAATTCTTTTCGGCTCCGCTGGCGATCCGCACATTCCCGACCACATCACGCTCTGGGGCCTGCGCCTGAAGATCTGCCAGGGCTTCGACCAGTACGCCAACGTGCGGCCCACGCGCATCCTGCCGGGCATCGACGGGCCGCTCAAGCGCTGCGCGCCGGGTCAGCTCGACTGGGTGATCGTGCGCGAGAACTCCGAGGGCGAGTACGCCGGCGTCGGCGGCCGCGTGCACCAGGGCCACCCCATCGAAGCCGCCACCGACGTGAGCATGATGACCCGCGCGGGCGTCGAACGCATCATGCGTTTCGCCTTCAGGCTGGCCCGCTCGCGGCCGCGCAAGCTGCTCACCGTGGTCACCAAGAGCAACGCGCAGCGCCACGCGATGGTGATGTGGGACGAGATCGCGCTGCAGATCTCGAAGGAGTTCCCCGACGTGACATGGGACAAGGAACTGGTCGACGCCTGCACCGCGCGCATGGTCAACCGCCCGGCCTCGCTCGACACCATCGTCGCCACCAACCTGCACGCCGACATCCTCAGCGACCTCGCGGCGGCGCTGGCGGGCAGCCTGGGCATCGCGCCCACCGGCAACATCGACCCGGAGCGGCGCTATCCGTCGATGTTCGAGCCCATCCACGGTTCGGCCTTCGACATCATGGGCAAGGGGCTGGCCAATCCGGTCGGCACCTTCTGGTCGGTGGTGATGCTGCTCGAGCACCTGGGCGAGGCCGAGGCCGCGCGCCGCGTGATGGCTGCGGTGGAGCACGTCACGGCCAACCCGTCGCTGCACACCCGCGACCTGGGCGGCAGCGCGACCACGGAGCAGGTGACGCGCGCGGTATGCGCGCACATTGCCGGCGAGGCCGTGCGGCTTGCGGCCTGACCGATTCGAGCGACACGACGGTATCCGCGCGCCTCGATGCGCGCATCACAACAGCGAGCCGGAGACAAAACCATGACAGCAGCTTCCTTCCCCCAGCGCCACCGGCGCACGGTGCTTCGGGCCGCGGCGCTCGCGCTCGGCCTCGGCGCCTCTGCGCTGGCGTTTGCGCAGCAGGCACCCGCCGGCTGGCCGACGCGGCCCATCAGCCTCGTCGTGCCCTTCCCGGCTGGCGGCACCACCGACGTGCTGGCCCGCGCGCTGGCCGACAGGCTTTCGCAATCGCTCGGCCAGCCGGTGGTGGTCGAGAGCAAGCCCGGCGCCGGCGCCACGCTCGGCGCCGACTACGTGGCCAAGGCCAAGCCCGACGGCTACACGCTGCTCATGGGCGCGGTGCACCACACCATCGCAACCAGCGTCTACAAGAAGCTGCCCTACGACTTCCAGAAAGACCTGGCGCCGATCACCGTCGTGGCCATGGTGCCCAACGTGCTGGTCATCAACGCCGCCAACACGCCCGCGAAGAACGTGGCCGAACTGGTTGCGTTCGCCAAGGCCTCGCCCGGCAAGCTGGCCTACGGCTCCAATGGCAACGGCACGGCGCAGCACCTGATCGGCACGCAGTTCCAGTCCAGCACCGGCACCACGCTGCTGCACGTGCCCTACAAGGGCAGCGGCCCGCTCACCACCGACCTGCTCGGCGGGCAGGTGGCGATGTCCTTCGACACCATCACGCCGGTGCTGCAGCACATCAAGGGCGGCAAGCTGCGCGCGCTGGCCGTGACCACCGCGCGCCGCTCGTCGGTGCTGCCGGACGTACCGACGCTGGAGGAAGCGGGGCTCAAGGGCTTCGACATCGGCACCTGGTTCGGCGTGCTTGCGCCGGCAGCCACGCCGAAGGAGATCGTTGCGCGCCTCAACGCCGAGATGGTGAAGATCATCCACTCGCCCGATTTCGCGCAGCGCATGCAGGCCATCGGCGCCGAGCCGCTGGGCGGCACGCAGGAAGAAATGGCGCGGCAGATTCGGGAAGAGACGGCCAAGTTCGCGAAGCTGGTGAAAGAGGGGGGCGTGGTGATCGACTAGCGAGCAGTCTGTTACGGGTGTGCACACCTCGCCCGGGCGGGCGTCTTGCCAAGGTCATAGGATCGGGGCTTCCGAATTCACCGCCATCCTGCCCATGTTCATCGTCACCCTTACCTACATCCGCCCGCTCGAAGAAGTCGACGCGCTGATGGACCCGCACATGGTCTGGTTGAGGAAGCACTATGAAAGCGGGCTGTTCGTGGCTTCGGGCCGCCAGGTGCCGCGCACGGGTGGCGTGATCCTCGCCCGTTCGGGCGACCGCGAAGGGCTGGAGGCCGTGCTGGCGCGCGACCCGTTCGTGCAGGGCGGCGTGGCGCGCGCCGACGTGACCGAGTTCGTGCCGAGCATGACGGCCCCCAGCATCGAGGTTCTGAAGACGTTCTGACGAAGAACGTCTTTTTTTCGCTCAGGCTCCCGGCACTTCCTCGTGGCCGCCGGGGTGCCGCGCAAAGCGCGCGGCCTCGCGGTCGTGCACCGGCGCCGGATCGTCCCATGGCCAGCCGCCGAATTGCGTGCGGCGGTAGTCGGCCATGGTCTGGCTGATCTCGGCCTGCGTGTTCATCACGAAGGGGCCGTACTGCGCCACCGGTTCGGCGATCGGGCGGCCCTGCAGCACCAGGAACTCGCTCGTTTCACCGTCGCCGTTGACGATTTCCACGGCCGCATCCGCGCGCAGCTCGACGGCCGCCGGGCCTTCCACGCGCTCGCCGGCAATGTGCGCCATCGCCCCCTTGAAGAAGTACAGCATGCGCCGCGTGCCTTCGCCCGTGGCGGCCGGCAGCGTCCATTGCGCGCCGGGCGTCATCTTCAGCGTCCAGATCGCCACGTCGGCGTCGGCCTGCGCGGCCCATGAATCGGGCGGCGGCGCCAGCGGCTGGATCGGGTCCTGCCCGCTGGCGGCATCGCCGAGCCGGCCCGCGATCACTGCAACCTCGGTGCGGCCGCCCTTCGCGTCGTCGGAGGCGAAGCGCGGAATGGCGTCGGACCAGAACATCGTGAAGTGCGGCTCGGCCATCTTGCTCCTGGCGGGCAGGTTGAGCCAGATCTGGAACAGCTCCAGCGGGTTCGGCGCGCCGGCGTCGAGCAGCGGGAACATTTCAGAGTGCACGATGCCTTTGCCGGCCGTGAGCCACTGCACGTCGCCGCCGCCGAAGCGCGCGGTGGCGCCCAGCGAGTCGGAATGGTCGACCAGGCCTTTGCGCACGATGGTCACGGTTTCGAAGCCGCGGTGCGGGTGCGAGGGAAAGCCCGGCACCGTGTCGCCGTGGTACATGCTCCAGCCGTCCTTGCGGCTGAAGTCCTGGCCGATCTGGCGGCCGGCCAGCGAGGCCTCGGGGCCCATCTGGCCGTTGGCCTTCGGGTAGGCGTCGTCGTGGTAGACGCAGAACAGGAACGGGTCGATCGTCTGCCACGGGAAGCCGAGTGGCTTGACCTGGACGACGGGGCCCTTGTTGTTGTCGGACATTTCAATATTCCTTTCCATGTGGGGCGCGGCCGATGATGCCGTGCCAGTGGATGGAATATCGGGGCGCCGCCGCCTTCCGGTAGAGGCCTTCCGTGCAACAGTGAAGAGCGCGTATGGAACGATGGGCATCGCTCTTTTTCCCTTTCGGGCGTGCCTGCCGGCGCTTTACTGCTTCGGCATTTCGGCGTTCGGGTCCATGTACACCAGCTCCCACAGGTGGCCGTCGATGTCCTGGAAGCCGTGGCCGTACATGAAGCCGTAGTCCTTCGGCTCGCTCGGGGTGGTGCCGCCGGCGGCCTTGGCCTTGGCCACGAGCTCGTCGACTTCGGCGCGGCTCTCGCATGAAAGGCACAGCAGCACTTCGGTGCTCTTCGACGTGTCGGTGAGGCTCTTTGTGGTGAAGGTCTTGAAGAACTCCTCGACCAGCAGCATGACGTGGATGCTGTCCTTCTGGACGACCATGCACGCGGCGTTGGCGTCGGTGAACTGCGCGTTGAAGGTGTAGCCCAGCGCGGCGAAGAAGGTCTTGGTCTTCTCGAGGTTCTTGACGGGGAGGTTCACGAAGATCTGCTTGGTGGCCATGGTGTCGTCCTGTATCGGTGGATGGATGGATGTGGAGGCATTTCGCGGCGCCTTGTGTACGCCGTCCACAAAAGATACCAAAGAAAATGGACGGCGTCCACATATTTTCTCGGACGTGCAGCTAGGAGGCATTTTTCGGCAGAAATTTCACGACAGCCAAACCCTGCCGCTTGCGGCCCCTGAAATGCGTTGCATCCAAATGAGATCAGATCGTCAGGCACGAAGTTTGCATCAGAAAAAACTATGCAAAGGCGTGACCAAGAAGGGTGATTTCTATGAGTCAATTAACGGCGCGTTTCACCTTAAGGCAAATTAAGTACTTTGTTGCCGTGGTGGAAGAGGACAGCATCGTCGAAGCTGCGCGGAAGCTTCACATCTCTCAGCCATCCATCTCCGTTGCCATAAAAACACTGGAAGAAATACTGGATCAACAGCTGTTGATCCGGCATCACGCACAGGGTGTCTCGCTTACATCCAACGGGCGCAGAGTTTATGAACAGGCCAAGCATCTATTGCAGCTTTCTCACGATCTGGAGCAAAACTCAAACGCCGAATGGAACCTGATATCCGGAACCATTGCCTTGGGCTGCTTTGAATCCATGGCTCCGCTGTACATGCCAAAGTTGATTGCCGGATTCAAGGGTGTCTATCCGCAGATCAATATCCAGCTGCACGATGGCGAACAGCACGAACTGATGCAGGGATTGCATCGAGGGCGATTTGATCTGGCATTCTTATACGATCTGGAGCTGGGCAATTCGATATACAAGGAGGAATTGAATGCACCGCATAAACCTTATGCGCTGCTCCCGGTTGACCATCGATTGGCAAGAAAAAAATCAGTGACATTGGAAGATTTGAGCATCGAGCCAATGATCCTGCTGGACGTCGTGCCAAGTCGAAACTACTTCATCGACATTTTCAAAAACCGGGGATTCCATCCAACCGTTGCGTATAGCTCGCCGTCGATCGAGATGGTCCGCTGCATGGTAGGTCGAGGTCTGGGATTTTCGTTGCTGGTCACTCGCCCGTGCACCGAAAGCACATACGACGGAAAGCAACTGGTTCAGTTGGATATAGAAGATGAAATGCCTGCTTCCACGTTGATCATGGCATATCTGAAAAATAACCAGCCCTCGCCGGCAACAAGGCTGTTCATGGACTATTGCCGCAGCGTGGATTTGACCCCGCCATCACAAATCTCGCGGCAAGTCAGTTCGGATATCGAATCATGCCAATGACCCCCTCGCAGGTCGTTTATTGATCGCACCAAGGGCAAGCACCTTGAGCCATTGCTAGGGGCCAGCAGCACATACCCCACTCGCGCGCGTCCCAGCGCGCAGTCGCCCCTCCAGCCGGATCAGCTCACCGAGCCGGCAGTCCAGACCGCACAGACCAGTCCACTCCGCGCAAGGGCAGGTCGACAAAGTCCATTGGCAAATCTCAGACGACGCCAACGACAAATAAACAAGCTGAACCCGTTCGCACCAGAACCGTGAAACCGCACCATCATGGAATATTTAAAACCAAAAAGAGGCGCATTCAGGCCCATAACTCAGGATTTTCGACCAGATGTTTGTATAGGGCACGCCTATATAAGACTTAGGTATTTGATAGTTGACCCGATGCAAGGCCGAGCCAGATACTCAAGTCGTCTTGCAAAGCCCTGTCATCGACTTTTCCAACCCACCTTTAATTGCTATTGCTGCGAAAAGTAAATATGACATTTGATTGGCAATACATGTTCAGCCTGTTAAGGCTGCAGGATTTCTGGCTGGCGACGCTGACTGTCATAAAGCTCAGTATTTGCACCTGGGTCGTGAGTGTCGTTTTCGGATTTGTTCTGGCACTTGCAAAGCAGTCTTCGAAGCCGTTGATCAGCCTGCCTGCGCGTTGCTATATCTGGTTGTTTCGCAGTCTGCCCCTGCTGGTGTTGTTGATCTTCACTTACAACCTGCCTCAAGCGTTTCCGTCCAGTCAGGTTGTTCTCAATGATCCATTCTGGGCCGGCTTTATTGCCTTGGTGATTTGCGAAACCGCATACATCGCAGAAATTCACCGCGGCGGTCTGCTTTCGATTCCCAAGGGCCAGTACGAAGCTGCCATTGCGCTGGGGCTGCGATTCATGGGAATTCAATACAGGGTGGTGGTACCTCAAGCCATTCGCGTGGCCCTCCCGTCATTGACCAACGAGTTCATCTCGATCGTCAAACTCAGTTCCCTGGTATCCGTCATTTCGTTGACGGAAATTCTGATGGTCGGCCAACGCCTTTATTCGCAGAATTTCCTGGTGATGGAAACCATGACAGCAGTTGCGATTTACTACGTCTTGATTGTGACGGTATTTGATTTTGTCCTGAAAAGACTGGAACATTTTCTGGACGTTACCAAGCGCAAAGTGGCAAGGACGCCTGATGAGGATGTATTCGAGAAAGCCAGGAACAGTGCGACGCAATCTCGCCGTCCACAGACCAGCTCGAACATCCCGGCACTCGAAGCATTCAGACTGCACAAGGCTTACAACAATGTCGAGGTTCTGGGCGCAGTCAACCTGAAAGTTGAGCAAGGGCAAGTCGTATCCGTGATCGGCCCTTCCGGCTCCGGAAAAACCACGCTGATTCGCCTTCTCAATGGTTTGGAAAAACTCGACAACGGCGATATCAAGATCAATGGTGAACCGTTTATTCATCTGAGCAGGCAGGGTGCTCAGAAGCCCAGGCTGATCGAGGATCTCAAGCACCGCTTGGACATCGGAATGGTTTTCCAGAGTTTCAACCTGTTCCCGCATCTCACGGTATTGAATAACCTGCTTTTGGCGCCGCGTTATCACGGCACTGCGCCAATCTCCGATCTGAAGCAGCAAGCATACGAATTACTGCTGAAAGTCGGCATGCTCGAGCATGTCTTCAAATACCCCCATCAGCTGTCCGGGGGGCAACAGCAACGCGTGGCAATTGCCCGGGCACTGATGATGCGCCCTCAAATCATGCTGTTCGATGAGCCGACCTCGGCATTGGATCCGGAGAAAGTCACCGAAGTGCTTCAAGTCATCGAAACGCTTGCCAGCGAGGGCATCACCATGGTGATCGTCACACACGAAATGAATTTCGCGTTCAAGGTGTCGGACCGGATTGTATTCATGGAAAAAGGACGCGTGGTTTGCGATGACACGCCCGAAGTTTTCAGAAGTGGAAAAAATGCACGTGTTGAAGCGTTCCTGAAAGACGTTTCATTGGCATGAATATTTGCGATGTGTCAATTTATATTTTCCGAAGGAATTGAAATGATCGAGCAGTGGCAAATTGACAAATACCACGAAGAAGGTGTGCTGGTTGTGGAAGGGGTCCTGTCTCCCGAAGAAGTCAAATCGTTGAACGACGATTTCGAACAATGGGTTGAAGAAAGCCGCGCCAGGACCGCGCCATGGGGTGAAACGCAGGATGGGCGCCCGCGATTCGACATCGAAGATGACCATCGGGCGGACCATCCGTCGCTCCGGCGCGTCAATTCACCCACCGAGATTTCGGCGGCCTACAAGAAGATTGCGCTGGAATCCCGCATGGCCGCCATTGCGGCCCAGTTGATCGGTGGCTCGGGGGCGCGCTTTCACCACAGCAAGATCAATTCGAAACTGCCTCACACCAAGACCGTGGTGAAGTGGCATCAGGACTTTCCCTTCACGCCGCACAGCAACGACGATCTGGTCACGGCGCTGCTGATGGTGAGCGATGTCACACCCGAAAACGGACCTCTGCAGGTTGCAACCGGCAGCCATAAAGGGCCGCTCTGGTCGCATTGGCAAAACAACCGATTCACAGGAACGGTTGAAAACGCTGTGGTGGATGAACATTGCCAGGATCCGGTGTCATGTTATGCGCCGTCGGGCTCCGTATGTTTCATGCACACGCGTCTGTTGCACGCGTCGAGCCCCAATAACACCGAGCTTCCCCGCACGCTGTTCATCAGTGTCTATGCGGCAGAGGATGCCTTGCCGTTTTGCGAGAGCCCATTGCCCAGCGTGCACGCCGGACTCATGGTCGCAGGACAGGAGAGCGGGCTGGTTCGAAGTACGGTGAATGAATTGCGCTTGCCGCAAAAACCGCGCGGCGCATCGTTTTTTCTGCAACAAGCCGGCACTGACACCGCGGCTGCCTAATTCCTCAACTCGGAAGTTTTACCATCATGAATTACCGTTCGATCTGCAAAAGCATTCCTCTGGTCTTGAGCGCTGCGGTCATTGCAACCGCTTCTTTCAACGCCGCGGCTTTCCAACAGCCGGGCAAGATCACCGCCGGTTCCGACCTCACATTTTTTCCATATGAATATATGGACAACAACCAGCCTGCAGGTTTTGATGTCGAATTTCTCGACGGTCTTGCAAAAATAATGGGGCGTAAGGCCGAGAACATCGATACCAGGTTTCCCAATCTGATCACGGGGCTGCAGGGTGGTCGTTTCGACATCATCAATTCATCGATGTACATCACTGCCGAGCGCGTCAAGGTGATGGACATGATTCCGTACCTGAAAAGCGGCGAGTCGATCCTGGCGCTCAAGGGTGCCGAGTACCAGCCGAAAAAGCCCGAAGACTTCTGCGGTCACAAGATCGGCTCGATGGGCGCCACGTCCTGGCTTCAGCAAATGAGAAAGCTCTCCACCGAATACTGTGTCAAGAACGGCAAGAAGCCCATTGAGATCAGTGAATACGGCACCGATCCGCAAACCACCCAGGCGCTGCTGTCCAAGGCCGTGGAAGCTCAAATCACCGACGCCGCCGTCGCTCGCGGTGCGATCGAGAAACTGGGTGATCGGATCTCGATTTCTTCCGACACGCTCATCTACCCGGTCCTGAACGGTTTCGGGGTGAAAAAGGGCAATGATGAAGTCAAGAAAGCATTGATTGATGCCTTGAACAAATACAAGGTAACGCCGGAATATGCCGCGCTGCTGAAGAAGTACAAGTTCGAGCCGCCAGCAGAAAAAGACCTGCAAGAGCTGATGCCCAAGCCCTGACCTGTTTGCGGAGCAAGAAGCCATGGCGTTAAACCACGAAGAAAATCTGCGCGTCGATCTTGCCGCGACTTTTCGAATCATCGCGCATCTCGGAATGCACGAGGCTGTGGCCAACCACTTCAGCGCTGCGGTTTCGGACGACGGCAAGAAATTCTTGCTCAATCCGAAGTGGATGCATTTTTCCCGCATTCGTGCCGGCGATTTGCTATTGCTCGATGCAGACGACGAGTCAACTGCCAGCCGTAAAGATGTGGACGCCACGGCCTGGGCCATTCACGGCCAGATCCACCAGATGCTGCCTGCCGCGCGGGTGGTGCTTCATTTGCACCCGGTCTTTGCAACCAGCATCGCATGTTTGCAGAACCCGCAGATTTCTCCCATCGATCAAAACACCGCGCGCTATTTCAACAGGGTCGCGGTGGACGAGATGTACGGAGGAATGGCCGACACGACCGCCGAGGGTGCCCGGCTGGCGGGTCTGTTGAAAGACAAAACACGTCTTTTGATGGGCAACCACGGTGTGATGGTCGTCGGCAAGACCATCGGCGAGGCATTTGACGACATGTGGACGCTCGAAAGATCTTGTCAGATCCTGGTTACCGCGTGGTCAACGGGCCAGCCGCTTCGGGTTCTTTCAGACGAAGTCGCGGAGAAAACAGCGCGGAGCTGGGAAAAGATTACGGATTTCTCCGAGCAGCATTTCGAAGAAATGAAGTATTTGATGATCAAGCACGATCCATCGCTGGCTGATTGAGCCGTCACCGTGATTTGTTGATGGCAATTCCTATTGCCATGCAGCCGGAAAACTTCGCCCGAGAGATGAGCAATGACCGAAATTGTGAATGAAATTGACACGCTCGTTGTTGGCGCCGGACAAGCTGGCGTTGCAATGAGCGAACATTTGAGTCGAACTGGAGTTCCGCACGTGGTGCTGGAAAAAAACCGTATCGCCGAAGCGTGGCGCACGGGTAGATGGAATTCATTGGTCGCCAACGGCCCGGCGTGGCATGACCGTTTTCCGGGCCTCGAGTTCGATGTTGCTCCGAACTCCTTCGCAAGCAAGGACCAGGTTGCAGAGTACTTCGAGCGCTACGCAAAGAAGTTCGACGCGCCCATCCGCACCGGGGTGGATGTCCAGCGCGTGACCCGCAACCCGGGCCGCACCGGATTCGTGGTCGAGACCTCTCAAGGTACTTTCTGGGCCCATCGGGTTGTCGTTGCGACCGGTCCTTTTCAAAAACCCGTCGTGCCGTCCATTGCGCCCGTCGATCCCGCGCTGTACCAGATTCACTCGGCGAAGTACTTCAGTCCTGACCAGTTGCCCGCGGGCGACGTGTTGGTTGTGGGTGCTGGCTCGTCTGGCGTGCAGATTGCCGAAGAACTGCATTCTTCCGGCAAGAAGGTCTACCTTTCGGTCGGCCCTCACGAGCGGCCCCCCCGCACATACCGTGAGCGCGATTTCTGCTGGTGGCTGGGCGTGCTCGGCCTTTGGGATTCCGAATCCGTGCAGCCCGGTCGGGAGCACGTCACCATTGCCGTGAGTGGCGCCAGTGGCGGCCACACGATCGATTTCAGGCGCCTGGCGCAGTCCGGCATCACGCTGGTCGGGCAGACCGAGGCGTTCGCGGATGGCAAGGTCACGTTCAAGTCCGATCTGGCCGAGAACCTTCAGCGAGGCGACGACAGCTATCTGTCTCTCCTGGATGCCGCCGATGCCTATGTCGAGCGCAACGGACTCGTGTTGCCGCTGGAGCCGCAGGCGCGGGAGCGCGTGGCAGATGCGGCCTGCATCACCGAGCCCCTGCAAGCGCTGGATCTGCAAAAGGCCAATGTCACGTCGATCATCTGGGCAACGGGCTATGCGGCGGACTACAGCTGGCTGCAGGTCGACACTTTGCAGGCCAATGGCAAGCCACGCCACCAGCGCGGCGTGGGCGCGGAGCCGGGCGTTTATTTCGTTGGCCTGCCTTGGTTGTCGCGCCGCGGTTCCGCGTTCATCTGGGGGGTGTGGCACGACGCAAAGCATGTGGCAGATCACATCGCGATCCAGCGCCAATACCAACAGCATCACGCCAGCCGGCAACAGACTCCGAACGCCAGTGGGGCCGACTCCCGCGAAGCTGTGGTCTGACGCTCACTGCACACGCCAACTTTTCACCATCGATCCAGAATGACAACGCCAACGCACACCCGAATCCGCATGTTCAACACGCGGGAGACCTACCCCAATCAGAGCCTGGACAACGATCTGTGCCAGGCTGTACGCGCCGGCAACACCGTTTATGTGCGCGGCCAGGTCGGCACGGATTTCGATGGAAATCTTGTGGGCCTGGGCGATCCCCGTGCACAAGCGGAGCAGGCGATGAAGAACGTGAAGCAGCTCCTGGAAGAGGCCGGCAGCGACATGTCGCACATCGTCAAGACCACCACCTACCTCACCGACCCGCGCTATCGCGAAGCCGTGTATCAGGAAGTGGGCAAGTGGCTGAAGGGTGTGTTTCCCATCTCCACGGGTCTGGTTGTCGTGGCGCTCGGTCAGCCTCAGTGGCTGATGGAGATCGACGTCATTGCAGTCATTCCAGATTGAAAGGAGCACCCACATGACGCTATCCATCGTTGGCCGCTGCGCCGAAACGGGTCAGCTGGGAGTCGCCATCAGTTCTTCCAGCATCGCCGTAGGCGCGCGCTGCCCTTGGCTGCGAAGCAGTGTTGGCGCGGTGTCTTCACAGAACATTACGTTGCCGGCTTTGGGCCCGGAAACTCTGGGTCTGCTGGAGAAGGGACTGTCGCCAGACGACGCGCTGAATGAAGCGCTCGCGACTGACAGTCACAGCCAATACCGCCAGCTGATCGCTATCGACTCCCGAGGTCGCACGGCGCATTTCAGCGGAGGCAAGACGCTGGGGGTGTACAAGGCGATGTCCGGCGATCAGTGCGCCGCCGCCGGCAACATGCTGGCCAGCCCGTCGGTGATAGACGCCATGGTGGAGGCCTTCGCTGCTTCATCGGGACACTTGGCCGATCGCCTGATCGCAGCCATGCAGGCGGGTCTCGCGGAAGGCGGCGAAGCGGGCCCGCTGCATTCGTCGGCGCTGATGGTGATCGATGATTTCGTATGGCCGATCGTCAACCTGCGAGTCGATTGGGTGGATGAAGATCCCATCGGAGAGCTTGAAAGGCTCTGGCAAGCTTACAAACCGCAGATGCAGGACTACATCGACCGAGCCCTGGAGCCAGCCCGGGCTCCCGGATATGGCGTTCCCGGAGACGATAGGTAGGTTGCAGTCGCCGGGTCAGAGGTCGGTGGAATCCAGCATGTCGGCATTCGATCTGACGAACGGGGGTGCGGCGTAAAACCTGGACTGGTCAAGCAACGAATCCAAGGTGCGGTCGGAGCCCTCGCTCAGTGGGCACCGACGTGAGCGCGCTTGAGGCCCGACAGCCACTGCAGGAATGCCTGCAGCCCGGGGCTCACAGGCCGACCCAGCGGGTATGCGACGTGGTAGGCCAAATGGCCCGGCAACGTGTGCCGGCAGACGATGACCAGACGCCCGTCTGCCAGCTCGTTCTCGATCAATTGACGAGCAACAAGGGCCACGCCCAGGCCCGACACAGCGGCACTGGCGAGCAAGGAAAACATCTCGTAGCGCGGTCCGTTGACGGCGGACAGATCGCCATCCATGCCGGTTGCCTGGAACCACTCGCGCCATGCATCCACGCGCGTCGCGAGGTGCAGCAATGGCATGCGTGCGACCTGCTCGGGCCGCAGCGAACGCCGCGCACCGAGAAGGCTCGGCGCGCATACCGGTGCCAGATCGCCTTCGGGCAGCAGTTCAAACCCTTGCACGCCTGGCCACTGCATCGCCCCGAAATGGATCGCCGCATCGAACGGCTCTTCTTCGAACAGGAATCTTCGGTTCCGGATTGCCAGGTTGATGGTGATATCCGGGTGCAGGACGCGGAACTGCGGTAGCCGCGGGATCAGCCACGAACTCGCAAGCGTCGGCGTGACCGCCACTTCCAGCGTCTGGCCGCGCCCGCCCCTGGCCATCAGTTCGAGCGTGTCACGCTCGATGCGGTCCAGGCTTTCGTGAATGCGCGCCGCATAGCGCTTGCCATGCTCTGTCAGCAGGAGGCGCTGCTTGCTACGCACGAACAAAGGAACACCGACACGGTCTTCCAGTGCCGCCACCTGCCGGCTCACCGCGCTGTGCGTAATGGACAGTTCCTCGGCAGCGCGCGCAAAGCTCTGGTGCCGCGCCGAGGACTCGAACATCTCCAGAGTGACCAGGCTCGGAATGCGTCTGCGCATGGGATCCCTTCCAAAAACGAACGAAGTACGACCGCGTCCGCAACGAGGTACCTGAGCGAACACGGTGGATCGTCATCGGTGTAGCGATTTCCGGGCCAATTCGCAAGGCACGCTGCTGACCACGCATCGGTCACTTCGTTCCTCAGGAGAACGAAGTGCTTCCGCAATATCAATTGCACGTTGCCAGACGCGATCACACACTTTGCGCAGACGAATCTCCGGAGATCCTGATGAGTTTTCTTTCGACCGAAGTGCGATCGCACCGCCTTGCCAAACTGCAGCACGTGATGGACGCGGCCCGGCTCGACGCCCTCGCGCTCAGCGGCGTCGAGTGGTTCGAGTTCGCCACCAACCACAACATCACGGTGGGGGGATGGGAACGGCCCTACGTCGTGGTCCTTACGCGCGACGGCCGCTGCGTCGCGCTGATGCACGACCTGTCCTCCGTCCGCGCCAACCACGCGCTGCACAGCGGCCGCATGTGGTTGGACCAGGCGCACTACTACGCCGAGGTTCCGCACGTGACGCAGCGCCGCCCGTTGCTGCCGTTGTGGGCCGAGACGCTCGCCGCGCTGTTGCAGCAACTGGGACTGGCGGCCGCACGCATCGGCGTGGATGCAATCCCGGCACCCATGCAGCGGCTCGGGCAGATGCTGCCGGAACTCAAGCTGTTGCCGGCGGGCCGCTGGCTGCGGGATGCGCGCCTGGTCAAGCATGCCGAGGAACTCGCGCTGCTGCGCGCGGCTGCTTCCTTGTCGGACTGGGCGATGGCACGCTATCGGTCCGAGATCCGTCCAGGGCGCAACCTGCAGGAACTGGATCACACGGTCGCGGCACAGACCTGCGTCGAGGCCGGCCGCCGATTCCCCGGGGAAGACTTCCAGATCCTGCGCTTCATGTCGCTCAGCGGCCCGGCCTCGGCCGCTGCACACGGCGACGCGAGCCAGTCCGGCGCCACGGTGCTCGCAGACAAGGCAACGGTGACGATCTGCAATGTGCGGCTGAACGGCATGAGCATGGAGAACCAGCGCACCTTCGCCGTCGGATGCGTCGACGAGACCACGCGCCAACTGATGCGCGTTGCGCTCGAATCCAACGAGGCCGGCTTGCGCGCAGCGTGCACCGGCGCGCCGCTGGCAGGCATCGACGAGGCATCGCTCGATGTGATCAGCCGCGCCGGATACGGCCAGCACGTGCTGCACCGCACTGGCCACGGCATCGGCGTAGGCACGCACGAGTACCCCGAGGACATGGCCTTCAACACGCGCCCCCTGCTGGAGCACGAAGCCATCATCGTCGAGCCTGGCATCTACGTCCCGGGTCTTGGAGGCTTCCGATATGTCGATGGCGTGATCGTCGGCGCCGAGCCCGAGCGCGTGACCCATGCACCCAAGGATTTCGCCAGCATGTGCATTGCCTGAGCTCCTTGAGCTCCCTGAGGGCACCGCGCGACAGCCCTTTGCTCACCTTTTCCCCTCTCTTCCATGCCCCGAGGACACCATGCTCAAGTTCGCTCTACTTCTCTGCAGCTTTTTGACCGCTGGCACCGTACTGGCGCAGAGCTATCCATCTCGACCCATCACGATGGTCCTGCCCTACCCACCGGGCGGTACCACCGACGCGGTCGGACGGCTGACCGCGAAGCGACTCGAAGCCGCGCTTGGAACCCCGGTCGTGATCGAGAACAAGAGCGGGGCTTCCGGCACCATCGGCAGTGACTTCGTGCGTCGCGCTGCACCCGATGGCTACACGCTGTTGTTCAACGCCAGCATCTTCGTCATCGGCAAAAGTGTGCTGAAGGCCGTGCCATATGACCCCGTCACCGACTTCACGCCACTGGCGCGTGTGGGCCACACGCCGCTGGTGCTGCTGGTCAACCCCGGGGTGCCGGCGGGCAACCTCAAGGAACTCCTCGCCGCCGCCAAGGCCAGGCCTTCGGATTTCAACTTTGCCAATTCCGCCGCTGGATCAGCCGGGCACCTGGCCACCATCGAGTTCAACCACGAGAGCGGCCTCGCGCTGCCGATCGTGACCTATCGCGGCTCGGCGCAGGCGCTCACCGACCTGATCGGCGGTCATGTGCAACTGATGATCGATCCACCGGCCATTGCGCTGCCGCATGTCAAGGCCGGCAAGCTCAAGGCGCTGGCGGTCACGTCGGCGACGCGACTGAACAACGCACCAGACGTTCCAACCGCGGCGGAGGCTGGTATGCCGGGGCTGATCCGCTCGTCGTGGTACGGCGTCTGGGGCCCGCAGCGCTTGCCGGAAGCCGTGCTCAAGCGCCTGGACATCGCGTTCGCCGTGCTCGACCGGGATGAGGAGTTCAAGCGCCAGTTGGCGGTAATCGGTGTCGAGCCCCTCCATGAAGGACGCAAGGATTTCAACTCCTTTGTCGCCGTCGACGCGGCGCGCAACGACGCGCTGCTTAAAAGCATTGGCGTGCTGCCCGAATGAGAGCGCGCAAGCACGCGGCTGCAGGATGTTGAACGGTAGACCGATCAACCAATGCATTGCCGCCCAGGACAGCAGGTCGAGATAGCGCACCGAGGCCTGCGGGGTCGTGGTCGTGCCCCGGAGTGCTCGATGTTGCCCGCATTGCGGGGAACGAAAAAGACGGGGCATCATGGCCACCATGGAAATCGAGTTCAAGTTCTGCATTCCCGCCGGCCGTCTTAAGGCCGTCGAAGCCGCCCTGAAGCGCGGCACCGTCGTGCGCACCCGCCTGCAGGCCCGCTATTTCGACACCGCCGACCAGCGGCTCGCTGCCGACGGCATGGTGCTGCGGCTGCGCAAGGAAGGCCGGCGCTGGGTGCAGACCGTGAAGGCCACCGGCGACAACGCGCTGCACCGGCTGGAGCACAACGTCGACCTGGGTACGGCGGCTGCGGCGCCGCAGATCGATCCGCAGCGCCATCAGGGCACGCCCGTGGGCGACCGGCTTTCGAAGCTGCTGGCCGAGGGCGGCGGCGCGCCGCTGGTCGAGCGGCAATCGACCGACATCGTGCGGCTCACGCGCGACGTGCGCGTCACCGGGCCCGCCGGCGCGGTGGTGGAGATGGCGCTCGACATCGGCAAGGTCGTCGCGCACGCGGGCACCCCCGAGCAGCGCGAATCACCGGTGTGTGAGCTGGAGCTCGAACTCAAGCGCGGCGACGTGCAGGGCCTGGTGTCGCTCGCGCGGCGCTGGTCGCAGCAGCATGGGCTGTGGTTCAGCACCGTGTCGAAGGCGGAACGCGGCGCGCGCCTGCTGGCGGCGCAGCAGACCGTGGAAGCCGTGAAGGCCGAAGCGCCACGCTTCGCAACGCAGCACCCCGACGGGCGGGCCGTGCAGCAGGCCGTGGTGGCATCGTGCCTGGCGCAGATGCTGCCCAATACCAGCGAGATCGCTGCGGGGAGTACAGATGAAGAGCAGATCCACCAGCTGCGCATCGGCATCCGCCGGCTGCGCACGGCGTTGCGCGAGCTGCCGGAGCTGGGCCTGTTCGACGCGGCCGAATGGGAGCCGCCGCTCGTCGACGCCTTCCGCGCATTGGGCGCATTGCGCGACCGCGAACAGGTTGTGAAGCTGGCGCAGCCCCGGCTGCGCGAGGCCGGCGCGCCGGACTTCGATCCGCTGGCCGGCGACGACACGGCGGCCCACACGCCCTCGCCCGGTGACATCGTGCGCGCCCCGGCGTTCCAGAACGTGCTCGTTTCGCTGATCGGCTTTACCGCTGCGAAGCCTGTGGAAGCCGCACCGGCGACCGTCGCCACTGAAGACGGCCCGGCAGTTCCTTCAGCACCCGCGCCCATCAACGCCAATGCCGTGCGCCGCCTGCTGCGCAAACGCCTGCAGCGCCTGCACAAACAGGTGCTGCGCGACGGCGAGCGCTTCGAGTCTCTCGACACCGAAAGCCAGCATCGCGTGCGCAAGCGGCTCAAGCGCCTGCGCTACCTCGCCGAATTCGTGGCGCCGCTGTTCGAGAAGGAAGACGGCAGCGCCGCCGCGCGCTACCTGAAGGCACTGCGCCCCGCGCAGGACGCGCTGGGCGAGTTCAACGACGAGGCCGTCGCGCTCGCGCTGTACCGCGAGGCCGTCGAGCGCGATGCGCGTGCGTGGTTTGCGGTGGGATGGTTCACCGCGCGGCATGCAGCCGGCGCGAAGGCCTGCCACAAGGCGCTGGCGAAGATCGAGGATGCGCCGCGGTTCTGGAAGAAGAACTGACCGGCGGCCGGGGCGCCCCTCGGGGTGTCAGTGATGGTGCCCGTGCGCCCCATGCACATGCCGGTGCTCGATCTCCACCGGCAGCGCCGCACGCACGTCCGTCACCTGCAGGCTGAAGCGCAGTGCCTTGCCGGCCCACGGATGGTTGCCGTCGAGCAGCACGACCGGGCCCTTGATCTTCATCACGGTGAACACATGCTCGGTGCCGTCGTCGAGCCGGCCCTGCAACTGGCCGCCCACCTTCACGCCCGGCGGAAAGTCGGTCTTGGGAATGCTGCGCACCAGGGTCTCGTCGCGTTGGCCGAAGGCATCTTCGGGCGCGAGGTTCAGCACGGTCTGGTAGCCCTTTTCCTTGCCATCGAGCGCTTCCTCGATCTTGGGCAGCGTGTTCTCGTAGCCGCCATGCAGGTAGGCCATCGGCTCGGGGCTCGCCTCGATGAGCTTGCCCTGGGCGTCGGAGACCTTGTACTTGATGGTGACGACGGTGTCTTTTTCGATTTTCATGGGGTGGCATTTTCAGTGGAAACGAAAAGGCGCTGGTGACTAGGCCTTCCCGGAAGAGGAAAGCGACGGCTCCTGCAGCATGTCCATGTGGTCGAGCTTGCTCATCACCAGGTCGATGAACGCCGACACCGCCAGCGGCAGATGCTTGCGGCTGGGATACACCACGCTGAGCCCCCGGCCGGTGTACTCGTACTGCGGCAGCACCCGCACCAGCCGCCCTTCCTGTTCGTCGCGCGTCGCCATCGCCGGCGGCAACTGCGCAATGCCCAGCCCGGCCAGCGCCGCCTTGCGCAGTGCCTGCGCGGTGTTGCCGGTGAACCGGCCGGTGACCTGCACTTCTTCTTCCACGCCCCCGGGGCCCGTGAGGCGCCAGGTGGTGTGGCCGGCCGGGTGCGGTGGCGTCACGCAATCGTGGTCCGCCAGCTCCTGCAATGTTGCGGGTTCCCCGCGTTGCGCGATGTAGGCGGGGCTTGCGAGCAGGCCGCCGCTGCGGGTGGCCAGTCGCCGGCCGATGTAGCCTGAATCACGCAGCACGCCGCCGCGGAAGGCCACGTCGATCTGCTCCGCGATGAGGTCGGCGGCCGCGTCGCTGAGCACGAAGTCGAGCTTGACCAGCGGATGCGCGGCCAGGAAGTCGGACACCCATTCCATCGGGAAGAAATCGAAAAAATCCGCCGGCGCCGCCACCCGCACGAGGCCGCTGGGCTCCTGGCCTCCGGCCACCAGCGCCTGCCCGGCGGCCGCCAGCCCGTCGACCAGCCCCGCGCATCGGTCATGAAAATCCTGCCCGGCGCTGGTCAGCGTGAGCTTGCGTGTCGAGCGCTGCATCAGCCGCGTGCCCAGTTGCGCTTCGAGCTGCTGGATGCGCCGGCTCACGGTGTTGGGCGGCAGGCCCAGCCGCCGGGCCGCCTCGGCAAAGCTGCCGTGGCGCACCACCTGCACGAACATGGCGACGTCGTTGAGGTCGAACATGGCGGGTTGATTCCTTCGGTTTGTGGACGAGTGCAATCCGACTCTACCGTCTAGTCGATCAATGGGTGCGTGCCTAACCTTATGCCCATGACTTCTTCATCTACTTCCTCTCCCATGCAGCGCCGCATCGTCTGGGGCGTTCGCATCCTGCTCGCGCTGGCTTTCGGCGCCGCCGGCGCTTCCAAGCTGGCGGGCGTGCCGCAGATGGTCCAGGTGTTCGACGCGATCGGCTTCGGCCAGTGGTTCCGCTACGTGACGGGCCTGGTCGAGGTCGGCGGCGCGCTGCTGCTGCTCGTGCCCGCAACCGGCTTCTTCGGCGGCCTGCTGCTGGCCGCGACCATGGTCTGCGGCGTGGCCACGCACCTGGTGCTGATCGGTGGCAACCCCGCGCCGGCAATGGTGCTGGCGCTGCTGTCGGGCTTCGTCGCGTGGCGCCTGCGGCCCGAGTCCCTGCTTGCCGGCAAGGCCGCCTGACCCCTCTTTTCTTCATTCCTTCTTCCGGAGTACCCCATGACTCAGCAACAACCCCGCATCGGCATCATCCTCGGCTCTACCCGCGAAGGCCGCTTCGGTGAAAAGCCCGCGCAATGGATCCACGAGATCGCGAAGCAGCGCGCCGACCTCGCCTTCGAGCTGGTCGACCTGCGCGACCATCCGTTGCCCTTCTTCAACGAGGCGGGCGCGCCGGCCTGGGGACCGGTGAAGAACGAGGCCGCGCAGCGCTGGCAAGCCAAGCTGGCCACCTTCGACGGCCTGGTCGTCGTCACGCCCGAATACAACCACGGCCCGAGCGCGGTGTTGAAGAACGCGATCGACTGGGCCTACAAGGAATTCATCCGCAAGCCGATCGGCTTCGTGGGCTACGGAGGCGTGGGCGCGGCACGGGCCGTGGAGCAGCTGCGGCTGGTCGCGGTCGAGATGCAGATGGCGCCAGTGCGCAACGCCGTGCACATCGGCATGGTCGAGTTCCTCGGCATCTGGCAGCAGGGCAAGAGCTTCGACGACTTCCCGCACCTCGCGCAGTCAGCCACTGGCATGCTCGACGACATCGCATGGTGGGCCAAGGCGCTGAAGACGGCGAGGGAGGCTGTATGACCACCACCGCTGTAGAAACGCTGGCCCGCGCGATCATCTACCGCACGCGCGGTTCGCAGCATGGCGGAATCGTGCGGCTGATGAGCCCCGGCGACCTGGGCGAGTTTCTCAAGCCCTTCGTGTTCCTCGACCTCTTCGGCTTCGACATCACGGGCGGCCACAAGGGCTTCGGCCTGCACCCTCACTCGGGCATCGCCACGCTCACTTATCTGATCGAGGGCGACACGCTCTATGAGGACACGACCGGCGAACAAGGCACGCTGCTTGGCGGCGGCGTGGAGTGGATGCGCGCCGGCAACGGCGTGTGGCACACCGGCGGACCCGCGCCGGGCGTGAAGCGCGTGCGCGGCTTCCAGCTGTGGGTGGCTCTGCCCGCCTCGGAAGAGAACGCACCGGCGCAAAGCATGTACCTCGCGCCCTCGCAGGTGCCGCAGGAAGGCCCGGCGCGCGTGCTGCTCGGGCGCTACGGCGCGGCGCAGAGCGCCATTGCGGCGCCGGCTCCGATCAACTACCTGGCCGTGCAACTGGAAGACGGCGAGCGCTGGAGCTACGTGCCGCCCGCCGGCCACACGGTGGGCTGGGTTGCGGTCAACGAAGGCGCGCTCGAAACAGGCGACCAAACAGGCGATCAAACAGGCGGCCCCATCGGCGCCGGCGAACTCGCGGTGTTCGAGGAGTCGAGCGCGGTCATCGACTTCGTGGCCCGCGGCGACACGTCCTTCGTGCTGGGCTCGGCTGTGAAGCACCCGCACGAGCTGGTGATGGGCCACTACTCGGTGCACACCAGCCGGGCGACGCTCGACCAGGGCGAGGCCGAAATCCGGCGCATCGGCGCACGGCTGCGTCAGGAAGGCCGCCTGCCCTAGCACCCCATCGGTGCGCCCGGGCGCACGAACGACAGCCTTCAACCACGCCGGTGGCGCGCATTTTCGGGTGCGCGCCGCCGGCGTTTTTGCGTTCTGCCCTCTGAGCGGCACCGGTCTGGAGGGCCACCCAAGGGCTTACCCCATCACGCGGGCCCGCATATTGCTTAAGACTGTCGCTGGTTGACTGTCGACAGCTCGCAGTCAATCCGACGAACCCACCAACAAGGCAAGGCCCGCCCGGCCGGGCCTGTGAAAAGGAACGCGATATGCAACTGCACGCAGTGGACCGAAAGGCCCCGCCCGTCTCAGACGCCGAGCGCCAGGTCCGACAAGACCTGGCCGCGGCCTACCGGCTGGTGGCGCACTACGGCATGGACGACAGCATCTACACGCACATCTCCGCGCGTGTGCCGGGAACCGAAGACCAGTTCCTGATCAACCCCTTCGGCATGCTGTTTCGCGACATCACGGCCTCGTCGCTGGTCAAGATCGACCTGGAAGGCCGCATCCTCGACGACTCGCCCTACGACGTGAACCCGGCCGGCTTCACCATTCACAGCGCGGTGCACGCGGCGCGCCACGACGCGGCCTGCGTGCTGCACACCCACACCGTGGCGGGCGTGGCGGTGTCGTCGCTGGCCGGCGGGCTGCAGCCCTGCAACCAGTGGGCGCTGCAGTTCTATCAGCGCGTGGTCTATCACGACTTCGAGGGCATCGCGCTCGACCCCGAGGAGCGCGAGCGCCTCGTGGCCGACCTGGGCCCGACGGCGCGTGCGCTCATCCTGCGCAACCACGGCCTGGTGACGCTGGGCCGCACGGTGTCGGAAGCCTTCATCCTGATGCTGAACCTGGAGCGTGCCTGCCGCGTGCAGGTGGCCATCCAGTCGAGCGGCCTGCCGGTGTACCCGGTGCCGGCCGAGGTCTGCGAAAAGACCGCGCAGCAGTACGAGGCCGGCGGCGGCAGCTACCTGCCCGGCCAATCCGACCCGAACGCGCGCGAATGGCGCGCGATGCTGCAGCGCATCGAGCCCGCACCGGCCACGTCGTTCCGCGACTGAGCCGCCCCGCTTTCCTTTCCCCTCCCGTCCCCCTGACCCTGTCCACCACCTCGAAAGAGCCAGAAGGAGTTCGCCCTCATGAAACGTCGCAACCTCATCCAGATGGGTGCCGCTGCCACCGCCGGCCTGACGCTGGCCGGCGTTCCCCTGCATCTTCTGGCCGCGGGCAGGAAGGGCGGCGTGATCAACGCCGTCGTCCAGCCGGAGCCGCCGGGGCTGATGCTGGGCATCACGCAGAACGGCCCCACGCAGATGATCTCCGGCAACATCTACGAAGGCCTGCTGCGCTACGACGAGAAGATCACGCCGCTGCCCTCGCTGGCCACCGCGTGGACCGTCAACAAGGAAGGCACGCTCTACACCTTCAAGCTCAAGCCCGGCGTCACCTGGCATGACGGCAAGCCCTTCACCTCGGCCGACGTGGTGTTCTCGGCCGACGTGTTCCTGCGCAAGACGCATGCGCGCCTGCGGGCCAACCTGGCTGCGGTGGAAAGCATCCGCGCGGTCGATCCGCTCACGGTCGAGTTCAAGCTCAAGTACCCCTTCGGCCCCTTCATCGGCATCTTCGAGGTCGGCAGCATGCCGATGATCCCGAAGCACATCTACGAAGGCACCGACTTCGCGACCAACCCCGCCAATGCCACGCCCATCGGCACCGGGCCGTTCAAGTTCAAGGAATGGGTCAAGGGCTCGTACATCCAGCTCGTGGCCAACGACAAGTACCACGTCAAAGATGTGCCGTTGGTCGACAGCGTCTACTTCCACGTGATTCCCGACGCGGCCTCGCGCGCCGCGGCCTTCGAATCAGGCAAGGTCGACCTGGTGCCCGGCGGCGCGGTCGAGTACTTCGACGTGCAGCGCCTGTCCAAGCTGCCGGGCGTCGCGGTCACCACCAAGGGCTGGGAGTTCTTCGCGCCGCATTCGTGGCTGTGGCTGAACAACCGCAAGGCGCCGATGGACAACATCAAGTTCCGCCAGGCCGTGATGTTCGCCATCGACCGCGAGGCCATGGCCAAGATCGCATGGCAGGGCTTCGCCAAGCCCGCCACCGGCCCCTTCAACAGCAACATCAAGTTCTACAGCACCGACGTTGCCAAGTACCCGCGCAACGTGGAAACGGCCAAGAAGCTGCTCGCCGAATCGGGCTACAAGGGCGAGACGCTGCGGCTGCTGCCGCTGCCCTACGGCGAGACCTGGTCGCGGCAGGCCGAGATCCTCAAGCAGAACCTGGCCCAGGCCGGCATCAAGGTCGAGATGACCGCCACCGACGTGGCCGGCTGGAACCAGCGCCTGAACGACTGGGACTACGACCTCGCCTTCACCTACGTCTACCAGTACGGTGACCCGGCGCTGGGCGTGGCGCGCAACTACACCACCGCCAACATCGCCAAGGGCTCGCCCTTCAACAACGTCGAAGGCTATTCCAACCCGAAGATCGACGAGCTGTTCGATTCCGGCGCGCGCGAGACCGACCCCGAGAAGCGCAAGGCCATCTACCTGCAGGCGCAGAAGATCCTGCTCGACGAGGTGCCCGTGGCCTGGCTGTTGGAGCTCAACTTCCCGACGCTCTACCGCACCAAGCTCAGCAACATCGTGAGCTCGGGCATCGGCCTCAACGACAGCCTCGGCAACGCAAGCGTCGGCTGACGCACGGAGTGACGACCGAATGAAACGTACGCAGTTCATGTTGACCCGCGTGCTGCAGGGCCTGGTGGCGATCCTGCTGATTGCGACGGTCAACTTCATGCTGGTGCGCGCCGCGCCGGGCGATCCGGTGTCGGTGCTGGCCGGCGAGGCCGGCGCGTCCGACCCGCAGTTCGTGGCGCAGCTGCGCGCGCAGTTCGGGCTCGACCAGCCGCTGTCGACGCAGCTCGCCACCTACGTCGGCAAGGTGGTGCGGCTCGACCTTGGCTACTCGTACCGCCAGCAGCAGCCGGTGTTGAAGCTCATCATGGACCGGCTGCCCGCCACGCTGCTGCTCACCGGCACGGCCTTCGCGCTCTCGCTGCTCTTCGGCATCACGCTGGGTGCGCTCTCGGCGCGGCGCGCGGGCACATGGGTCGACAGCGCCATCACTGTGGTGGCGCTGCTGTTCTATGCCACGCCGCTGTACTGGCTCGCGCTGATGGCGGTGCTGGTGTTCACGGTGCAGCTCGAATGGCTGCCGGGCTTCGGCCTCATGACCGTGGGCTCGGGCCACACCGGCTTTGCGCTGGCGCTCGACGTGGCAAAGCACCTGGTGCTGCCGGCGCTCACGCTCGCGCTGTTCTACATGGCCGTCTACGCACGCATGACGCGCGCCGCGATGCTCGAGGTGGCGCAGATGGACTTCGTGAAGACCGCGCGCGCCAAGGGCGTGAAGCCCGGCCGCATCCTGCGCGCGCACGTGCTGCGCAACGCGCTGCTGCCGGTGGTCACGCTGGCGGGCATCCAGGCCGGCGGGATGATCGGCGGCGCCGTGCTCACCGAGACCGTGTTCGCCTGGCCCGGCATCGGCCGCCTGATGTTCGACGCGCTGCTGCAGCGCGACTACAGCCTGCTGCTCGGAGCCTTCCTGGTGACGGCGGCGATGGCCGTGCTCTTCAATCTCATCACCGACCTGGTCTACACCCTGGTCGACCCGCGGATCGAGCTGACATGACGACGACGATGCAAAGCGATTTCTGGCGGCGCTTTCGCCGCAACAAGGGCGCCGTGGCCGGCATGGTCGTGCTGCTGATCGTGGCAGCGGTCGCATTGCTCGGGCCCTGGCTCGCCACCAACGACCCGTGGGCCATGGTCGAGCAGCCTTTCGTGCGACCGTGGACCGAGCCCGGCTTCCTGCTGGGCACCGACACGCTCGGGCGCGACATCCTTGCGGGCCTGGTCTACGGCGCGCGCATCTCGCTGCTGATCGGCGTGGTGTCCACCATCGTGGCGCTGCTGATCGGCGTTACCTTCGGCGCAATCGCGGGCTACTTCGGCGGCTGGATCGATGCGGCGCTGATGCGCTTCACCGAGCTGTTCCAGGCGGTGCCCAGCTTCGCGCTGGCCATCGTGCTGGTGGCGATCTTCGAGCCTTCGATCAAGTCCATCGTCGTGGCCATTGCCATCGTTTCGTGGCCGCCGGTGGCGCGCCTGGTGCGCAGCGAGTTCCTCACACTGCGCCAGCGCGACTTCGTGCAGGCCGCGCTGCTGGCGGGGCAGTCGACTCCGCGCATCATCCTCACGCAGATATTGCCCAACGCCATGTCGCCCATCATCGTGATGGCCTCGCTGATGGTGGCCACCGCCATCCTGCTCGAGAGCAGCCTGAGCTTTCTGGGCCTGGGCGACCCGAACCAGATGAGCTGGGGCTACATGGTCGGCGCCGCGCGCACCGTGCTGCGCCAGGCCTGGTGGATGGCGCTGTTCCCGGGGCTTGCCATCGTGCTGACGGTGCTCGCGCTCAACCTCGTGGGCGAAGGCCTGAGCGACGGGCTCAACACGCGGCTGCACGGAAAGGGCAAGTAAAAAATGAACGCCACCGTGACGCCCATGAAACCCCTGCACCCCGTGCTCGACATCGTCGACCTGAGCATCTCGCTGCCCTCGGGCGCCGACCGCGCGCTGGCCGTCGAGGGCGCCACGCTCTCCGTGCTGCCGGGCCAGACGCTGTGCGTGGTCGGCGAGTCCGGCTCGGGCAAGTCGATGATCGCCAACGCCGTCATGGGCCTGTTGCCGCGCCCGCATGTGGCGCCTGTGGCCGGCCGCATCATGTTCGAAGGCCACGACCTGCTGCAGCTCACCGAGCCGCAGATGCGCGAGCTGCGCGGCCGCCGCATCGGCATGGTGTTCCAGGAGCCGATGACCGCGCTGAACCCGGTGATGCGCATCGGCGAGCAGATCGGCGAAGTGTTCGACGCGCACGGCAGCGTGCCCGCGGCCGAGAAGCGCCGCCGCATCCTCGCGGCGCTGGCCGACGTGGGCCTGCCCGACCCGGAGCTGCTGATCGACGCCTACCCCTTCCGCCTCTCGGGCGGCCAGCGCCAGCGCGTGATGATCGCCTGCGCGCTGGTGCTGGAGCCCGTGCTGCTGATCGCCGACGAGCCCACCACCGCGCTCGACGTGACCACCCAGGCGCAGATCCTCGCGCTGATCCGCGAGCTGCAGCAACGCCGCGGCACGGCGGTGCTCTTCATCACGCACGACTTCGGCGTGGTCAGCGAAATCGCCGACCACGTGGTGGTCATGCAGACCGGCCACGTGGTCGAAAGCGGCCCGGCCGCGCAGGTGCTCGGCGCGCCGCAGCATCCCTACACGCGCAAGCTCATCGCAGCCATTCCCGACGGCCAGGCGCAGACCGTGCCGCACGACGATCTCACGCGCGTGCTGCAGGTGCAGGACCTGTGCAAGACCTACCGTTCGAGCGGCGGCCTGTTCAAGCGCGGCCGCGCGGTGCAGGCGGCAAAGGACATCAGCTTCGAGCTGCACCGCGGCGAAACGCTGGGGCTCGTGGGCGAATCGGGCTCGGGCAAGTCGAGCGTGGGGCGCTGCCTGGTGGGGCTCGCGCCTTTCGACAGCGGCCGCATCATCTTCAAGGGCCGCAACCTTGCGCAGGGCCGCAACTTCCGCAGCGCGGCGGCCGGCAAGATCCAGATGGTGTTCCAGGACCCATATGCCTCGCTCAATCCACGCCACCGCGTGGGTGCAGCCATCGCGGGCGGGCCCATCGCACAGGGCGTGGGCAAGGCTGAGGCAATGGCGCGCGCCATGGAGCTGCTGCAACTCGTCGGCCTGGGCGCCGATGCGGCGCAGCGCTATCCGCACGAGTTCTCGGGCGGGCAGCGCCAGCGCATCGGCATTGCCCGCGCGCTCGCGATGCAGCCCGAGCTGCTTGTGGCCGACGAGCCCGTGTCGGCGCTCGACGTATCGGTGCAGGCGCAGGTGCTGGAGCTCTTCGCGCAGGTGCGCGCGCAGTTCCAGCTCGCGATGGTCTTCATCACGCACGACCTGCGCGTGGCCGGGCAGATGTGCGACCGCATCGCGGTGATGCAGCGCGGCGAGGTCGTGGAGTACGGCGAGACGCAGAAGGTGCTCAACGATCCGCAGCACGCCTACACGCGCAAGCTGATCGACGCGGTGCCGCGCCTCGCGCCGCAGGCCGACATGTCTGCGAAGGTGGCCTGATGCCTTGCGTTGCGCTCCTGAGCGATGTGCTCGACATGCACTACCTCGCGCCCGCTTTTCGCGAGCATTGCCCCGACATCGATTTGCGCCTTGGGTCCGATCTTGGTCCGCTCGACCAGATCGATGCGGCCGTCTGCTGGTTTCCGCCGCATGGCCTGCTGGCGAGCCTGCCGCAGCTGCGGCTGGTGCAGTCGTTGGCAGCGGGCGTCGACCACATCACGGCCGACCCCCGGTTGCCGCGTGCGCTGCCGCTGTGCCGCATCGTCGATCCGGAGATGGCCACGGGCATGAAGGCATACGTGTGTTGGGCCGTGGTCCAGCATCAGCGGCAGATGCCTGCCTACCTTGCGAGCGCGGCCCGGCGCGTGTGGGAAGAACAACCGATGAGCCCACCCGGGCGCCATCGTGTCGGCATCGCAGGGCTTGGCACCCTGGGGCTCGCTTGCGCAGAGGCATTGGCCGCCATCGGCTATGCGGTGCGCGGCTGGAGCCGCAGCGCCAAGGCCGAACTGCCAGCCGGTGTCACGGGCTTTCACGGCGATGCGCAGCTCGACGAATTCCTCTCGGGCTGCGACACGCTGGTGTGCCTGCTGCCGCTCACGCCGCAGACGCAGGGCTTTCTGGATGCGGACCTGTTCGCGCGGCTGCCGCGCGGCGCACACCTCGTCAACGTAGGGCGAGGCGCGCATCTGGTCGAAGCCGACCTGCTGCGCGCGCTGGACCTCGGCCAGCTTTCGGCTGCCACGCTCGACGCCTTCACGCAGGAGCCGCTGCCGGCCGACCACGCCTTCTGGGCTGACCCGCGCATCCTGGTCACGCCGCACATCGCAACGCGCACTGACACCTCTGTGATCGCGCGGCAGACACTTCACAACCTCGCGCTCGTGCAGCGCGGCGAGCGGCCCCACACGGCCGTCGACCTCGACCGGGGCTACTGAGCCGCGAGGTTTCTTCTCTATCGCAATTCAAGCAAGAAAAACGGAGCAGGCCCCATGAACGCATCGATTCCAAACGCCGCCCTGCAATCGGCGCACGCCGAGCGCGCGGCGAACGACATCGCGGCCCATCTGCACCCCTTCACCAACCTCGCGGCGCATCCGCAGGTCGACCCGCTCGTGATCGAGCGCGGCGACGGCATCTACGTGCAGGACGACCAGGGCCGCCGCTACCTGGAGGCCATGTCGGGCCTGTGGTGCGTCTCGCTGGGCTTCAGCAACGCGCGCCTGGCCACGGCCGGCAGCGAGGCGCTGCACACGCTGCCCTGCTATCACACCTTCAACCACCGCTCGAACGCAGCCGCCATCGCGCTGGCCGAGAAGTTGATTGCGATGGCACCGGTGCCCATGTCCAAGGTGTTCTTCGCCAACTCGGGTTCGGAGGCGAACGACACTGCCGTCAAGCTCGTTTGGTACTACCACAACGCCATCGGCAAGCCGGCCAAGAAGAAGATCATCGCGCGCCGCAATGCGTACCACGGCGTCACCGTGGCGGCGGCCAGCCTCAGCGGGCTTGTTCCCAACCACCGCGACTTCGACCTGCCGATCGACCGCATCCTGCATGTCGACTGCCCGCACCACTACCGCTATGCCGAGCCCGGCGAAACCGAAGAGGCCTTCGCCACGCGGCTGGCCGATGCGCTGGAGCAGCGCATCCTGGCCGAAGGGCCCGACACCGTGGGCGCCTTCATCGCGGAGCCGGTGATGGGCGCGGGTGGCGTGCTGGTGCCGCCGGCCACCTACTTCGAGAAGGTGCAGGCCGTGCTGCGCAAGTACGAGGTGCTGCTGATCGCCGACGAGGTGATCTGCGGCTTCTGCCGCACCGGCGAGATGTTCGGCTCCACCACCTTCGGCCTGCGGCCCGACATCCTCACTGCTGCCAAGGCCCTGTCGTCGGGCTATGTGCCGATCTCGGCCGTCATGGTGTCCGAGCAGGTGCATGCGGCCGTGGCCGCCAACAGCGGAAAGATCGGCACCTTCGGCCACGGCTTCACCTACTCGGGCCATCCGGTGACCGCCGCGGTGGCGCTCGAAACACTGCGCATCTACGAAGACGAAAAGGTGCTCGCGCATGTGCAGTCGCTGGCGCCGAAATTCCAGGCCGGCCTGCGCCGCTACACCGGCCATCCGCATGTGGGCGAGGTGCGCGGTGTGGGGCTGATCGGCGCGATCGAACTCGCTGCCGACCCTGCTACTCGCATGCCCTTCGATCCGGCGATGAAGGCCGGCGCACGGCTGGCCGAGCTCGCGTTGCAGGAGGGCCTGATCGTGCGCGCCATGGGCGATGCCGTGGCCTTCTGCCCGCCGCTGATCATCACGCCCGCGCAGATCGACGAGATGTTCGAACGCTTCGACCGCGCGATGGTCCGCTTCGGGGCTTCGCTGGCGTGAACACCGCGAGCACCGCAGTGCTGCTGCGACCGCCGGGCTCCAGGAGCACCGGCGTTGCGCTGTTCTTCTGCGCGCTGATGGCCTTTGCGAGCTACGACGCCTTCTGCAAGCACATGCTGCAGTTCTACCCGGCGCCGTTCATCAACCTGATGCGCTACCTGTCGGTGATCTGCATCGCCTTTGCCATGCTGCTGCGCCACGGAGACCTGCGCATCTGGCGCGCGCCGCAGAAGAAGCTGCTGCTGTTGCGCGGCACGATGCTCGCGACGGTGGCCACCTGCTTCATGACGGCGCTGATCTGGATGCCGCTGGCAGAAGCCACCGCGATCTACTTCACCGCGCCGCTGCTCATGGTGGCGCTGTCGCCCTGGCTGGTCGGCGAACAGGTGCAGCGCAGCCGTTGGGTGGCGGTGAGCGTGGGCTTCGCGGGCATGCTGCTGATCGTGCGGCCCGGCGGCAATCTGCCCTGGGTGGGCACGGTGCTGATGGCGGTGTCGGCCGTCTGCTATGCGATTTTCCAGCTGCTCACGCGCCGCCTCGCGGGGCTCGTTGAAAGCCCGGTGCAGTACGCGTACACGGCGCTCGTGTGCCTTGTGGTCACGGCCGTGCCGGCACCCTTCTTCCTGCCGGCCGAGCGGCCTGCCGCCGGCGCCGTGTTGCTGTTGCTCGCGGGCGGCGCGTGCAGCGGGCTCGCGCAATGGCTGCTGCTGGCTGCCTTCGAGCGCGTCGAGGCCGCGACGCTGGCGCCGCTCAACTACTTTCAGCTGCTGCTGGCGGTGGCCTTCAGCACCTTCTGGTTCCACAGGCCGCCCGATGCGCTGGCGATGGCGGGCATTGCGCTGATCATGGCGGCGGGCGTGTACCTGGCACGGCGGCCGATCAAGAATAAGAACCCGATCCCTCTCACATGACGAGACAAACACCATGGCTTTTTCTTCTTCCACTGCCGACAGCGCCGGCTTCGAGTCCGTCGAGGCGCAAGACCTCGTCGGGCTGGTCGAAGCGCAGCTGACTCGCGCGATCGTCGAGGGGCGCCTTGCGCCCGGCAGCCGCATCGTCGAGGCCGAGATCGCGCGCCGCATGGGCGTGAGCCGCGCCCCGGTGCGCGAGGCCGCGCGCCGGCTCGAACGCCAGGGCGTGCTGGTCGCGCGGCCGCGCCACGGCTTCGCGGTGCGCACCATCAGCGTCCAGGAGATCGACGACCTGTTCGAAGTGCGCATCAGCCTGGAAATGACATCCGTCGAACTGGCCTGCCGCAAGGCCGACGACGCGGGGCTGCAGCGCCTGCGCGCGCTGGTCGACGGCATGGTGCGCGAGGCGCCCACGCAGCCGCAGCACGTGCGCATCGCGACCGACCTGGCCTTTCACACGCTGATCTGCGAGCTCTCGGGCAACGCGCACCTGCACCGCATCTTCTCGAACACGCAGACCGAGATGCAGATGATCATCGCGCTGATCGACGCGGTCTACCACGACCCCGAGACCATGGCCAACACGCACTACCCGATCGTCGATGCGCTGATGAGCCGCGATGTCGATGCTTCGCGCCTGGCCATGCGCGAGCACCTCGACGACGCCTGGCAGCAGGTGCGCGCGCTGTTCGTGAAGCAGCACGGCACGGTTTCTCCATCTACCCCGACTCCAACGCAAGGACCCGCGCGATGAAGATCGTCTACAGCGACGCCCACAAGGACCACGACCCACAGCTCTTCATGGTGCGCGGGCGCCTCAAGCGCAGCAACGAACAGCCCGAGCGCGCCTTCCGCCTGCTGTCGGCGGTCGAACATGACGGCCACGAGGTCATCGGGGCTGAAGACTTCGGCGCAGGCCCGCGTGCCGCGATCCACACGCCCGAGTACCTGCGCTTCCTCGAGACGGCCTATGCGCGCTGGCGGCTGCTGGACGACCCCTCCGACGAGGTCATGCCCAACATCCACCCCTTTCCGGGAGAGCCCTGCACCTACCCGGAGAGCGTGGTCGGGCAGGCCGGCTACCACATGGGCGACAACGCCTGCTCCATCGGCCCGCACACCTGGGCCGCGGCCGTGGGCTCGGCCCACGTGGCCACGCATGCGGCGCAACTGGTGCTGCAGGGCGAGCGCGCAGCCTATGCGCTGTGCCGCCCGCCGGGCCATCACGCGTACGCAGACCGGGCCAACGGCTTCTGCTACCTGAACAACACGGCCATCGCCGCGCAGCAGCTGCGCGCGGCGCACGACCGCGTGGCAGTCCTCGACATCGACGTGCACCACGGCAACGGCACGCAGGGCATCTTTTACCGCCGCGCCGACGTGCTGACGATTTCGCTGCACGGCGATCCGCGCAACTTCACGCCCTTCTTCACCGGCTACGCGCACGAGCGCGGCGAGGGCGCGGGCCTGGGCTACAACATCAACAAGCCGCTCGCGTTGGGCACCGACATCGATGGCTACCTGCCCGCGCTGCGCGATGCCTGCGAGAGCATTCGCGCCTTCGCGCCCGGCGCGCTGGTGGTGGCGCTGGGCCTGGACACGCACGAGCGCGATCCCTACAAGGGAATGAAGATCACCACGCCGGGCTTCGCGCAGCTGCTCGCCGAGATCGCGCGCCTGGGCTTGCCGACCGTGCTGGTGCAGGAGGGCGGCTACCTCTCCGACGACCTGGGCCCCA